>DATKXY010000097.1:0-50041 GCA_035528795.1 archaeon | reverse complement strand
CCCGTTTTTGTAGTGGCGGCCCCCCGTGGCCGCCCGATTCACATCAAGGAAATCCCAAAAATGGGCAGGCACAGGGGCCTGCCCGTACAGGCTTTGGTTCATTTGTGAATAATGCCGGTTAAATACAGGTCTAGACAATTTCATTGGCAGGGGCGGGTTTCAAACCCGCCCCCACCTGGATTATTCAAAAAAATGACGTCCCCGTGTTGGTGCCGGGGCGCGCCTGTGTGAGCGCCCTGGATTGATCCCTGTGCATGGGTAATAAACCGCATTCAAATACCAGATCAAAATAACATAGAGGAGGATTTTTTTTTGGCTAATACGGCTGATTTCAGAAACGGGATGGTGCTTGAGCTTGACGGTGAATTCATGTCGATTGTCGAGTTTCAGCATGTCAAGCCGGGCAAAGGCGGCGCTTTTGTGCGGACCAGGCTCAAAAAGATGCGCACCGGCGCAGTTATCGACCGGACATTCCGCGCCGGCGAGCGGGTCACCGAAATACGCATCGAGCGCAGGCCTATGCAGTATTTGTACAATGACGGCAGCCTTTATTATTTCATGGACAACAATACATTCGAGCAGTTCCCGGTTTCAGACGAGGTTATCGGCGACCAGGTCAAATATCTGAAAGAAAATCTCGAGGTTACCGGGCTGTTCCACAATGAAAAAATTCTGGAATTGGAGCTGCCTTTCTTTATCGAGCTAAAGGTTGTCCAAACCGATCCGGGCCTTCGCGGAGATACGGCCACCGGAGGGAACAAGCCGGCTAAGCTCGAATCCGGAGCCATAGTGAACGTGCCTCTTTTTATAAATGTCGGTGACACAATCAAGCTGGATCGTCGGACAAACGGGTATTTGGAAAGAGTTTAATGAGCCGGTTTCAATCCTGCTCTTACTGTATCGAATTCTCTTGCGCCGGGCGGCGGCGCAGCAAGGGGAAAAAACAATTAACCGCTGGTAGATGTGTTGTCTTTTGATTCCTTAAAACCAGTGAGGATTCTATGGATGTCAGATATCTAAAGCAGTTGATCCGGTTAGTCGAGCGGAGCGAAATAAATGAGCTGGAAATAGAAGACGGCGGAACAAAAGTTAAAATCGTCAAATCTCCCCGGAATTTGCCTGCCCAGACAGCGGCCAACCCGGCGCCTCAATTTTTGCCGGCCCCTGCAGTGCTTTCGGCGGCTCCTAAAGAAGAAAACCCATCGGGGACCGCAGCCGAAACAGAAAAGCAAGAAAAGAAATCCAGGACGAATCTGATTGAAGTGACCGCTCCGATGGTCGGCACGTTTTATCGCGCTCCGAGTCCGGGAGCACCTCCGTTTGTGGATCTCGGTGACAGGGTCGAGGTGGGCCAGACGCTTTGCATTCTCGAAGCCATGAAATTGATGAACGAGCTGGAGAGCGATGTTCCAGGCATTATCAGAGAGATCTGTGTGGAGAACGCACAGCCGGTCGAGTTCGGCCACCGCCTGTTCCTTATCGAGCCGGAGGGAAAATAATTGGCTCTGTTCAAGAAAGTGCTGATCTCCAACCGGGGAGAAATCGCACTGAGAGTTATCCGGGCCTGTAAGGAGCTTGGGATAAACACTGTGGCTGTGTACAGCCAGGCCGATCGCGACTCCCTGCACGTGCGTTTCGCAGATGAAGAGGTTTGTATCGGACGGGGCCCGGCCCTGGACAGCTACCTGAACATCCAGCGCATCCTCGCTGCGGCTGAAATAACCAATGCCGACGCCATCCATCCCGGATACGGCTTTCTGGCTGAAAATGCCGAATTCGCTGAAATCTGCTCCAACAGCCAGTTTGTTTTTATCGGCCCCACGGCTGAAAATATCCGCCAGATGGGGGATAAGGCCACTGCCCGAAAGCTGATGATCCAGAACAATATCCCGGTGATCCCGGGGAGCGACGGGACCCTCAAAAATGAAAAGCGGGCCTTGGAAGCAGCTTCGGAAATAGGGTACCCGGTGATGCTCAAGGCGACCGCAGGCGGCGGAGGCAAGGGAATGCGGGTGGCGCGCAGCGAAAAGGAGCTGCGCAGCTTTTTCCCGATTGCCCAGAACGAGGCGAAAAGCGCTTTTGGCAATCCGGACCTCTATCTGGAAAAGTACCTGGTGAAGCCGCGCCACGTGGAGTTCCAGATCATCGCTGACACCTTCGGCAATGTCCTGCACCTGGGCGAGCGCGATTGCTCGATCCAGAGGAGACACCAGAAACTGGTGGAGGAATCTCCCTGCCCGGTAATGACCGGCCAGTTGCGCGAAAAGATGGGAGAAACTGCGGTGAGAGTGGCCAGGCTTATCGATTATATCGGCGCAGGCACTGTGGAGTTTCTGCTGGACAAAGAGCTGAATTATTACTTTATGGAGATGAATACGCGCATCCAGGTGGAGCACCCGGTCACCGAGATGGTGACCGGATTAGACCTCGTGGCCGAGCAGATCGCCATCGCCAGCGGCAGGCCGCTCTCTTTTAAGAAAGAAGATGTCGTTTTGAGGGGCCACGCCATCGAATGCCGGATCAACGCCGAGGACCCGGGACGCGATTTCATGCCCTGCCCGGGTGAGGTCACTTCTTTCCATCCTCCCGGAGGACCCGGCGTCCGGGTCGACACCCATGTTTACCAGTTGTATAAGATCCCGCCTTACTATGATTCCCTGCTCGCCAAGCTCATTGTCCACGCCCGGGACCGCCAGGAGGCGATTGCGCGGCTCAGACGCTCGCTTGACGAATTCATCATTCTTGGCGTTCCGACAACAATCGAGTTTCACAAAGAAATAGCCAGAGACCCGCGTTTTATCTCAGGAGATGTCGACATTCAATTTCTCAATCAATCCTGAAGAAAAAACAGCCTGTTTCCGCCAGGAGAGACACCAGTCCATTCTTCTGTTTTTCGATATGGTTTACATGAAAATCCCTGGTTTTTCCAGTTCGGTTCGTATTTGGAGGCTTTGGATTTCTGAAACCTTATTTGCGTTACAAACTGTAGGGGCGGGTTTGAAACCCGCCCTTTATGAGACCTTTGAAAAAATCCCAGGTAAAAGGATAAAATGTTGTCTGTAGGGGCGGGTTTGAAACCCGCCCCTACATTAACCTATTTATTTTTAAAGAGTTATATAAAACAGGCCATATTCTAAAAAAAAGGATAACATTTTTCATAGGTTTCTTTTTATATTGTGCCTCTGTGCCTGTGTGAGTTTTTGTGCCTTTGTGCCTTTGTGCCTTTGTCCCTTTGTCCCTTTGTGCCTTTGTCCCTTTGCCAATCTCTCATATTTGATTATGATTCGCAAACTTAAATATGGAGGATTATGCAACCTGCAGAGTTGTAATGTTACTCGGAAAGTAACAAAAAAACGGGCCAGCGCGCATCCCTTTATTTCTTGACATATTATAGTTCTTTGATATTTAATACCTTATATAATATGCGGCTCGCCCGTTGTTCTGGCATAGATATTGACTCTTAATATTCAAATTTCACAACAAGGGGGCAGTATGTCTTTTGGAAAAATAGTGCGCGCTTTTTTCCGGTCGAATGTACGTGCTTTTTTCCTGTTCAGTTTTCTGGCAATCTCCGCCCGGGCTGCTGAAGAGGATACCACATGGACATTAAGTGGAACATTAGCTGGAACCAATTCAGAAATTTTTATAGGTGTTGAAAATGATGTAGATATAACTACCAAAGCAATTGAAATTCATTACGATTCAGAAATTTTAGAGTACATAAAAGAATCTCCTGTTCAGTTGGATCGATCAATTGACATGGATGTCTCATATCGTTTTGTTTTTCCTGATACAGTTAAAATTGTATTATTAGGTAGAATTGGTGTTATAGAAAAAGGGTCTGGTAATATCTTAATAATACGTTTTAATGTTAAAGAGGGGATTGCTGAAGGTACAGAGACAACAATTTGGATTTCAACACAACAAGATCCTTGGCACCTAGTCCCATCTCCTATTCTCGCCATACAGAAATTTATAATACAAAAACCTATTTTAACCCTCCAATTTGCCGCATTGGGCGACCAGGCGGTGGACCTGGGCGACTCGCTGGCTCTCCGGCTCTCTGTTACCGATACCACGCTCACGGGCCTGACCTATGCCATGGCCACCTCGCCCGGCGCGGGCGCTGCGTTTGACGCCGCAACCCGGAAGTTCTCCTGGCTGCCAGCCACAGCCGGCAAATTCACTGCATTGTTCACTGTGACCGATCTAGAAGGCAATGCCGACTCTCTCACAGTCAATATCACGGTGACCAACCCCCCGCCAGAGCTCGAGAATCCCGGCGCCAGGCTGGGCAATGCCGGCAGCCTGATCTCTTTCGCCTTACAAGCTACGGACCCGAACAAGGACCCGCTGAAATACCTGCTGATCAAATCTCCCGGTACAGGGGCCAAGGTCGACAGCCTGACCGGTATTTTCTCCTGGACTCCCCCGGCAGCCGGCACTTTCAGCGCTATCCTGGGAGTGACCGACGGTGTGGGGAGAGATTCGGTATCCGTAACGTTCACCATTGCGGAGACGCCGGTCAATCTGGCGCCGATATGGGAGGTGTTCGTTGACACCCTTTATGCCAAGGAAAGCGAGCAGTTCTCCTATGTCTTCGACCCTCCCTGGGACGACGACCCCACAGGCGTACTCCCTACACTCTCTGTGCTCAACCTGCCTGGGAACGCCGTGTTCGACGCCCAGGCTGTCAAAATCACCTGGACCCCCGGTTCAGATGCTGCCGGCACCTACCAGTTCACCCTGGTCGCTGTAGACAAAGAGGGGGCCAGGGGGACCCACCTGGTCACCCTGGTAGTCCAGAATGTCAGCCGCCCGCCGGTCTTGAGCACTTATGCCCTGGCTGTTGAAGGGGATGCAGGGGAGCCTCTAAGCTTCATCGTGGAAGCCTCCGATCCTGACGGACAGATTGCCACCATCACAGTGTTGGATCTGCCCCAGGGAGCCACCTTCACGAATCCGGTGTTCGACTGGCCGGCCCCGGCGGCGGGTGAATATACTGTCACCTTCATTGCCGCTGACCCGGACAGCCTCAAGGATACTCTCGAGGTCGCAATCACGATCAGCGCCGTGAACCTGCGCCCTGTGTTTACCCGGATACCGGCTTTTACAGTCCAAGCCGGCAGTCCAGTTCAGTTTACCCTGCAGGCCACAGACCCCAACGAAGGGGATCTGCTGACCTACCTGATTCTGTTGAGAAGCCCGACGGATAACATCCTGACCCGCGGGGCCACTTTCGACGGGCAGACTTTTAGCTGGACTCCCGCCGCTACGGACATCGGACCTAACATGGTCAAGTTTCTGGTGCATGACCCGGACAGCTTGTTCGACATTATGACTGTCGGCGTCACTGTCCTCGGAGGCAATATCAAGGCCCCTCCGGAGTTTGCCGCTTTCGGGGTCAAGGAGATATTCGAAGGCGAAGAGCTTGCCTTTGACCTGCCTCTCACTGATCTGACCCTGAACAAAGACAGCCTCACTTTCTGGGCTGTGGCTACAGAATTGCCTGAGGGAGCGGCATTCAATGCCAAATCTGCCCGCTTTACCTGGACTCCCACTTTGTTACAGTCCGGTACCTATAATGTCTCTTTCGGTGTTACGAACGGCAAGTTCAAGGACATCGAGGCTCTCACCGTAAAGGTCAAAGAAAAAGATGTGGTTCCCGTGCTTTCACCAATCGGTGACCGGGCGATAAACGAGAACCAGCCTTATAAGTTCACTCTCCAGGCCGTGGATGCCAGCGGCGAAGCGGTGGTGTTCGGGGCCGAGGGCCTGCCTGCCGGGGCCGAGCTGTTCCCGAAGGGTCTGTTCAAGTGGAGACCGGGCTACGACCAGGCCGGGGATTACCAGGTCACCTTTAACGCTACGGACGCCTCCGGGAATAAGGTCTCGGAGACTGTCAACTTGAAAGTGGTGGATGTCAACCGCAAACCCAAGCTGAATATTGAAAACCAGACAGTCAGCGAAAACCAGCTCTTGCAGTTTACGGTCCTGGCCACTGACCCGGACAACGATTTACTGACTTACGCCGCCTCCAGCGTGCCCACAGGAGCCACTTTCACCGCGGCCACCAGAGCTTTTAGCTGGACGCCCGGCCAGGATCAGAGCGGCAACTACCAGGTGCTCTTTACAGCCTCGGACGGCAAGACCGGCGGCATTGACAGCGCCAATGTAATAATCACTGTGGGTAATGTGAACCGTCCCCCGAAGATCGATCCTGTCGGTGATCAGGTGGTTGCCGAGGGCGCGACGCTCACTATCCAGGTCACCGCCTCGGATCCGGATGCAGGCAACCTGGTCAGTATCACCGTCTCCGGCCTGCCGTCAGGCGCGCAGCTCACTGCTGTGGCGGCAAACCCGGTGACCGCAGCCATAAAACTGACCCCGGGCTACCAGCAGGCAGGTGTTTATGAGGTCATTGTGACCGCTAAGGATAACGATGCCGCGGCCCCCTTGAGCGTGACGCGCCGTTTCAAGCTGGAGGTGCTGGACACTGATGTCGCTCCATCCTTCAAAGGAACGCTCTCAGGCTCCGGACTCCTGGAGCTGAATGTCAACGAGGGCGCACAGCTCGAGATAGTGGTCGAGGCCGAGGATCTGGGCGGGGATGCCTTGACTTTCAGCGTCACCGGCCTGCCCAGAAGGGCCCAGGCAGTATTTACCGGAACACCTAGGAAGATTATCTTCACCCCGGATTACACACAGGCCGGCTCGCGCCAGTTCGAGGTAGTGGTGACCGATGGGAAGTTCGTAGTCAGTAAAAAGGTCAAGGTTACCATCAAAGATGTCAACCTGCCCCCGACCGTGCTCCAGATCGAGAACCAGGCAGTTGCCGAGGGTGACTATATCACTTTCGAAGTGGACGCGCGCGATCCGGACAACGACGTCTTTGAGCTGTTCACCGCAGGCCGTGTGCCGTTCCTGACCCAGGGCGATGACCCGCCGGCCAAGATCCGCGACGGAAACGTGTTCATTTTCGACACCGGGAAACTCCCGCCTGATCAGCAGATCTCCTCGGCTGTGTTCAAGTTCTGGGCTGTGGATGTCCGCGGAGGAGTCAGCGACACCGTGATTGTGGAGATTGCGGTAGTGCGGAGCGACAGCGCCGCGGTTCCCGACCTGACCGCTGGATTAAGCCATACGCTGTACCCGGAGGGACTGGGCCTGTTCCTTTCGCTGCTTAACGGGGGCACCGGCAGCCTGCCAGGCTTCCAGGCCCTGCTCAGTGAAATCTCGGGCTTTTTCGACTGGCTGCCAGAGGTGACCCTGCTTGCTTCAGACGGTGGAAATCCCCCGAAAACCCGCAAGGGTGTATACACTTACATGGCCGGGGACCTGATCAGCCAGTTCTACGGCATCCGCCGCGGCTGGGGCCTCGATCTTTCAGCCCTGCAAACCGCAGCCGGCGCCGCTGTCACTGTTTCCCTGTACTATTTCGATGAGGACCTGCCAAGCGAGGTGCCCAATTTCACCGAGGACCGCATCTCGGTCTTCGGTTATGACGAAAGCCAGCGTATCTGGGTCCAGATGAGCGATATCGTGGTTGAGACGGATTCCAACAAGGCCACCTTTACGGTGACGAATTTTGCGATCACCAATTATACCCTGGGCGCGGACCTGGATGTAGTGGCTCCGGTCATTACAGACCCTAAAGTCAAAGCCGGAAACTACACTGTCGCACCCTCCGGTGTCGATACATTGTACAGCCTGACCGGACCGTATGAGATCCAGATTAACGTGACCAATGACGATTTCACCGCCACCACGGCCATGCTCTATTACATGCTCGGGGATGAAACGGAGTTCACCGAGCTTGCGCTGACGCGTGCCGGTGAAGGTGTAAACCGGTTTACCGGAGTGATAGAGGATTCGGTTGCAGACGGTACAGTAATGAAATACTATATCCTGGCTCAGGATGCCATGAACTCGGCGACCCTGCCCCAGGACGCGCCTGATAATGTATACCAATTGGTGCTGCTGGAGCTTACACTCCAGCCCGGTGATGTCGACCAGAGCGGCAAGGTTGACATTTTCGACCTGCTTGAGCTTCTTAAAGTGCTCGGCGGCTCCAAACCCGATAATGTGGCTTCGGATGTCAATATCAGCGGCAAAACGGATATTTTCGACCTGCTCGCTCTGCTGAAACTTTTAGCGGGTTAGAATATTAAATTAATTCAGGAGTCAGCCATTCAGGGCTGACTCCTGAATCCTGTAGTTCAAATAGCTAAAAACCTATCGAGGAGGGCGATGGAAAATTACACCGGACACTGATTTTACAAAATTTTCCAGCTGTTTTCTTGACAGAAAATTCTTGACAAAATTTTGACCGGAGTATATATTAGAAGGCATTTGGGGTTCCAGAGAGTTTGTCTGTTCTTCCTTAATCGACTAAGTCATTGTAATTCTTGCGGTTAGATACTTTATTTTCACCTGAATGAAAAAGGAGGAGAGTGTTAATTCTTATTTCATAACGTTTTCTGGTTGTGAAATTTGTGTATGATTTAGATTTTGTTTCCATTCTCAATTTCAATTTATGGAGGGGTGTCTATGAAGCAATACCGACTGCCTTTGATTTTTTGTCTGGAGACTTACCTTAAAACTTCCAAAGGAGGACATCTCTTATGAAGTCTCGCCTTTTCTCCAGTACAACAGTTATCTTCTTTCTGTTGCTGGGTTTAGTAAGTACGAATCTCTTTGCGCAGATTACCGATGCCAGTTCAGTAGATTTCACGATAAGGGCTTACGGTGTTGGGGGCTCTAATGTCCTTGGAGGTGGGTATAGAACGGTATCGGACGCAATATCTGCTGACACGGTCGGGCATAAGTTCGACCTGATGGTCAAATGGGAAGCGCCCAGGCAGGAGCTTTCCGGGGGCGTTTATTACACTGTAACCTTCCCAGCAGGAACCGCACTCTACTCAACTGCGCTTAAAGACAACGGTATCAAGATTACTTACAGATATTGGGATTCCGGAACTAGCCAGACTGTTGAATCTCAGTTTTATGTCCAATCGGCCGATATCGAAGTATTGGAATCAAACGACACCACAACAGCAAGTTACGAATCAGATGTAGCCCCACGGGTTAAGATCAAGGATGTCAATACCTTTTCCGACAAACGTGTCGTTGAGATGGAATTCCTGAAAGGTATCTGGTACGGCAAGAGTGTTACTGACGTCAACGAGTATTTTGACGAAGATTATGATACCGACCAGGGATACATGAAAATTAGGTTAAGCCATTCTTCCACAACCCTCCAAGAAGGTAATTTCGTAGATTCCACGAGCTTTTATGTGGAAAACGACCTGGCCGATCATGTGACCCTCAATGAAAATATCACGGCCATAGCCACCACCTCGTTTTGGCCGGATGTAGATTCAGTGATCGTTGTAGACCGGTTCGGAAACTACGTGCCGGACTACTTTGAAGGTCCTAAGGATGAGCTGTGGATTTATGCGGCTACAGATCAAGGTGATTTCACCTCTACTCCAACAAAGGCTACCGGCGCCGGTGCTGCCTGGGATGGTGCGTTTGATCCAACTCCTGGCACAACTAGCTATCGGGGTGATACATATATTACTTTGAGACAGAGTTTAACCACCGCTGATGCTTATCGTGATACGCTATATTTTTATGGAGCTAATGGAACACATTTAGGGACCATTTCTGAGGATGAGGATGGTGTATGGGATATTACCAATGATGAACCTGTAACTGCACAGAACTTAATCCACCAGATTGTGCCGGATTTGAACGCAGGTGACGGTTCTCGGGTTATATTGTATCTGGGTCAGTATGGCGCCGATTCAAAATTGGGCACCTACGGTATAAAATTTACTGCCGAGGATGATGTCGATTCTGTTGAATTCACCTTCAAGCTCGTTAGTGCTGACCCGACCGCCTCTTTAGAATATTTGTATTCCATGGCGCAGGGAAGACTGCTGAATGTCCCGGCTACCAATAAGACAGTTGTAAAGCTCGGCATTCTGAGTACGGATGTCGCCTATCAGGTCGGGTCAATCACTTTCGACGCCTCAGGGCCTAAATGGACAAAGTCCACGAATACCAATTTCATGTACAACGGGCGTTCCTCGACTGACGCCGGCCTGGGAACCTTCAAAATCTCGCTCTTGGACAAGTTCGGTGACAAGTTCGACGATCTTACCATGAGCGGATCTTCGGAGAGCAAATCAGGAATCGAGAAAGTTGTCCTGGACTTCCGGGCCGTGGATCTAACCTATTATGCGAAGGGTGAAAAAGTAGGTAGCACACTGAAAGAGTATCAGGTGAAGTCCTATACTTGGAACAACACCCGCACCGGCATCCTGAAAAGCGGGACCACTGTCGGTGGTTATTCCCGCCCGGCCACGCATTTTAAGTATTCCAGCGGGACAACGAAGATCGGTGGCGACACGCTGAAGGAGTTCTCGGTTGCCTCCAGCGTGGTCGATCTCAGCACTCTGGTCTATCTGGGCACCACTTCGCACCCGGATGCAGAAGCCATCCAGTTGATCGCTTACGCGATAGGCGACCGGACAGTGGCTGACAGTATCCTGATCAAAGTCCAGCCCGGACCGCCGATCGCCTGGGATGTCTCGGTTTTCGCTGATTCGCTGAATTACGCGAACGCGAATAAGCAAGTCGTCCAGAACGCCACCATACCGCATATGCTGCCGATATTCGCCCTTGACACGGCTTACAACTATGTAACCAATATGGATCTCAAGGCGGATAAGTATTTTATCGACGGCGTAGCGCATCCGACTTACGATATTAATGGCGATGATACCGGTAACGACCTGGTTAAGATGCTCAACTTCCTGATCAACGACCGGGATCCTGTCAGTTACAATCTTGCCACCGGCGCAAATGTCCTCGATTCGCTCACGCTGGATAACCCCGGTGCCACCAGGCCTTGGGCTACTGGTCTATCGATGGCCCGCGACAGCTCCTTTATCTATAACTTAACTGCGGCGCGCAAGGACAGCAGCCGGCTCAATCTCGGTGGGGTCGATGGTGAAATACAGGAAAATGATGATATCTTAGATCCTGCATTAGGTCTGAGGTTGAACTATATCGGTATCGGCAACCGGTTAAGCATCAAGTGGAAAGCCGGAATGCTGGGTACCGGGACCGCCGGTAAATACGCAGCGGGCTTGCTCAGGACCCAGGAGCTCGGCATATTCAATCTGGAACCGGCCGCAGCCATAGACAGTGTGACCAATCTCAGTGCGGCGGCAGCCGCCGGGGACACTGCAGGTGCAACGGTCACCAAAGTTGTTCAGTTCGATATTCCTGTGGGTGATAACACCCTGCGCCCGGATGGAGCCGACAGCACTATCTTCATCGTCTTCCCTGATCTGCCCTCCGGCAGCGGTATCCCCTCCGGTATCACCAAAGCCAAGGTGAAAGTGGCAGTGGGAACCGGTACTGCGATAGAAGCTGTGGCAGTGTTCCAGGGTACGGACAAGAAGGATTCGATCGCCATAGTTACCCCGCTGGTGCTCGATGCCTCGGCGACCTCCCCGACAGTCAAAGTCTCAATCTCTGACTTCGTGAACCCCACCAAGTCAGACACCGGGTACTCATTCCGGGTGTCCACTGAAGCTAGCCCGGTCTGGGCCAAGGTCACAGGTAAATCCAATAAGGGTATGCTTGTTTCCGACGGCGGTTTCCGCAGACTGCATCTGATACCGCCCGGGGGAACCAATCCCATTACCAATAAAGCCAAGTATTTCACCGATATCAGCCGCAGCAAGCTGGATACGCTGAAAGTCGGCGTGCAGAGTCTGTTCAGAGCGCTGAAAGGTGATAACTATGGCAATGTTATCAGCTCCAGCACTGGTTTTGGACTGATTGTCAAGGGTCCAGGCAAGACCACTTTGGGCACCGCTTCTTACACTACCACGGTCAAGCACACATATGCCGGTGTAACCAAAACAAGCACCGGCACTGACGTGTACGATACCGTGCATGTATCGATTGATATAGATAAGAACGAAAGCGCCTCGGTAGTGGACAGCCTGTTGATTACCTTCTCCAAAGCCGGCTCTTACTACCTGGCGATTATGGATTCAGCCAGAATCGATGTGATCGATTCGGTGATGATCGCGGTCAAGCCGACAATTGCCAAGGCCATCACCAGGGTCTCTCCGGACACCACGATCAAAACCACCAGGCTCTTCACGCTTGCCGATCAGCTGAAAGTCTCGCTGAAAGATACTTACGGCAACGCTCTGGCGGATTCCGTAGTGCATTTTGCTGTGATCTCCGGTTCGGCGACTTTCAAAGGCACCACCAAAGACACCGCGGACGTTCAGACCGGTTCTGACGGAGTGGCGGGTGTGACTGTCAAGACTGGCGCCGAAAGCCAAAACGATTCGATTGCCATTGAGGTCAGTATGACCGGCCGGACCGATGTCACTAAGGCCTACTTCTCGATACTCACAAAGATCGTGAGTGTGGCGGGTGCTTCCCAGATTACTTTCAAGAATTTCCCGAACTATCCGAAAGACTCGACACGCGTGGCCTCCCTGGATTCACAGGCGGTTGCTGTTGATGTGAGAGACGGGGACAAGATCAAGGCGGTCTATCTCCGCGTCCTCACCACGGCGCTTACGATGAGCGAAGGCAAGTTCACGCTGGCTGCCGTCACCGACACGGTACTGGCTGATTCGGCGAAACTGGCGACAACACTGCCTGATTCCTACAGGTTTAATGCATATGTGCCCGCACGGAAGCTGGCCGACTATGTGCGGTATCAGATCAAGGTTGTCGACAATATTGACTCGATAGTCTATTCGCCGTTCAAGAAGTACATTGTCGGGCCGCCGCGCGGTAAGCGGAACCTCAGCACTGCTCCGACCACCGTAACCGATCTGATGACCTGTGTCTATCTGTTACTGGGCGCCCAAACAGCGGATACATTGGATTACTTAGGCCTCGATCTCGATGGAAATGGTATTATAAGCGATATTGATCTCAGCAATCTGCTCAAGATCTGGAAGGGAGATACCACTGTGTTGCTTGCCGGCGTTGCTCAGAAAGAGAGTCGCAGCGCCAAAGTCGAGCTTGGCTATCAAGAGGTGGACAAGGCCAACGCCAACCTCACCATTAACATGGAGAGCAAAGGCAACCTGAACCTCGGTGTCTTCAAGATCAAGTACGATACTGAGAAGTTCGTCTTGGGCGAAGCTACTGCAGCCGGCCGTCTTGGAGATCTGACTGTTGTCTCGCACAACAACGAGGCAGAGGGTGTCTACGGCGTAGTGGTCATCAACATCGACGGTCGTCCAATCCCCGGCGGAAGCGGAGTGATTCTGAGTATTCCAGTTTCTGCTGTGGGTGACAAGTTCGACGGCACAGGAGATATTTCGCTCCTGAGCGTCGGCTTCGAAGAGGACGTCCAGGCGGAGATGAACCGTGAAGCCTTGTCACTGAAGGCAGTCCTGCCCAAGGTTTTTGCCTTGAGACAGAACTATCCTAACCCCTTCAACCCGTCGACGACTATCTCCTATGATATTCCTGAGGGTCAGCAAGTCGATGTCAGCCTCAATATCTACAACATGCGCGGTCAGTTGATCCAGACCCTGGTCAATGAGGTTAAGAGCGAAGGCTCTTACCAGGTCCAGTGGGATGGAACAGATAATCATGGCCGCACGGTTTCTTCCGGTGTCTATTTCTACCGGATCAAGGCTGGCGACTTCAGCAAGACCAGGAAGATGGTTATCCTCAAGTGATGAGGAGATAATGGCGAAAAGAGTGCCGAATTCTCTGAAGAATTCGGCACTCTTTTTAAGCAAAGAAATATCATTATTGTCTGTATTGTTGTGCTTTATCAATTAACTAGGCTGAAGCTCTTTCTAGGAAATGAGAAACAGATGATAAAGTTACTCCTTCTAACTGCTCGTCAAAAGACGGGGAGGTTAAGATATGAAACTTAAGAGGCTGTTAAGCCTGGCGGGAGTTATTGCTGCATTACTGATATTCAACGGAGGCAGGCTGTATGCGGTCGATGCCATAGACGTAAGGGATGCCCAGGCCTACACCGGTGGATATGATACGGTTGATGTGTACATAACCACGGATGCTGACTACCCGGCTGCTGAAATAACATTGAGTTTCAATGCTGCAAAATTCAGCTACAAAGAGGGTAGTCTGGACATCAATTCAGCCATGTGGAATGCTGCTTCCTGGGGTAGCCCTCAAATAGTATTTGACAGTACCGCAGGTACGGTCAAGGTAGGGTTCCTTTCATTAACGAGCCTGGATGCAAAAATAGCCAAAACTACAACCCCGAAAAGGATCTTTTCAGTGGTTTTGGACGTTAAGAAAGGAGTTGCCTCAGGCACGGAGACTATCGCTCCGAGCGGGCTTTTTACCACGGTTAGCTTTGATGAAATAGTTATTGCAAGCGCTAATTTAAAAAGCGGCGATTTCATCATCCAAAGCAGCTATAAACTAGCCGCGGATACTGTTGCAGCCAGTTTCGGTATCACTGTTCCAGTAAGTATTTACATTAATAACGCAAATGATGCTGTCGCTGTGGAATTCACCATGGAATTCGACAGCACCCAAATCGAATATACTGGAACAGTCGAGCTGAACCAAACTCTCTGGCAGAATGGAACACCGGAAGCAGCGATAGTTACAACCACTTATGCCAGCGGTAAATGCCAGGTAAAAGTGGGCATCATTTCTATGGCATTAGATGCGGTGATACCGACCTCCAACGATCCACGTTGGGTAGCCAAGGTCTATCTGAAACCAGGTGAAGATGCAGAAGTATCAGCAATCAATCTGCTGGACTTGACTGGAGGTATTGTAACTAATCGTGATACAACAGCGACTAAAGCATTGATTGAAAACCAAGCTGCTCTGGTGGATGGAAATTTTCAGATTAAAGGGATGCACAGCCTTAGAGTAGACAGGGAAGCGACTGCACCCCTTGGCGGCTCCGATACAGTCAAAGTTTATTTCAAGAATGCTGAGACTGTGGTTGGAGTGGAAGCCGAGCTTGAATTCGATCCGGATAATTTTACCTATAACACAGGTGAAATCGTTTTTAACAAGGCTGTTTTTTCCGGTGCGGAGCAATCCGTAATAGTTGATGTAAGCTCGACTGACTCAACAATCAAGGTGGGCGCAATACCCTTCTCGGTCGACAGTATCGCACCTTCGGATCTGGAGAAATGGCTCTTTTCGGTTGTCCTGCATGTGGATTCAACTGCCACTACTGGTTATGACAGCTTGGCTATCAGTGGTAAAGTAACCACCCGCGACTCTTTGAAAGAATTAACCGAAGTAGAAGTCCGTGACCTTACAAAGGGCGTTTTCCGGATCCGCAGTCCATTCGAATATCAGATAGAAAGCGTAAACGCCAGGCCGAGGACCACACAAACGGTTAACATTCTCTTTACCAACCGGGATAAGGTTGTCGGTATCGAGATGCTTGTCAAGTTCGACTCTACGGCGCTGTCTTTCGTGAGTGGCTCTGCAGTAGTCAACGGAAATATCTGGGATGGCGGAGAGCCAACACATGAGGTAGTGTCGGGACCTGACAGCGTCAAGATAATGCTTTTAGACTTCCTGGCAGGAAAAAATATTGCGGCCGGTGGTTCGGCCCAGAAACTGCTTTCCCTGGATTTCGAGCTGGACAGTACTTTGGTCGATGGTGATATAGCAAATCTTACGGTTGGCGGTGTGGTCACTGTTCTCACTCTGGAGGATAAGTTAACTGAGATGACGGCAGGCGGAATTAGTGGTTACATTTACGTGGTTCTGGATCTCCAGGGACCAGGGAAGGTAACCAGTGTTTCAGCCGTCGCCGGAGAGGATAATGTCAGTCTCTCCTGGAAGAATCCGGTTGATGCAGACCTGAACAAAGTAACCATAGTTCGTAAAGCCGCTGCCGCCGAGGTGACTGTATATGACAAAACGGCCGTGCCTGGAGCCTCTGAAACCTTTGTCGATCAAACAGTGGTAACAGGCGTTCCATACAGGTACGTATTCACTGCCTATGACCTGGCAGGGAATCCCTCTGACACGGTTTCTACAGCGGTAATTACCGTTGTCCCGGCTACGCCGAATTACCTCAAGGTCGTTTCGGATTCAGTTAATATCGGGCGGACTGTAACTGTCAAAATCGTTGGTTACTCTGAAACAGAGGACATTGCGGGGGCCGGTTTCACGCTCAATTTCGACGCCACGAGGTTGCTGATAACCGAGGTTAAAGCAGGTGCAGGCGCCGCAGGACTGGTTCCTTCAATTACAGGAGTTATCGACAGCGCTAACGCCAATGGAAAACTGGTAGTGTCCGCTGTTGATACGTCTTTAACCAATCCGATGCTGGCAGGCGCAGAGAGAGAAGTCTTGCTGGTGACTTTTAAAGTCAATGTCGCCGGCAATGCCGTAGCTGGAGATGTGGTGAACCTGACCTTGACCGACCTCTCTTTCGCCGACACGGCCGGAACGGATGTCCTTGTTTTGGCCACGGATGGTACTGTCAAGATTCTTGCAACGCCTCCGACCAAGTCGAGAGATATCAACGGCGATGGTGTGTTGAACGCACTTGACCTGTTTGCTTATCTTGAGGATCCAACCCTGGTAGAGGTGGATACCCTGGCGGCGCTGATCTCGGAGTTGTTGAGCCAGCCTGAGTCTATGTGTGCACCATTGCTTGCCTATGCACAGAACGTTGCAGCCAGCGACCTCACAGGTGTAAATGGTGCAGCCTTGGTCGGTCTGAACACGGAATTCGAGATTATTCTGGCACGCTTCACTTTCACTTACGACAACTCGTATCAAGTGGAAGCAGTGAATGTGAACAGATCTCTCCGGAACAAGGTGCTTGTCAAGCAGATGTTATATGAAGGCAAGCTGGTGGTGGATGTGATCAGCCTTACCAGCTTGGCCCCCGCTGATCTGGGAGACAAGGTGTTGAGTATTCAATTCCGTGATGCTGATTACGAGAAAGCCAAGCTCCATCTCGAAAAGGTGGAGGTCGCCGATCGTGATGGGACTGTTTACGTGATCGAGGCTGCCAAGGTAAACGCACAGAATGCCTTGCCCAAGGCTTTCAAACTGTCCCAGAACAGTCCTAACCCGTTCAATCCATCCACGACAATTGCTTATGAAATTCCGGAATCGAGTGCTGGAGTCAGGGTTAACTTGACTGTTTTCAACATTCGTGGGCAGAAGGTTATTACCCTGGTAGATGAGCTCAAAGAAGCCGGAAGATATAATGTCAACTGGGATGGTCGAAATACCAGCGGAGCTAAGGTATCCTCCGGTGTTTACTTCTACAGAATTAAAGCCGGTGATTTTACGGCGACTAGGAAGATGGTTATCGTGAAGTAAGCAAAATTTGGCTTCGGGTCCCACTACTTAGCGGGACCCGAAGCTGATCTGCTTAACAAATTTAGCTCATCAGGGGGAAGAATATGAAAATATTGAAGATACTATTCCTTGGAATAGTACTTGTAGTATTCAATCTCACATATCTGGCAGCAGCTAACCTGCCGGATTCGCTGCTTGTCAAAGCAGGGTTAGCTAAACCAGGGGGTACACTCGATCTGACTGTTGATATCAGGATGCACAGTCCAGCTCTTGGTGGTCTGATTTTAACGCTGGAAGGTGTGCCGGAAGATTTTGACACGACTGCGGGTGCCTGGTATACATGGTCAGCATTAGGGACCACTCTGTCGACTAGTGCTACGGCCACCTTGGTTAAATTGGAAGAGGGTATACTTAACATATCGATAGTTGGTGTGAATATTGATCAGTTTTTGCAATTCGGCATCATTCCCTCCGGCTCCGGGGACCTGATCACGTTCCATTTCGGGATTCCTGCTGACATGGCGGAAGGCACGATCACTCTGACTGCCGTGGCTGAAGGTAACCTGATGATGCCGTGGCCGGTGACAAACCCCGCCTTCACTGAATTCCCGGTCGTTGAAATCGAACCGATTGTGGTTGCCAATATTCCGGATTACAACGCCCTTCAGTTAACGGGAAGTCTTATGGGCGTGAGCGGCGGAACTCTTGTTCTGCCGGTAAATGTCGAAAACAAGGATGAGTTCGCCTCCGGTAGTTTCAAGGTTGGCTATGACGACGCTGTGCTCACTCTCACCGGGGTTACCGCAGGTGCCAGAGGAACCGGTATGACCTTTACTATCGGTTCTTCCGCTCTGGCCGCCGCTGCCACGAAAACAGTGAGTTTCACTGGCGGCGCTATTTCGGCCGGTGGGCTTGGTGTTCTCTGCAATCTCAACTTCTCCGTGGCCAAAGTCAGCGCTGGAGCCACATCTACTGTCACTCTGTCAAGTGTGAGTCTTCTTGACTCCGCTGGAGCGGCGCTGGATTCTGTTATCCAGCCGACAACAGCGGCAACCGGCCTGTCTTTCGTCTATGGCGACAGCCTCTTCGTGGATGTCAAAACAGGCGCCCATCAGGTTGGTTCTGCGGATGAGGCCAGCGGCATCTCGGTGATCGAGAACGGCCAGTTGCGTGTGCCGATTCGCCTGAAGAATACTTCGCCGGTTACCGTGCTGCGTTTCTATATCAAGGAAGAAACAGGCAAGGAAGACCTTCTTTCTTTCAACGAGATAGAGAATACGGCGCGGACCACTAGCTGGACGGCCCCGGTAGTAGCGGATTCAGGCTCTTATATCCAGGTGATAGCCTATGCCGGGTCAATTAGTTCACCGCTAGCTGCCGGTGACGGTGCAGTCTATACTATTGTCTACGACATAGCCGACACTGTAGGCGTACCGCCGCAGGATATCGAGTTGACACTCGGATGTGTCGAGGTAGTTGACGACAGTGACAATTTGTTAGGCGTGGAATTGATCAAAGGTGTTGCCACGATCGACTTTCGTGTCCCGAGCGGAAAAGAAAACGTAGCTCCAGGAGCTGCATTGCCCAAGGCCTTCGCTCTGGCTCAGAACCATCCGAACCCGTTCAACCCTTCGACTACGATTAACTATCAGATCCCTGACGATGTCAACATGGTTTCTTTCACGTTGAACATCTTCGATTTAAGGGGTAAGCTGGTTAAGACTCTGGCCAAAGGCGTAAGTGGACCGGGTTATTATTCAGCCTTCTGGGATGGAACCGACCAGAACGGACGTCAGGTAAGCAGCGGAATATATTTCTACCGCTTCGCCTCTGACAAGTATACCCAAACGAGGAAGATGATTCTCTTGAAGTGATTTTTGTGGGGTAAGCCAATAAAAAAAGCCGCTGAAAATTCTTTCAGCGGCTTTTTTTAGATTAAGACTCAGTACTGGAATCAGGATTTGCTTTTTTTCTTCTTTCCGGTTAGCTCCTCTTCCAAAGCAGTCATCTCTTCCTTAACGGTCTTTTTTACCGAGGTTTTACCCTCCTCCACCAGTTTGGATATCTCCTCCTTTATACCGCCAAGCGATTTTTTGCCTTCATCCACCAGCTTGGCCATATCTGATTTCAAAGAATCAATAGTTTTTTTACCTTCATCGATCAGTTCATTGCTTTTTTTCATCAACTGATCACTCGTCTCCTTTATGGCTTTCTTTGCCTCATCCTTTTTTTCAGAGATCTTCTTGCGGGTCTCTTCACCGCTAGCCGGGGCAAATAATAGAGCCAGGCCAGCGCCGACCACTGTGCCCATTAAAAAGGCCTTAATTATTGAAAATTTGGTATAACCATTCTCAGACATAAATCCCTCCTTGGTTTGAAGAAGTTTTAATGCAGAGTTAAACTAAATCCAGCGGGTTACTTTTTCGGAAAAAACTCTGAAAGCTGCGATAAGGTTCAGCAGTGGATTTCTCATTTTATTCTGCGCCAGATCGAGCAGATCCACTAAATCCTGCAATTTTTCACGGAATTCAGGGATAATATCCGTGAGATCTTCAACTTTGCGTGTGGTGCTTTCGGATAGATCTTCCAGGTGGCGGCTTATATGTTGAAGGTGTTCAAGCGCCACTTCAACTTTTTCTTTAAATCCTTTTTCTAAATATTTCTGAAAAGCGCGCAATTTGAGATAAGCAAGCACTGTCAGGATAGTAAGAACTAAAAAATACAATGCAATGACAGCCAGGGAAACAGCAATAACTATCTGAATTGTCAGGGACATGGCAACTACCCGGGGGTTGAAGGCCGATTATAATTCCCATATCTGGGAAGAGGACATTACGATTACCGGTTTTGTAGCTTGAAGCGCATTTATAAATTAAAGTCCGGTCAATCTTAAAAATATGGTGCTTTCACACTCTGTACTGTAAGCCAATTGGGCAGAAAAGTAAATGTTTATAAATTACTTATCAGGGATATTAAATGATAATACAACCCTGACTGATTTGTCAATATCCCTTATTAATAGGCACTTGGATAACTATGTTTCAATTGCTTTTGAGGGAGATGTATATTATAATTATAACTTGATCGCTGATCTGAAGATGAAAAATATTGAAGCCTGAGATTTTTTTGGGTGGATTTATCTAAGAAGAAAGGATTTTTAACATGTCGGAAAACAAACCGCAAGCCATAACGGATGCTGATTTCGAGCAGAAGGTATTGCAGGCTGAGGGATTTGCGGTGGTAGATTTTTGGGCGACCTGGTGTGGACCTTGCCTGCATATGGCCCCTGCTTTAGAGTCTTTTGCTGAAGCTAATGCAGGGAAGGTGAAAGTTTTCAAGCTGGATGTGGATGAAAATCCGAAGACCGCTCAGAAGTATGGAATCAGAAGCATCCCGACGCTAATTTTTTTCAAAGACGGCAGCCCGGCGGACATCTCGATCGGAGCTGTAACTGAATTAAGTTTGCAGAAAAAATTTGATGCCTTGCTGGAGGGATAAATCCGCAGATGAAATTTATTCCGAAATTAGTCAAATATTGGTATATAGATCTGATCAGTCCGATAATCCGTTTTTGTATTCGAAATCGGGTCGAGCCAAATTTATTGACTACAATAGGCTTTATTATTTCGATAGCTTCGGCGGTTGCTTTTGCCAGGGATCATGTGCAGCTTGCGGGAGCAATCCTGCTCTTGAGCGGCACTTTTGACATGATTGATGGAAAGGTGGCCCGCGCCACGGGGTTATCCAGCAAATTCGGATCTTTCTTTGATTCAACAATGGACCGCTTATCGGAGATGATAATTTATCTCGGTATATTATATCTGTATTTGCAAAGAGGCGATAATGAGATGATCTGGGTGGTGATGCTGGCAGCAATCGGTTCTTTAATGGTCAGTTATGCCCGTTCCAAAGCTGAATCGCTGAGAATCGAATGCAGCGTGGGGATGTTCCAGCGGCCTGAACGAATAGTCTATCTCGGTTTCGGTAGTATTCTGGGGCATTTCACTCTTTATTATGTAGTCTGGTTACTGGCAATATTTTCCAATCTCACCGTTATTCAGCGTATTTTCCACGTTTATGCCATCGCTCACGGCGTGCCGCTTGATAAAGAGGATTGAAGGAATAACCTTTTATCAGATTCAAGTGCTGTTACCGGCATGAATAGTGGGCTCCTAACACATGAAAAAAGGTAAATTCTTTTCTATCGAGGGATGCGAGGGGGCCGGCAAGAGTACCCAGGCGAAACTTCTTGCTGAAAGTCTCGCCTCAGAGGGTTATGAAGTGCTTCTTACTCGTGAGCCGGGCGGTACAGCAATCGGAGAAAAAATACGTGAGATTCTCCTTGATAGAAACCATCCGGAACTTAATCCACACGTGGAACTTCTGCTTTACCTGGCCAGCCGGTCTCAGCTGGTTAGCGAGGTGATTAAGCCTGCTCTCGAAGCAGGAAAACTTGTCATTACAGACCGCTTTCACCATTCAACCCTTGCCTATCAGGGAGGAGCCCGGTCTCTGGATCTGGATCTGGTGCGCCGGATGAACGACTTTGCCACAGGCGGAATATTGCCCGATATTACCTTTTTGCTTGATCTGCCCCCGGAGGTGGGGATGAGAAGGAAAGGGGCACGCAAGGAGGTTGACAGGATGGAAGGGGAGGGAAAAATTTTCCACGAGAAAGTCCGTCAGGCTTTTCTCAAACTGGCCGGAAAAGAACCCAACCGGATCCTAGTGCTCGATGCCCGGAAGCCTGTAGCTGAGCTGTCCCTGGCAATCAAACGCCATGCCTTGGATTTGCTAAGAAGTGCAGAAGCGGAAGAAAACTCCTGAAATTCTTGAATCCCCGATTTATTAAGCTTAATCTTTGCGCACGACCCGCAAGACCTCTTCCATGGATGTAATCCCCTTGGCGGCCTTTTCAAGACTGTCTTTATAAACGGGTACCATACCGTTCTTGATTGCCTCTTCCCGAATCTCCTCTGATGATGCCTTGCGCAGGATAGCCGCTTTGATAACATCGTTCATGGTCAGGATCTCGTGCGTACCGATTCTTCCCTTATAACCGGAACCATTGCAGGTCTCGCAACCCTTGGCTTTGAAAAGAGTGGCCCCCTTGGCCAGATCCTCTAAAATTCCTAATTCCTCTTCACTTGGTTCATAAGGTTCCTTGCATTTCGAGCAAAGCCGCCGCAGAAGCCTCTGGGCGCAGACCAGCAGCAGGGAGCTGGACACGAGAAACGGCTGGATACCCATATCGATAAATCTGGTCACAGTGCCTGCAGCATCGTTGGTGTGGAGAGTGCTGAAAAGCAAGTGGCCGGTCAGCGAAGCTTCGATGGCGATTTCCGCGGTCTCCAGGTCGCGGATCTCGCCGACCAGTATCACATCCGGATCCTGGCGCAGGTAACAGCGGAGGGCCCTGGCGAAAGTCAGTCCGATTTCTTTGCGCATTTGCATCTGGTTGATGCCGAAAAGCATATACTCCACAGGGTCTTCAGCAGTCTGAATGTTGATCTCCGGATCGTTGATATAGTTGAGCGCCGCATAAAGGGTGGTGGTTTTTCCGCTGCCGGTAGGTCCTACGTGCAGGATCATGCCGTAGGGGCTTTTTACCAGTTTCTCGTAGATGGCCAGATTATGATCTGAATATCCCATCATCGATAAGGCGACAGAGGTGCTGGATTTATCAAGAATTCTCATCACCACCTTTTCGCCGAAAACCATCGGTCCCGTGGCAACACGCAGATCGATATCAATCCCTGTGCGGGTGAATTCCTTGAACGCGATACGGCCATCCTGGGGCAGGCGCCGCTCGGCGATATTGAGTCCAGCCATAATCTTGAGGCGGCTCACGAGAGCTTTCATGGAGTTTGGGGGAAGTTTAAGGGCCACCCGGCAAATACCGTCTACCCTGTAACGCACCAGAATTTCTTTTTCGAACGGCTCGATATGGATGTCGCTGGCCCCCCGTGAATAAGCGTCTTCTATAATCCGGTTGGCAAGCTGAACTATCGGGGTGCTTTCCTCATCCAAGTCTTCCCCTATCTCCACTGCCTCGATATCCTTCCCGTATTCTGTGCCCACCAGGGCTGCGACTTCATCGATATCAGTCGACTCGTGCTTGAAAAATTCAGCGATTACCTTTCTTATTTGACTATCGGCTGAAACCACAATTTTTGCGACCTCAAGCTTGGTAGCCCAGCGGAAGCTGTCTATGCGATCGAAATCTACTGGATTGGAAATGGTAATTTCAACAGATCGGCTGCCTGTTTTTTTGATGGGCAAAATGAGATATTTTTTAAGATTTTCCTCACCAACAAGGTTTATCAATTTTTCATCCGGCACGAAATCATCACTGATATCGAAATATTCATGATCAGTGAGCCGGGACAAATAATAGGCCAGCTCGGTATCGGTCATTTTTACATCGAGCTTGTGTACTTTTTGTACGATCTTGGCCGAGTAGTCGGATACCTCTTCCAGGAGCTGTCGGTCCTTTTCGTTGAAAAGGCCAGGCCCGTCAACCGGGTTTTTATTAATTATCTGGATCGCGCCGATTACTTCATCGGTGATCAGCGGCACGGTGATCATGCTCTTGGTCTGGAAACCGGTTTCCTTGTCCACTCCGCTGAAAAAGTTGGGATCGTTCTGGGTATCTAAGGAAATGTAAGTCTCCGCTGTTTCAATGACTTTCCCCACTATGCCCTGGCCTCTTTTCAGGGTGAGCTTGTGCAGGCGTTCGGCTTTTTTCTGGTAGGCTTCCCTTAGCTGGTCGTTCCCCTTATAAAGTTCTTCACTGAAATAGAAATGCGTGAAATGGATCAGGTTGTCATCGCCGACTGAATAAATTGTAATCGCCTGGGCCTGGACAAGCTCCACAACTTTCTGAATAGTAATTTCAAGTACCGTATCCAGATCTTTTTCGGTTATCTCTCTTTTGGAAACCAGTATCTTGAGCAGGTTATTGAGAACCTGCTTCTCATCAGCCGTGCTCTTTAAATTATTCACAACGGCGGATTTGCTCATTGATATCCTCACCTTTGAAATCTAATCGTTAATAAAACATTTTTGGCCTATAAAATTAATATATAATCTTAATAAAGAAGTGACAAGTCATGTTTGCATTATCCTGCTCCACAGATCGCAATAATTAGTTTTGCATGATCCATGCCAAAGGATTTTAAAACACTCTGGCATAAACATTGCTAAGTTTTTATACCAGTCACTGTAATTTAAAGGAGGAGATGCAAATGACCCTGTCCCCAGAAGTAGTTCTCTCCTGTGTTCACCTTTATTCTATGATCGGTGACAGGAAAAAATCTCTATATTATGACAAGCTGTTTGTTCACATGATGAAACACTCGATCGAAACTTCACAGCTTGACAACCGGGATGCTTTGGAATAAAATAAATATTGATGCCTCCAAAGTAAATGCTTTTGAACTCAATGGCTTAGATAGGTTTTCACACCAGTCCCGGCGGTGTCTAGAGAAATGATTATACCTGAATATTTGAAATATTGGGGTCTATCAAAACCGCCTTTTTCGCTCACTCCGGACCCCGATATGCTTTACATGAGTAAACAGCACCAGGAAGGGCTTGTTCGCCTGAAATACGCCGTGGTCTCCAATAAGGGTGGCGCTCTCTTAATCAGCGAGAATGCGGGTGACGGGAAAACGAGCCTCCTGGCCAAGCTGCGCCAGGACCTTGACCAGGAGTATCAGGGACATTGTTGGGTGGTCTTTATCGACCATCCCACGCTGACTGCGAACCAGATGGTGGGCGAAATCGCCCGTCAGCTAGGGCTCCAGATTAAAACCACCGATAAGCTTACCCTGCTTAACGACCTGCGCCAGTTTCTGCTGGAATGCCACCAGAATAGCGAAAAATGCGTAGTGATGCTCGATGAGGGGCAAATGCTTTGCCATCGCCCGGATTTGCTCCAGGAATTGCGGATCCTGCTTAATTTTTGTGTTTCCGATTCATTCCTGCTCACTTTTGTCCTCTCGGGACAGAAGCCGCTTGATGAAGCGATTCGTGCGATGCCTGAATTCTATCAGCGCCTGCCGGTGCGTTTTTTCTTGCGGAATCTGAACCATCATGATACTCGCGAGATGATTCGCTACCGGTTGAGAATTGCCGGTAACCCGCCTGAAAGAGATATATTCAGTGAGGATGGCTACACCGGCATCTATAATTTCTCAAAGGGCTGCCCGCGGATAATTTGTTCAGTGGCAGACCTGGCCCTTGTTATCGCCCACACCAGATACTCCCGGCAAGTCGATTTTGTCTCGGTCTCCCAGGCCTGCAGCGATATGTCCCGTACAGACGGGGCTTATCATTATTATTACTTTCTCAAGTCTTTCAGTGAAGAGGGTTCCCGGGAGCCGGGCGAAAAGCCTTTAGATCAGGAGGCGAGGTATTGTCCCAAATGCGGAGAAGAAATCCTGGAGGTCTCGAAGTACTGTCAGTATTGCGGAGCGAACCTCGGCCTGGATACTCTTGAAACCGTAGACCGCCAGGCTGCTTCTCAAGTCCTGACCGTACAGCAGCAAAAGGAAAGGTTATCTGACGGGGAAGCTGAGACGACCGCAGAAATAAAAGAAAAAAAGGATAAGAACTCCCTCCCGGTTCAGGAATATGGGAAGGATTCGGGGGAAGAGGGCCAGGAGGATTTTGAAGCCCGGGAGGACTTGGATTTTGAGCAGACCGAGCCTAAAAAAATCGGGGCGGATGAGATCGAATGCACGTTTTGCGGCCTGGTTTTAAGCCGTGAGGTTGAGGAATGCCCGAATTGCGGCGAAAAAATGAAGCAGGCAGAAGACTGTTCGCAAGAAACCGCCCCGGAACGAGCGGTGGGTGAAACCGTGAAAGAACCAGAAGTGAAAATGATTACCCTCAGTCCGGCTCCGCCTGAAGAGGATTTTGCGGAAAGCACTGAGGAGGAGGAAAAAGAAGGGCCGGACCACGCAGGGAAATGTCCCGTATGCGGCGCTTCGAACAACGGGCCGGAGGCTAAACTTTGCCTCCGCTGCGGATCCATGCTGAAAGGGTCCTCATATGAGCAAGATCTGCTCGGGCAGATCGAGCGGCTCTCTCTTCGCAAATATATCTTGAGCAAGAATTATTTACTGTATACACGAGCTCCGGATCCTTTGGGAGAAGAGCTGCTGTTTTTCCCGTTGGGCAAGCTCGGAGGCCGAAGCGCAGTATTACATTTCTCTGATGGTGTTTCGCAAAAATCTTTCACCACCCGTTGCGGCCTGATATTTACCAGTTGCAAACTCCGCTTTGTCTTTAACGATGGACTCCAGGAGCTGGACTATCAGCTTATCGACGATATTTCAGTGGAAGAGGTGAAAAAGGAAGACACACCCTTGCTGTATCATCTAAAACTGGCCACGGCTTCGGGCAACTACCGGATAATGCTTCCTTTCAGGCCCAGAGTGGCCAAGCGGTTATCGAAATTGCTCAGAGCGTATCTTTCCGTAAAAGTCAGAGCCCTGGCTCATGTCAGAGCCGGCCAGAAAAATAAACAACTCGAGGAGGCACAAGAAAAAGATGTTTCTTGAATCCTATGAAATTAAAGCCCTCGGCGCCTTGGTTTTATTTTTGCTTATTCTTTACTTCTGGGTCAGAAGGATCCAGCAAAAGCACAGGCTCGAACGGGATTGGAAAAGCCGCTGCAAGGACTTGGTCCTGAATAATCGGAATGCCCTGGCCCGGGAAGGAGTTGATTTCGAAAAACTGGCTGAACTGGTAAGAATGAAGATCAAACCTGATCAGCTTGAGATGGTTATCCACCTTTTGACTGCCGGCAGGGTGCAGTATAATATCGATGATCGAGAGGTCCCGGACAATCTGGAAGCGGATCTCGACTTTGAGAAGAGGAGACCGCCAGTTACAGAAGCGGCAGACAATAGCAGCCAGGAAAGCGAGCCTGTTACACCGGAAACTTTTGAAAAAATGAATCCCGAACAGGAAAAAACCTGGTTGCAGGTGGTGCACAACCGTTTCAGAAAGGCTGTGGCGGAAAAAGAGATCACAGAGCGGCGGGCCAAGCTGAAACTGCTGGTAAGGATGGTCGAGCTGGGTAAAAAGGCTGTAGAGGACGATCCCAATAAGGCAGTTGCCCGTAAAGGATACGAACTTTCTCTCTGGGATCGCTTTTATGAGAAAGAATACTTGGAGATCAATTACGAATGAGAATCAGGGAAGGCGAAATATTAAAGGTCGATTTGCACCTTCACAGCAGTGAGGATAGCCGGGACAGGGTCCGGCATGACGCTTTCGAGCTTCTTGAGGAGGCTCACAGTCATGGGTTGGATGTAATTTCAATCACCAACCATGATACAGTGACTTTCAGTCATGAACTGCGGACTTACGCCGAGGGGTTGGGTATTCTACTTATCCCTGGAATAGAACTGACAGTTGAGGGATGTCACGTCCTAGTGGTGGGTGAACTGGAAAGACTGCACAGTATAACCAGGCTCGATGATCTTTATGCGTCAAAAGGCAACGGGACTCTGATTATCGCGCCTCATCCTTTTTTCCCGATATCCTCGGGGCTGGGTAAAAAGATCTACCGTCATATCGAGCTTTTCGATGCAATCGAGTTTTGCCATTGCTACTATCGGTTGCTCAATTTCAACAACCCTGCACTTGAGCTCGCCCGGGTGATTGGGCTGCCCTTGGTCGCTTTCTCTGACTCGCACGTCCTGTGGCAGCTTGGAAGCTCCTATTCGCTGGTCCGGGCCCGGAAAAGCGTACAGGATGTTTTAAACGCTATCCGCAGCGGGGAAATAGAAATTGTAGTAAAGCCGATGAACATAAGCAGAACATTGCGCACCGCCTGGTGGATTTTGAGTTCAAAAGTTCTTTCACTGGCCGTAAAGCGGGAAAAAAAACCTCGATTCAACTGGGGGATAGTCCGTCCGACAAACAGTGACGCCCGGAAATGATATGAACATCTCTGGAAGGAATTAAGGATTGTAAGCTCCCAAGCTACAGAGGTTGAATTATGAGATCAAGGATAGACAGGTTAAGCGGGATTTTGGTCGTACTGGTTCTCTGCAGTGTTTTAAGCCTTTTGGTGGAGACCCGATTGCCTGCTGGCAGCCGGTTGGGTAAAGTTACCGGTGTAATGGGGGAGGTGATAAGGATCAATTTGGGTCGTATGCATGGCGTCAGTCAGGGAATGCGGGGCAAGGTATTTAAATTTGATGAGAATAAAAAAACGGTCGATGTGGCTCAGTTACAGGTCATTGGTGTTTCGGATGATAACTGCCTGGCTCGCATAACCGAGCTTACAGATACCCTGCAGGTGGGCCAGTTTGTGGACATCGAGGGAACCGCGGGGCCTCGTACCCTGGAAAAAGTTGATGTTCTGCGGGAAATGGAAGAGAGCGCGCGGAATTATTTTATTGCTCACCAATATACCGAACCCGACAGTGCTAATTGCTGGGCTGAATGCCAGAAGATTCTCGAGCGGGAACCAACTAACCGTCTGGCGCTGGAATTAAAGAAACTGATGATTCGCAACTATTACAGTTGGGCGGAAAGGGAAAGGGCGGATGGGAAATTTACTTTCGCCTTGATTTATTACACCCGGATCTTACGTATCGATCCGGAAGAAGAGCGTGCTTACGAGAATTTATGGGAAATTATGGATATGATAAATGCCGAAGCTCAAATTCCACTCGAGCCGATCACCAAAGGCAGGCCTCCCGACTATTATTACGCAATGGCTGAGCAGTACTTCAACATCGGGCAATATGAAAAATCCAAGGCATTTTATAACTTTTTACTGAAGAAAATCGTACCCAATGATCTGGCGGCAATCGAGGGGATCAAGAAAAACGACCGGATGCTTGAATTGTTTGGTAACTTGCGTACTGAACGCGAGGAGCGAGCCAGGAAGGTTGCTGTGGAAGCGGAAAAAATGAAAAACGAAGAGCAGAAGAAGCGAGAGAAGCTCGAACTCACCCGCTATTTCAGGACAGTAGCCGATGACCTTTTCCAGAAAAAGGATTATACAGGGGCTCTGGTGTATTATCTTAAGCTGCTGGATGCCATTCCTGATGATTCGGTGGCCCTGGCTCACCGCGAATATATTTCTAATGTCGATATGGTTCTCATCCCTGCCGGTGAGTTCAGCCGCGGCAGCAGCAGCCGCGAAATCGGTGAGACAATGGTTGATTTCGGTAGAAACTCTTTGCTTAATCGGGAAATGCCCAAAAAATGGGTTTTTCTGGACTCTTTCTATATTGATCGCTACGAGGTCACCAACATCCAGTACAAGCATTTTCTCGAAAGCTCCGGTTACACCCCGCCGGTTCACTGGAAAAAAGGCACCTATCCTGATGGGGAGGATAACTATCCGGTGATCTATGTAAGCTGGCTTGATGCCAATGCTTACGCCCGCTGGATCGGCAGGCGGTTGCCTACGGAAGAAGAATGGGAAAAGGCCGCTCGCGGAGCGAACGGATTCCAGTGGCCCTGGGGAGACCGCTTTTACCCACACCGCTGCAATGTGAAAGAGAGCGGGAAAAATAAATCCCTGCCAGTCGGCAGCTTCCTCAGCGGAGCCAATGAATTCGGCGTTCTGGACCTGGCAGGCAATGTCTGGGAATGGGTCGATTCAGACTTGAAACCCTATCCCGATTACGATGGCAGATTGGATTATTTCCCTTCCGGTTATCGCAAAGTTTTACGGGGAGGCTCATTTCAAGAGAAAGGGGATTACGCCCGAGGCGCTTTCCGCGGTGCCGGATCGGTGAATCAGATTTACTTCAATGTCGGGTTCCGCTGCGCAAAGAATTTACCTGGAACAAAAGAAAGCCCGGAAGGTTAAAAGAGTAAGCTGAAGTGTAAAAAGCTTTTTCGATCCAGGAGTCCGACCTTTGGAAATCAATTCCAGATCCGTGGTCGAAGAGGCAGTTTTATAACTCTCGTGTTTTAAGTGCGCACATTGAGAAGGTAACATTCAGACAGTCGCCACAAAGCACGGCTGGATTATTCGCGGGCCGATAGATGCTTAGGCCGCTGCTTCCCCCCAAAGATTTTAACAATCCGATAAGAGAAATGAGCTACCGTTTATTTCCAGCCGCACATTTTACATTTGGAGCGCTTTTTTCTCTTTTGCTTGCCGGTTTTATCCGTTCAGCTTTCGGGGGAGGGTATCTGGATGGCGGAATAAGGGAAATTGTCTGGTTGAATTTTTCCGGTAGAGCCTCGGAGAGCTTGGAGCGAATCAGCTCGCTGCTCTCAAGTGATCCTGCCAACTATAAAGCCTACTTGCTTCGTGCCAACTGTTACGGATGGTTTATCGCGCCGGACCCGGAAAACCGGAGGTACGACAATTCCCTGTTGGAATCTCTGGAAGCTTGCTGGAATGATGCGGAGAAGATAAAATCATCCGCCCCAGACTATGACCAGGCGCTTTATTATCGGTCCCTGGCAAAAGTTGTGGAAGCGAGATTCAAGGCTATTCGAGGACAAGACTTTTTTTCCCGCTGGGCAACCCGGTCAGCGAAGGATGCTGCCGATGAGCTGGTCGAGCGGTCTCCGGATGACATTGATGCCAGGCTGCCGCTCGCTATATTCCACTATTTCTGGGGCGGCAGTCCGATCTGGAAGCGGATCGGGCAGTTTGCCTTGATGTTCCCGCGCGGCCAGCAGGAGCTGGGTCTTAAAATGCTTGAGGAAATTGCCGAGGAGGGCGATGACAGCAAGCTCTGGGCCAGCCTGGCGCTGCTGGTTATTTATACCAGGAATCCAGAGACACGGGAGCAGGCCCTGACAATGGCCGAACAATTGCACAACATGTTCCCTGACAATGCCATTTTCCAATTGGTGCTGGGGGACTGCTACCGTGGTTTGGGACGCTGGGTGCTGGCCGAGGCGGTTTACCGAAGTATCATCGCCAAAGTCTCTAGCCGCCTGCCAGGCTACGATGAAGTTGTCTATGAAACCAGCCGCCTGCGTACGGTTGAATGCCAGATTAATTTGAGTAAAATGGATGTGGCTTTCAATAGTGTAAGGGATATTCTGGTTTCAAATCCGATCAATCCGGAATGGGTTGTTCCCTGGGCCCACCTTTATGCAGCCCGTATTTACCGTCACCGGGGGCAGCCCAAAAGGGCGGAGCGGGCTTTAAGATACGCCCTGGATGGGAAAAATTATGAAAATTTGCATAAGATGGCCAAAGAAGAGTTCGAGGCTGTCAAGAAAATGACCGATAGAGAAGTGGATAATTAAAGGGGAAAATTAATCTCGTATACATCAAGCCTGAAATAAACAACACATTGAATCAAAGATAACCAAAGCCCGGATCAGGTTTGTCAATATACATTTATCACTCCGATAAATCTTAGCTCAGGCAGAAAGAAAAAAGATCGATATTTCAAGTCAATAATAGAGAGGTGCTAAAACTGCAAACAGGCAAGGCATACCTTGACCTTTTGCCTGGCTAATAAGAAACCTTTGAAAAGTGTTGTCATTTTCACCAAAGAAAGCTGCTTGCTTTTTATAACGCTATAAAAATCAATAGGTTATTGTAGGGGCGGTTCGCGAGCCGCCCGTTACAGATCTTGCAACCATTCAGTCCGGATTACAGCCTTCAGGGCTCTTTAGGATTCCGTAATTGGTTCTATTTCAACATGTATAGCGTACTGGTAGAAATCAGAATTATTTTGGAAACTACCTCCCCCAAAATCAAGGCTGTTATGAACACCCCGGCAGCCTTGCCTCCTGAAACATTACAGGACACTGCGTAAGCCCGGTACATCAGTGCTACCATCCAGATTATCATCAGAATGCCTGCCAGTAATGTCAGGCTGAACATAACCACATCTGCTGGGGAAGTCTCAAGGAGAGTCGGAAACCCGGTTCCAGCCTGGGCTATTTTTTGCACAATGCGCTGGTAACCCGGCAGTAACAAAAAAACCGCTGTTATCAGACATGGGAAGCGCGCCAGAGCCTGGGTTCCGAAAACATCCAGCGCACGCACGCGGCTCGGGGATATGATCTTTCCCCCGATTAGCAGAAGAATTCCCATGATAATCCAGGAAATCATCCCATCAGAGACATAGACCCATATCGGAGCCTTGGACAATGCAGCGGAGTGGATATCGAGAACACCATCGAACCGGGAATTACTCAGAAATGCAATTATGCCCGTGGCGATTATAAAACCGACGCCGATTACCAGCGCTTTACCACCGGCAAGATAGTAAAAAGGGTTGAACAGCCAGCGCTGCAAGTTTTTCTCTTGTTTTTCAGGCACGGTTGAAAGCTCTTCCATATCATTCCTCCCGGGGTGAATTTGAACTGGCTTTGATCCGCTCTACTTTTTCGATCAGCGAATCGAGGCGGTTGCGTATTGTGGGATAGGATATCCCGTATAGCGAAGCCAGCTCTTTCAGACTGCCGCTGGCTTTCAGCAGATTCAAAATAAACTCCTGGTCTTCCGTGGACAGTCGCGCCAGTAACGGCAGGTCGAAATCACCCTCCACCGCCGTGCCACACCCGGAACACTCGAGCCTTCTCACATCGAGTAATCGCTGGCAGCTCGGGCAAATTGCAGGTAGTGATTTATTAGCCATGTGGCCCTCCTTTCATAAAATATAGTAGCTCTTTAATAATATATATAATAAACTAAATAATGTCAAGTAAATAATTATTAAAATAAAAGCAAATGCGGGTAATTTTAGGTGAGAAAAGTTGGATTGATTCTTGATCAGGCCAGCCGCTTTCCTAACTTACTACAGGTAGCATTAAATAGTTTCCATTTATATTGTTTTATATGCTTTAGCCTTGGTTATTAATATAAGTTGAGTAAACAGGAATGATTTACCAGATGTCGATTCTTACATTTAAGGCGCCGGCGACTTACTTTACCTGACAACAGTTGAGATACCCCGGGAGAAAAGCTTCCACAACTACCGAAAAGAGGTTTTAGTGCAGCTACCTGGTATGATAAAGCCATCCCTGGCGAAACTAGAGGTCATAGGAAGCCCTGAAGTCCGAGGACCCTGTTTCTGGAGCGTGTAGAAGACAAGTAATTTCCATGCATGCTCTGATATATGTACACCGCCCAGGCAGGCCTTTGCGCAGGCTTCCTGCGCGCAGGCGAGCTTGGCGAAGCGGAGTAAAGGACTTAAATGCCAGGATTAACTTTTGTTTCTTTTTGTTTAAAAAGAAATGGTTTTGCTTCTTTTGCCACCAAAAGAAGAATAAAAATTTACCTTTACGGATAGATGCAAACAATTTTATGACCTGAGTAGTAATAAGGTAGTGGAAAGAAACGATACTGAAGCAGAAAGACCCTCAAGGTATAACTGCTTCCTGATCCTTGTATTGCAGTTGATAGAGACTGTAATAGATGCCCCTGCGCTCGAGCAGTTCTTCATGAGTGCCTATTTCCGCTATGCGGCCGTGGTGGATTAGGATGATGCGGTGGACATGGCGGATAGTCGAGAGACGGTGGGCGATAATCAGGCTCGTACGCCCCGTAATGAGGCGCTCCAGAGCCTGCTGGAGGAGGTGCTCCGTGTGGGAATCCACGCTGCTTGTCGCTTCATCCAGTACAAGGATTCTCGGATTCTTATACATTACCCTGGCGAAAGAGAGCAGTTGTCTCTGGCCCGCGCTCAAGGTGGAACCTCTCTCGGTAAGCTCATGATCGAATCCTCCGGGGAGTTTCTCGATAAACTCGAGCGCACCGGTTGCCTTAGCCGCTTCTATAATCCTTCTCATCGATGGATTGTCCTCCCCCAGGGCGATATTGTTTTTTACAGTGCCGGAAAAGATAAAGACATCCTGCAGGGCGATGCCGATATTTTGCCTGAGCCACCGCTTGTCGAAACGTCTTATGTCGATCCCGTCGATCGAGATCTCACCCTCGGTCGGGTCGTAAAAGCGGGCCAGGAGGTTGATTATCGTTGTCTTGCCTGCTCCCGTGCTCCCCACTATCGCCACTTTCTCTCCGGGGCTCACCTTGAAGTTTATCCCCTTGAGAACCTGCTCTTTCTCGTTGTAGGAAAATTGAACGTTCCTGAAAATTACCTGCCCGTCGATGCGGTCGCGATAGGTAGGCATCGGCTCATCGCTTATTTTTTCCCGGGTATCCAAAAGTCCGAAAATACGCTCCGAAGAAGCGAGGGCAGCCTGGAAAATGTTGTATTTTTCGCTCAGGTCGCTGATCGGCTTGAAAAACTTTTCCACGTACTGGATAAAGGCCACCAGCACTCCGAATGTCAGGGTGCCATTCATCACGCTCAAGCCCCCGTACCAGAGAATAATCGCCATGGCGAGGGCAGCAATCAGATCGATCAGCGGGAAGAAGAGCGCATAGTAGAAAACGGTTTTGAGATGCGCTTCCAGATGGTCGAAATTGAAGGTGTCGAATTTTTTATCGTTCCTCTCCTGCTGGTTGAATAGCTGGATCACACTCATACCGGAGAGGGCTTCCTGAAGGAAGGCGTTGATCCGGGCGATTCTCGTGCGCACCAGCCGGAAGCCTTCTCTCATTTTTCTACGGAAGTAGAAAGTGATTACCAGGAGAAGCGGCAGGATGGTGAATGTCAGCAGGGCCAGTTTGAGGTTCAGCCAGACCATGGCGATTATAATGCCGAAAACCATCGCCAGGTCTCCGATCACCGTGACCAGGCCGGTCGAGAATAGCTCGTTCAGCACCTCGATATCCGAGGTGGTGCGGGTCACCAGCCGCCCCACCGGGTTGCGGTCGAAAAACTTGAGCGACAAGCCCTGCAGATGCCTGAAAAGGGCCATGCGCAGATCGTACATTGCTTTTTGGCCCAGATAGTTGGTGATATAGATCTGGACGAAGCGAAAGATAAAGTCGCCTGAGATCAGCAGAAGATATAGTCCGACCACATGGGCGAAACCCTCGAGCCGGCCAGGGATGATGTAATTGTCCAGGCCGATCTTGATCAGGATAGGCCCGGCAAGCTGGCAGGCGGAGCTGACCAGAAGGGAGACTGTTCCCAGAGCCACGTAGCGGAGGTAGGGACGCAAGTATTGAAACAGGCGTCGGGCCAGGCGGGTATCATAAGCCTTGCCTGTTATCTCATCCTCAATCATGTAGCTTCCGTGCGTCACGTTATCCTCTCTATCTTTTCCTCCAGCAGTTGTTTCTCGTATAGGGAGGAGTAGTAACCGGGTAGCTGAAGAAGTTCTTCATGGCTGCCGGTCTGGGTAATCCGTCCCTGTTCGAGAACCACAATCTGGTCGGCGAACTTGATCGTACTTATCCGGTGGCTAACAATGACAGCGGTTCTGTTTTTCAAAAACTTCCGCAACGAGCGCAGTATTTTTTCCTCAGTGCCCGTATCGACACTCGAGAAACAGTCATCGAGAAGAAGTATCGCCGGATCGACCATCAGCGCCCGTCCGATCGAAGTGCGCTGCTTCTGGCCTCCTGAAAGGTTTATCCCGCGCTCGCCGAGAAGGGTATCGAGCTTGTCCGGGAAGCTTTCTACATCGTCGTCCAACCCGGCAGTCTTGACAATCTCTAGAATTTCCTCTTCCTCCACCGGGTGCTGCCGGCCCCAGAGGATGTTTTCCCGGATGCTTTCTGAGAAAAGAAAAGTGTCCTGGGGAACCATGGAGATACTGCGGCGAAGAAGCTCGAGCGGCCAATCGAGTACATCGGCCCCGTCGATTAGAAGTCTTCCGCGCGGGGGATTGTACAGCCTGGGTATAAGGTTCAACAGCGTGCTTTTGCCGCTGCCTACAGGCCCGACCATAGCGAATGTGCTGCCTGAGGGGATCTCGATGCTGATTTCATAAAGAGCCGGCTCCTCTGTTCCCGGATAGGCGAAAGTAAGATTTCGGAAAGCGATACTGCCCTCGGCAAGCCGCTTCCCGGAAAGGATTGGCGATGGTTGTACAGGATCGGCAATATCGCTTTTTTTCTCGAAGAGCTCCATAATCCTGCCCAGAGAGGCCCGCCCGCGCTGGATCACATTCAATACAAAGCCCACTGCGATCATCGGCCAGGACATCATCCCAAGATAGAGGAAAAACGCCGTGAAATCTCCGAGAGTCAACACCCTGCGGGTGACCAGCAACCCGCCGTAGCCCAAAATGACCAATGAAGACAACCCAGCCAGGAAAGCCATAAGAGGATACAGGATTCCAGAGACTTTAACCAGGCTCATGTTCCGCTGGAGATACTCATGATTGAGTTTTTCGAACTGCTCGATCTCGTTATCTTCACGGGTAAAAGATTTTATCACCCGAATTCCAGCCAGATTCTCCTGTACCTTGGCCGAAATATCGCTCAGCTTCTTCTGCACTGCCATTGAGCGGTCGTGGATAATTCTGCCGACTTTTTTATAGCTCAAGGCCATCAGTGCCAGGGGCAATAAGGAAAGCAGAGTGAGCTTGAGATCGATATAGACCATCACCGGCAGGGCGAAGGCAATGGTCACCGCAGTCTGGAATGAATACATGATAGCAGGGCCCAGAAGCATGCGCACTTCATTGAGATCGTTTGTCGCCCGGCTCATGAGATCGCCGATCCGCCAGTGCTGATAAAAGGAGAGGGGTAGAGTCTGGAGATGCTCGAAGAGGTCGGTCCGGATTTTGTATTCTATTTTCCGGCTTATCCCGATCAGGATCTGGCGCATCAGGAAGCGGAATGTGCTTTGGATCAGCTTAAGGCCGATAAGTGCCGCCACACTCGATAATACAACTATCGTGGACTGGTGCGCCTCTATTGCGTCGATAGCCCGCTTAATGATCAGAGGGACAACCATGCCCAGAGAGTTGGTCAAAAAGACGCAGGCCAGACCAATGAGAAACATCCGGCGGTGGGAGTCCAGATATTTTCCCAGGGGTTTGAGCGATCCGAAAAAGGATTTGTCTTTTATTTTGACCATAGTTCGCCGGTTCAGGTGTTTTTTCGTAAAATTTGAGAAAAGGGAACGGCGGGGAAAATGGACCGAGGGCTTAAGATCGGCTGGCAGATTTTCAGTCGCCTGAGAAAAAGCCCGGGCGATAATCAACCAGGCGGAATAAAACAAGCCGGAGTTTAAAACAGTTTTGATATATCGATTAAAGCTTCACCCAAGAGCCCGGATTTTTTTCTATTAATGATTCAGACCGCCAACCTTCCACTGCCGAAGTTCATATCAATCTGCTCATGCTCCCAAAGCCTTTGATTCGGCTGCCCCTGGCGGTAGGCCAGGATGCGGCCGGGGGTTCATGTTCCGACAACGCCGAAAGCCCGCACCGGGAATGTACCAAATCCTTTGACTTTCACAGGAACCGCATAAAACTTGAATCCCTGCTCCGGAAGCCCGCTCAGGTTGCACATGTGTTCCACAACAGGTATATCAGCCCCGAGTAATATCGAATGCACCGGCCGGGTCCTATCGGATGTGTCGTCGATATTGAGAGAATCTATTCCGACCAGGGCCGCTTCCGAGGCTTTGAGATACTCGGCCGCATCTTTTGTCAGGTAAGGATGCCCTTCAAAATACTCCTCGGTTCCCCAGTGTTTGTCCCAGCCAGTGTTGATTAAAACAGCTTTCCCTTTAAGCCCGGTATTTGTAAATAAGTTCCTGCCAATAGCCCTGTTCCCGGAAATTGCGCGAAATACCAGACCGTCTAAATTCGCTATAGCGGATAATTCAAGCTGCGACAGGTCTTTACCACTTGCGTACCGATGAAACGGTGAATCGATATAGGTGCCGGTATTCGCCACCATCTCGATTTTGCCGATATGAAACTCCGTGCCCTCTGCGTAATGTCCCCTGGAAGCCTCTCTGGTCCAATAATCGCTTATAATCGGACCCGGCAGACCTCTGTATGTAACCATGCCGTGCTCGACAACATGGCTCAGATCTACCAGCCGGCACCTGAGATCTTTCAGCTCGTTCATCCCCTGATACTTAATACTGGTTTAACTATAGAAATAGAGCCTTTTAAAATCGAGAACGAATTATTAAATCCCCTTGGGGTCCCCCTTTGCCAAAGAAGGGAGATCGTTTCCCCCATTTCATGAAGGGGGGCTAAAGGGGGGGATTTTATCAGAATAATGCTCTTATAGCGGGATCAGAGGCCCAATTTATTTTTGATTGCGCCGATATATTCCGGGGTGCTCCCGCAGCAGCCGCCGAGTAGCCTCACCCCTTCTGCTTTGAATTCCGGGGCCACCGCGGCCATTTGCTCTGCGGTTTCCGGAAAATAAGTCTTCCCGTTGCGAACCTCGGGCATGCCGGCATTGGGCTGGACCGCCAGAGGAAGCTCTGTCACCCGGGCCATCTCAGCCACAACCTGCAGCATTTGCCGTGTCCCCATCCCGCAGTTCGATCCGATTATCCCGGCGCCGGCCTTTTGGAGCTCCCGGGCCGCCTCTGCAGGAGTCAGGCCCCACATTGTCCGCACTCCCCTCGGGTTTGCCTGGAATGTCATCGAGGCGACAACAGGCAGCGAAGAAGCCGTTTTAATGGCCTCTAACGCTAGTTTCAACTCCTCGAGATCCATAAAAGTTTCAAGAATAAACAGGTCCACCCCTCCCTCCAGAAGGCCGGCCACCTGATCTTCATAAGCGGCACGGATCTCCCCTGCGCTCCGGGTGCCTCCCCACTGTTCGAGTATTTCACCTGTCGGGCCGAGATCCCCGGCCACAAAAACTTGCTCTCCGGCTGCTTCCCGCGCCAGGAGGGCACCTGCCCTGTTCAGCTCCCTGGTCTGTCCGGATGCGCCGTAATGCGCGAGCTTGAGAGGGTTTGCCCCAAAAGTGTTGGTAATTATTATATCGCTGCCTGAGTCGATATTAGCTTTATGGACCTTTAGAACTTTCTCTCTGTTCTGGCCGACATTCCAGAGCTCGCCGCATTCCTCACCGCTTTTTAGTCCGGCCTGTTGAAGCATGGTGCCCATTGCACTGTCAAGCAGCAGGATGCCTTTTCTTTCCAGTTTTTGAAAAAAAGACTCTTGCATTGTCGGCTTCTTTCGTAAAAATTGAATATCCGGTTTGTATTTCGAGTTTTTATATAGTAATATAATTATACATTAAAATCAAGTTCATCACCGGGGATGACAGTGGATAGAGAGCAAAAGCAGTGGAAAATATTTGTCTCCAGCCTTCCCAAGGCAGAGCTGCACCTGCATTTGGAAGGTTCAGTGGGACCGGCCCTTCTGGCCCGGATTCTCGGATGGCGCAATAGATCATCTCTCGAAGAGACAAAAAAGCTTTATGCTTTCAAAAATTTCAAGGGTTTTCTCAAGGCCTACGGCCGCGTGAATGAGCTTCTGAGTGAGCCGGAAGATTTCTATCACATCGCCAGGGCCCTATGCAGGCGCCTGGCAGCCCAGCGAATCCTTTATGCTGAGGTCACTTTCACGCCCCTGCTCCATACGCGACAGGGCCTGGACCATGAAGAGACAATGGGCTCCATACTCAGGGCGTTTAAAGAAGAGTCTGACGGGCCGGGAATCGCTCTGATCTATGACACGGTCAGGCAGTGGGGGAGCGGGGCGGCCATGGAGACAGCCGGCCTGGCGGCCCGTGACCGGGCAGCAGGACTGCCGGTGGTGGGTTTCGGGGTCGGGGGCGATGAGCTGAGTGCGCCGGCTTCTGAGCTCGAGGCTGCTTTCCGCCTGGCTTCTGAGGCCGGTTTGCGCAAGTTCGTTCATGCAGGCGAGGTCGGCGGTCCGGATTCAGTCTGGGAAGCGGTCGAGATCCTGGGCGCTGACCGCATCGGCCACGGGATCACAGCGCAACAAGACCCTCTGCTCCTTGAAACGTTGAAACAAAAGGGAATCGCTTTGGACATCTGTCCGACCAGCAATGTAATGACCGGAGCTGTGGCAAGTTTCGACGCCCATCCCCTGCCTGAGCTTCTCGAAAGCGGGGTGCCGGTAACAGTGGGAAGCGATGATCCGGGATTTTTCGGGGTCTGGCTGGAGGATGAGATCACCCGGGGAATACGCTCCTGGAACTTGAGCCTGGAGACAGTACGCACCCTGATGCAGAATGCTGCCCGGCATTCTTTTTTACCCCCCAAGGAAAAGGCGGCCCTTGAGACTCGTCTCTCGGGAGTAATGAGTGATGAGTGCTGTGAAGAAAGATATTAAGCCTGTTTTATTTATAAAACTTGTCGCTGCTCCAGACCATAACGGACAAATGTCAACCGGAAGTTATTATAATAACCTTTTGGAATACAGGAGCCAGGAGTCAGGAGTCAGAATATTTTTGGAAATGATCACCAGAGTTTTTTAAACTTCTGACTCCTGTCTTGTACGGGCATAGCATGCTATGCCCGTACAGTTCTTGTCCGGTCCGGAGCAAATGCTTGAAAGACCGAAAGCCTGTTCCTTTCTATTAAATTTTGTGAATAATCCCGGTTAAGATTTTATTTTATAATAGGTGTCCTCCAAATTTTTAAAATCGATTCACTTCATTCAGGTAAAAGCAGTATGTTTCCTTATATTCGAAAGAGCAGGAACTTATGAATAATGAGAAAGACATTGTAATGCGTTGTTCTGCCTGCCAAGGCTTGTTAACATATTTCGGCCAGAGGATGAGTTACAATTATTATTTATGCCGATCCTGCGGCACTATTCAACTTTTTCCACAACCCACCCCCCATGACCTGGCATCTCTGTACTCTTCTGCGTACTTGGAATTTAACCATTATGAGCACGATCCTCTGGCAGCTCGCAAAGCATATCTTCCATATTACAAAACCATTCTCCACTGCCTTAAAAAATATAATATCTCTGGCACGGTACTCGAATGCGGCTCAGGATGGGGAGGACTCCTCGAACTGATGCTTAGGAATGGGATTATTTGTCAAGGAATAGAGATTTCAAAGCCAATGCTCCACTATTGCCGTAACCAGAACCTGCCTGTTGATTCCGGTGACCTTAATGACCTTAATATTAAGGGCCCATTCAAGGCATTAGTGATGTGCCTTGTATTTGAACATTTGATCGGCCATGATGAATGGTTGCTAAAAGCCGGCAGTCTCTTGGAGAAAGACGGTTATCTCCTTAGCTTCCAACCAGTTCCTGCTTTCGGCAAATTGATTTTCCGATTTCTTAAGCTTTTTAATTCACGCGCTGCTATCCCTGATCTTTATGGGACTTTTTCGCCTCCCTGGCATACGACCATTTTTTCACCTAAAGGAATGAGATTTTTAGCGGACAGGAATGGTTTTGAGCTTGTGGATATCATGCCCGGAATACAAGGAAGAGCTGGAGGTCTGAAAGGGCTAACACAAAGGCTGATTGATCTTATCAACTGGCTTCCTGGGAGACTCACTCTGATCGGTTGGCCCTTTTTTACCTGTGCATTGTTTGTGATGAAGAAAAGGTGATAGTTTTACAATTTGAGTTATTTGAGTAAATAAGTTCAAATATTTGACCCGTTACATGAAACTCCCCGCTCAAGAGGGGTGGGCCGCGAAGTGGACAGGGTGTGCCCTCTTGATTTTCATGCTTAGTTGTGTCCGCATACGCAGGAATTAAGGTTTATCAGTAAGGTAAGGAACAAGTCTCTCTCTTGGAAAATTATATGTTAGCTGATCTTTTGCGAAAACATAATCCAAATTCAGGTTCTTTCTTAGGGAGCTTTAGGTTAAATATGAGTTACTATTGATGATTTGGTAAAAAGTCAAAAAAATCTAAAATCAGAGGTAATAATAATTGTAACTCATTTAATGCCAGCAAATTATAATTTTACAATTCTAGTCTCACGGAGTTTTTACGATACCATCACTACTCAGGTCATAAAATTGTTTGAATTTATCCGTAAAGGAAATTCCTTTTCTTCTTTTGGTGGCAAAAGAAGCAAAACCATTTCTTTTTAAACAAAAAGAAACAAAAGTTAATCCTGGCAATTGTGTCTTTTACTCCGCTTCGCCAAGCTCGCCTGGCGCGATAAAGCTGCGCAAAGGCCTGCCTGGGCGTTGTACATCTAGTATGGCGATGATGGAAATTACTTGTCTTCTACACGCTCCAGAAACAGGGTCCTCGCACTTCAGGGATTTTTATGGCCTCTGGTTTCACCTGGGATGGCTTTATCATCCCAGGTATTTGCACTAAAACCTTTTTTCAGCAGTTGTAGAAGCTTTTCTCCCGGGGTATTTCAACCGTTGTCAGGTAAAGTAAGTCGCCGGCGCCTTAAACGTAAGAATCGAAATCTGGTAAATCATTCCTGTTTACTCGACTTATATTAATAACCAAGGCTAAAGCATATAAAAACAATATAAATTAAAAATATTTAATGATCCCTGGTGGAAGTCAAATACTAATCACTCATTACTCGTCCCTGTCCCGATCCAGCGGGCCGGCTTAAATGTGCTGTGCAGGATTTCGAGAAATGCTGTAGTCGAGGGCGAGAAGAACTGTCCCTTGCGGTAAACCAGGCCCAACCGGCGCTTGAAATGCACATCTCCGGTGGGCAAAGCCAGCAGAGTGCCTTCCTCGAGCTCCCTTTTTATTGTCATCTCGGGTATTATCGAGAGCCCAAGGCCCGCCTCGACAAGCTTTTTCATGGCCTCAGGCCGGTCGATCTCCATATCCGGATCGAGTTTCAGCCCTCGGCGCTCGAATACCCCTTCAATAATTTTCCTGGTTACAGAACCCTTTTTATAGACAATCAAGGTCGTTTTCATGAGGTCAGCCAGGCTCACCAGCTTTTGCCTGGTGAGCGGGTGACCTCTGGGCGCGATGACCTGCAGAATGTCTGTATAAATGGGAATCGAGATCAAGTTTTTATTCTCCACGGGCAGGGTGGCAAAACCCAGATCGAACCTGCCATCCAGAACGCCAGCGCAGATATTGGTCGAGTCATCAATATCGATCGATATCTCCACTCTGGGATAACGCTGGTGGAACTGACTGAAAATCCTGGGCAGCACGTATATACTGATTACATCAATCGTCCCGAGTGTGAGAGTCCCGGTATCTAGACTTTTCAAGTCTTCGAGGATTCCCTCCACTTCCCGCAGTTGCTGGAAAATCTTACGGGAATGGGCGTAAAGAATCTCGCCGGCCCGGGTCAGTTGCACCCGCTTACCCTGACGCTCGAAAAGTTTCTGCCCGAGATCGTCCTCCAACTTTAGAATCTGGTTGCTTACCGCAGGCTGGGTAAGGAGGAGCTCCTCAGCCGCGCGGGTGAAACTCCCCTTTTCAGCCACAGCTTGGAAAAAACGCAGTTGCTCGAGATGCATGGCTCCCTCACAGGTTTGACAAGCGTGCAGATTGAGTATCAAAGCGACGAGGTCTTTCGGAGATCCAGTCACATGAAACAGCACCCCGTGTTCTTAATTCCGGATTATTTATGCTGTTTTTTTGTTTTTGAATCACGGATGTCACGGATTTGACACGGATGTCACGGATTACCAGCCGCCCTGCCCTGGGGTGTGGAAGAGTATCCGTGGAATCAGAGTTTTTATCTGCGTAATCCGTGATTCTCAAACAACAGAAAAAAAACGGCTGAATATATCGGCAAAGGCCAGAGGTGCAAGATAAAAAAGTTTTAGTTTATTATATTATTGATCGATAAAAGATTATAGCTTTACCTTTAATATAATAAAAATTAATGGTATATATAAAAATAATAAATTTGACAAATAGTGTAAAGTATTTATAATTAATGAGGCAATTTGTAAGAACTCACTGCGATATTCCGTGCCTCAAAGGTTTCACCGTTTTCTCTTGGCATTTGGTTTGTCTTTCCGGGTTCTCTGTATCGGGTGAGAATTAGTTAAAATTATCCATAATAATAAATTTTACAAAGGACTTGTTCGTTCAGAAGGAGACTGAATATGGGTAAAAAAGTAAGGGTTGCGATTATCGGTGTAGGTAATTGTGCCAGTTCTTTTGTCCAGGGAGTCGAGTTTTACAAAGACGCCCCGGAGAATGAGCTGATTCCAGGTCTGATGCATACGAACCTTGGCGGCTACCATGTGCGGGACATAGAATTCGTGGCAGCGGTGGATGTGAACAAGACCAAGGTGGGGAAAGACCTTGCCGAGGCTATCTACGCTGAACCAAACAACACATTTCGGTTCTGCGATGTCCCTCCTGTGGGAGTGACCGTACACCGCGGCCCGGTAATGGACGGGATCGGGAAGTATCTTGCGGAAGTGATCGAGATTTCAGATAAGCCTGAGGTGGACCTAGTCGAACTCCTGCATGATACGCGGGCTGATGTGATGGTCAGTTATCTGCCGGTAGGCAGTGAAAAGGCCACGCGTTTCTATGCCGAGAAAGCGCTCGAAGCCAAGGTGGGATTTGTCAACTGTATCCCGGTATTTATTGCCAAGAATAAAGACTGGGCCGATCGTTTCCGCAAGAACGGAGTACCCATTGTAGGCGATGATATCAAAAGCCAGGTAGGGGCTACTATTGTCCACAGGGTGCTGGCCAAGCTTTTCAGCGACCGCGGAGTGAAACTTATGCGGACCAGCCAGCTTAACGTGGGCGGCAACACCGATTTTCTCAATATGCTTGAGCGCGAGCGCCTGGAAAGCAAGAGAATTTCCAAGACTAACGCAGTGACCAGCATGCTTGATTATGATATCGGGGCCAAAAATGTCTATATCGGCCCCAGTGATTATGTGAGCTGGCTCGATGACCGTAAGTGGGCCCACATCCGGCTCGAGGGAATGACATTCGGCAATGTACCTCTTAATCTCGAACTAAAGCTCGAGGTCTGGGACAGCCCCAACTCGGCCGGCGTAGTAATTGACGCTGTTCGCTGCTGCAAACTGGCGCTGGACAACGGAGTCGGCGGTCCGCTAATCGGACCCGCGGCTTATTTTATGAAAAGCCCGCCGTTCCAGTATCCGGATGAGGAAGCCCGCCGCATGATCGAGGATTTTATTGTCAACATGACCCAGGACGATATTCCAAAAAACGGTGGCCAGATAGAACTGGCTACGGTTAAGTAGGCAGCCTGGCCGGCCTGAAAAACGAAAACCAATTTGCCCCATTCGCGAGCTTTGTGCCGCGCAATGGGGCTTTTCTTTTTGTGGCTCAATGGCTGGGTTTTTATTATTTTTTAGGGTCAATATTTAGAGCTTTGACAGGTCAGTTTTGCCGGATCGAGATTTTATACCTGATCTATTTATGCTCTATAAGCTATAAGGCTGTTGGCTAGCGGACCACCCTTCCCAAGCCCAATGTTCTCTTACTAGCCTGTGGTGGAGTGAAGGGACCTACAGCCTACAGCCTATAGCCTATTCAAGTATGACTCAAACCTTATTAGTCAGTTAATCTGTACAAGTTACTATGCATTTCTAACTTATCAGAGCACTGGAGCCAACAAGTTTGTGGAGTTAAACTCCAATTTCGGATGGGGAAATGGTTCACCGTATCGAGGTGGGTTTCAAACCAGGCGTGACAGATGCGCTCGGCGAGTCTGTGGCCCGTGCCGTGGCTGATGATCTGGGGCTTAAGCCCGGACGAGTCAGGACAGTGGCAGTCTACACGACAAATATCGACCTGACCCGCCAGGAGCTTATCCGCCTGGCGCAAGAACTCTTCCGGGACCCGGTAATCCAGAATTTCAGCCTGGATCAGCCCCTTTACGGCGAGAGTGATTTCGACTGGCTGCTCGAGGTCGGTTTCCGTCCGGGCGTGACAGACAATGTCGGACAGTCCGCAGCCCAAGGCATGCAGGACATGCTGGGAAGAAAGCTCGGGCCCGGCAGGGGATTTTTTACCAGCTGCCAGTACCTTTTCCAGGGTGACCTCGAACGCCCGGATATCGAGCGTATCGCCAGAGACCTTCTCGCCAACAGCCTGATCGAGCGCTGGCAGATTGTGAGTAAACAGGAATGGCAAGAGGGGGTGCGGATCGAGCCGACTGTCCCGCTCGTTCTCCAGGCCGGCGCCGAGGAAGTGAAAGAATACGGCCTCGAGATCTCGGATACCGAGCTTGTCCGCATCTCAGAGCAAGGCCTTCTCTCTCTCAGCCTGGATGAGATGAAAGCCATTCAGAACTACTACAGAAATGACGATGTCAAGCGCAAGCGCGCCATGCTGGGACTTCCTCCCAGACCCACGGATGTGGAGCTCGAATGCCTCGCCCAAACCTGGAGCGAACACTGCAAGCACAAGATATTCAACTGCATTATAGATTATACCCCGGACAGCGGGCCCCCTGAGCGGATCGACAGCCTCTTTAAGACTTACATTAAACGGGCCACTGAGATAATCAGCTCGAAGGTCGACTGGCTCGTATCGGTTTTCCACGATAACGCCGGAGTGGTGGCATTTGATGACGATTACTGCATCTCGATGAAAGTCGAGACCCACAACAGCCCCTCGGCTCTGGACCCTTACGGCGGAGCGATCACCGGCATTGTCGGAGTGAATCGCGATGTTCTCGGGACTGGAATCGGCTGCCGGATGATTTTCAACACGGACGTGTTCTGTTTCGCCCGGCCGGATTTCAAGCAGGCCTTGCCGGGCAGGCTCCTTCATCCTAAACGCATTTTCAAGGGTGTGCACCGGGGTGTGCGCGACGGAGGAAACCAGAGCGGCATTCCTACAGTGAACGGGGCGGTTGTTTTCGATGACCGCTTCCGGGGGAAACCCCTTGTTTTCTGCGGCACCGGGGGGATCATTCCCAAGGTTGTCCGCGGTGAGCCGAGCCACGTAAAAGCGATCCGTCCCGGCGACCATGTGGTAATGGCGGGCGGCAGGATCGGCAAGGACGGGATCCACGGGGCCACATTCAGCAGCCTCGAGCTCGATGAGAACAGTCCCGCCTCCGCAGTACAGATCGGCGACCCGATCACTCAGAAAAAAATGGCCGATTGCCTGATCGAGGCCCGCGATGCAGGGCTTTTCCGCACGCTCACCGACAACGGGGCAGGCGGCCTGTCCAGCTCGGTGGGTGAAATGGCCCGGCTTTCCGGAGGGGCAGAGCTCCACCTGGAACGCGCGCCGCTTAAGTATGCCGGACTCGCTCCCTGGGAAATCCTGCTCTCGGAAGCCCAGGAAAGGATGACAGTCGCCGTGCCCGAAAACACGCTCGAGGCTTTTCTCGATCTCTGCCGCCGCCGGGAAGTCGAGGCTACTGATTTAGGCAGTTTTACGGATTCGGGAATCTTCCATGTGCTCTATAAAGGCCGCACGGTTTGCGCGCTCGATCTTGATTTTCTCCATGAGGGGCTGCCGCGCATGAACCTCGAGGCTTGCTGGATACCCCCCAAAACTGAGGATCCCAGGCTCCCGGATAAGAGCCTGGCTCTAAATGATACCCTGCTTAAGCTTCTCTCCAGTTACAATATCTGCAGCAAGGAGGCCATAGTCCGCCAGTACGACCACGAGGTGCAGGCAATGACAGTTGTCAAGCCTTTTACCGGCCTCCGGGCGGATGGTCCCTCGGATGCCGCGGTTCTGAAAGTTCTGCCCCATTCAAACCGCGGACTGGCGGTAGGCTGCGGTATCATACCCCGCTACGGGGATATCGATACCTACCACATGGCAGCCTGCTCGATAGATGAGGCCCTGCGTAATGTGGTGGCCGTGGGAGCCAGGCCGGACAGGGTGGCCGGACTCGATAATTTCTGCTGGCCGGACCCGGTCCGGTCGGATAAGACGCCGGATGGGCGCTATAAGCTTGCCCAGCTGGTGCGCGCCTGTCAGGCCCTTTACGATTACTGCACTGCGTTCGGTGTTCCCTGTATCAGCGGTAAAGACAGTATGAAGAACGATTACGGCAGCGGGGCCGAGAAAATTTCTATCCCGCCCACCCTGCTTTTTTCAGTAATCGGTGTAATCGATGATGTGAGCCAGGCGGTGACTATGGATCTTAAGCGACCCGGTGACCTGGTTTACATCCTCGGAGAAAGCTTCGAGGAATGCGGCGGCAGCGAGTATTTCGCCATGCTTCACGCCGTGGGCCGGGATGTGCCGAAAGTTGACGCTGAGCGCTCCAAAGCTGTTTTTAGCTGCCTTCACCAGGCCATAACCCGCGGACTGGTGGCCTCCTGCCACGATATCTCTGACGGCGGGCTGGGGGTGGCCCTGGCCGAGTGCGCCATCGCCGGAGATCTGGGTCTCGAAGTAAGATTAAATGGCGTGCCTGGAGTTGGCAATTTCAAGCGGGATGATCTTTTGCTTTTCTCGGAAAGCCAGGGCAGGTTTGTAGTGAGTGTGCATCCCGAGAAGTGCGGCGAGTTCGAAAAGGTTACCGGCAAGGTTGCCCGCCGGGCGGCTGGCGTGGTCACTGATAGAAAAATATTCAGTGTCAGTTCAATAAAACCGGGGTGTGCGGAGATAATCAGGCTGACTGTAGATGAGCTGCGGCAGGCCTGGAGGAGGCCGCTCGATTGGTAGGATGATTCAGGTATAAAAGGAAAAAATTACCCTTTGGGGGAGGAAATTATTGCCATGGCTGCTGCCGCCCCCCGGCAGAAAACTTCAGGGACAGTCCCTAAAACCGCGGATAGGAAAAAGAGAGCACCAGAAGAAAAAAACCTAACAGGATAAAAAGATATAACAGGGTATGCAGGTTATCCGTGCCCTCGCTTCTTATATCTTTCCAGAACTCTTTGAAAAAAGTAGTGATCCCCTCTGGGCAGGCCATTGATTTGGGCTCCGTCTGATAAAGAATTTACGATATTTTGTTTGCACAAACTATACCAGCGGCAATCGGGCAGTGTCCGGGATAGGTGGAAAAGGAGATAGTGATGGCAAAACCACTGGCGTTAGTCTTGACCGGCTTTGGAATCAACTGCGATTATGAAACCGCAGAGGCTTTCAGGGTGGCCGGGGCCGAGGCGCGCCGGGTGCATGTAAACGATTTGATAGAGAATCCCCTACTGATGGCACAATATCAGATTATGGCAGTGCCGGGCGGGTTTTCTTTCGGCGACAATATCGCTTCCGGGAAAGTGCTGGCCAATAAGCTGAAATATCGCCTGGGCGAAGCTTTCCTGTCCTTTATCGAGTCGGACCGGCTTGTTATCGGTATCTGCAATGGCTTCCAGGTGCTGGTGCGCCTGGGAGTCTTGCCGGACGGTCGGGAGGGTCTCACCGGTCAGCAGGTAACTATAACTTACAACGATTCCGGAAAATTCGAGGATCGCTGGGTAGATTTGGAAGTCACGCAGAAAAGTCCATGCATATTTACACGGGGTATCGAGCGGCTTGAACTTCCCGTGCGGCACGGGGAAGGCAAGTTTCTCACCCTGGACAGGGGTTTGCTCGAAGAGCTGAACCGGTTCGGGCAGGTGTGCCTGCGCTACTGCTCGCCTGATGGCGTAAAACCTGCACCGTATCCATTCAATCCCAATGGTTCAGTGGAAGACATCGCCGGAATCTGCGATCGATCCGGACGCATATTCGGCCTTATGCCTCATCCCGAGGCCTTTATCCACCGGTACCTTCACCCGCGTTGGACTCGCCAGAGCATCCCTGAAAAAGGTGAAGGTCTGGTTATCTTTAGCAACGCAGTAGAATATTTTGTCTGAATCAAGGTATCCTGGCTGACATGGCATTTCCAATTTGGTTTGAAGATAAATTCGGGCCTCATACAATAGAGCTTTATGCGGATGAGATCCGTCAGACCCAGCTCCAGCTAGCCACTATCAGAGACCTCATCGGTACACCGCCTGGCGGGTATCCTTTGCTCGATCTCTGCTGCGGCTGGGGCAGGCATGCCGCGCCGCTTTATGAGATGGGATACCCGGTGGTGGGGCTT
>DATKXY010000096.1:0-23046 GCA_035528795.1 archaeon | reverse complement strand
TTCTTCTTTTGGTGGCAAAAGAAGCAAAACCATTTCTTTTGTAACCAAAAGAAACAAAAGTTAATCCTGGCACTTTAGTCTTTTACTCCGCTTCGCCAAGCTCGCCTACGCGCAGGAAGCCTGCGCAAAGGCCTGCCTGGGCGTTGTACATCTAATATGGCAATGATGGAAATTACTTGTCTTCTACACGCTCCAGAAACAGGTTCCTCGGACTTCAGGGCTTCTTATGGCCTCTAATTTCACCTGGGATGGCTTTATCATCCCAGGTAGCTGCACTAAAACCTCTTTTCGGCAGTTGTAGAAGCTTTTCTCTCGAGGTATTTCAATCTTTGTCAGGCAAAGTAAGTCGCCGGCGCCTTAAATGTAAGAATCGACATCTGGTAAATCATTCCTGTTTGCTCAATTTATATTAATAACCAAGGCTAAAGCATATAAAAACAATATAAATGGAAACTATTTAATGCTCCCTGTAGTAATATCCGAAGCTTGATACTAGAGCAGTTTCTCAGGAGCTTCGCCCTCCAGAAAGCTCAGGATTTCCGCTCCTAGAAGCTTCCAGTCATAGCTGCGGACAGCCTGGAGAGCCTCGGCTGAAGCTTTGGCGATACGCTGTGGGTCCCGCCGGAAGATTTCTAGCAAGCCGGCCAGCTCTTCGGCGCTCGAAAAGAAAGTGAGAGCCTGCGGTGCGGACTCGGCTATTCGCCGGAGCTCCCGGCAGCCTGTAGCCAGCACCGGCTTGCCCATAGCCCAGTACTCAAAGAGCTTGACCGGACTGACCCGGTCAGTGACCTGATTTACTTTGAATGGAATCAGGCAGAGATCCATCCTGGCGACAGCCTGGAAAACCTCGTTATGCGGCAGGAGGCCGGTAAATTCCAGGTTATTCTGAGATGCGGTGCGAGTTTTGAGTTTATCCAGATCGGGTCCGTCTCCCACCAGAACGAATTTGATTTCAGGACACAGCCTGGCGCAATCGAACAGGAGCTTCATGTCGACCCAGTCGCCGAAAAAACCGATAAATCCGGCAGTGAAAGTATCAGCCGCGCGGGCGGCTGGCTTCCCGGACCCCGTGACACCTGAAACGGAGAGAGCCTCGAGGTCTACCCCGTTGGGCACAAGGATAGCGCGGCCGGAGATTTCCAGCAGATCCTCGAAAAGGAGGCCGCTGGTGGCCACAGTCCCTGCCGTTGCAAGCCTCGCTGTGGCCCACAGGCCGAAATTTCGCGCCAGGAGCCTGGCCAGCCGGTGGCCCAGGATATCGGGAAAGTCGGCGAAGACAAAGAGCGACCTCTTCCCTTTCAGGCGGCACCAGAGCAGAGCCATGATGGAGCCCAGGGGATAGTAGGTCACCAGGCAGTCCGGATCCGATCTCACGGCAGCCAGCAAGTTTTTCCACTCCATCTGGAGGCCGTAGAGTATACCGGTCGAGAACCTGCTCCTGCGCTCGATTATTTTAATCCCCTCAGGTACCGGGTATGCATCCCTTCCCCTGAATGAGGGAGCGGCCGCCTTTTTCGGTACCAGCGGATTGAAGTACAAAACCGCGGCATGGCCGGAAAGATAACGTGCAAGTTCCGGGCCGTGGCCCCAGACACTGCCCCACACCACAGGGCCGATCATAGTCACCGTTTTCTTTTTTTCCATTGTAAACTTTTATAGCCTTAAGCCATAGTTTGAAATGCAAAGCGGGATAACAGATTTACAACTCACGAGTCTATTTGATTTCCTGGACAGCCTTGTTTTGTAAGAAAAGAATAACCTGTTGTCCCACCGGGAAAGAGAGGCGCTGAAGCCAACATAGTTGCAGTCAGCAGAATTCAGCTAAAAACAAAATAAGAGAACGCAAGCCTGGGTACAACTTTTTTTAAAATTTTTAACCTGGATTATTCACAAATCACCACAAAACTTGTCGGGGCGGACCTATGTGTCCGCCCGTCGTTCGGTAATTTTTCGATGGTAATCGGGCGCACACGCGGGTGCTCCCCGGAGAAAAACGGGAACGGAAAATTTTTTAAATTTTCCGGGTTAATAAAATAACCTGAACTATCAGCTAAGCTAATGGTCCTGGCTCAGTTTTACGGAATGTTGTTCCCGGACTGTTTTGTTTAATAAATAAAAGCAGGAATAAGTAAAAAAGACTTTACTTTCAGGAGAATTATGGGCAATTTCTATCCGCACAATTGTCAACTGGAGGGAAAATCTGATCTTGTTTTCAGTCTTTGAAGGCTTCTTGTGTAAAAATCTTCTTTTACGGTGATTCTTTAAGCTCAGTGAGGAAACTCTAAAGACCGGTAGATTAACAATATCACTGGACCTCGAAGATAACATAGGTCTTCATTCTGCTCTCACTTTCCGACTGCCGACTTATATCCGTTTCCCATCCTGGAGTACTGATGTCCGAGCCTGGAGAATCTTTTTTCAAGCGCTACGCTGCATACTTTGCAGTAGTGATTTTCAGTCTGGCAATCTCCCTGCCTGTCTTGCGCAATGGTTTTGTCAACTATGACGATCCTCAGTTGGTATTGGAACCCGCCTCCCAGGGCAGGCTGGATTTGAGCCTTGAAAACCTGACCCGGGCCCTGGTGCCTGATCCCCGGAGCTCGTATACCCCCCTGCGCTGGATGACATTCATGGTCTGTCATGCCTTGGGCGGGCAAACGCCATGGGTCTATCATCTGGCAAGCCTGCTTATCTACACCTTGCTCTGCCTTTCAGTCTATTTATTCGCCCACCGGTTATTGGGCTGGGATGAGGCGGCTGGCCTCGACAGGGCCGGGCGGCTCTCACGCGGCAACCTCTGGCCCCTGTTCGCTGCCTTTATTTTCACCGCTCACCCGATGAATGTAGAAAGCCTGGCCTGGGTCTCGGCAATCAAGGATTTATATCAAGCCTTATTCTGGATGGCTTGCGTACTGAGTTTTATCTACAGCGAAAACGGGTGGAAAACCGGCAAAAAGCTGACTGTGGTCTTTTTTATACTGGCTGTGCTCTCCAAGCCTTCGGCCCTGTTGCTGCCTCTGGTTCTTGGAGCCTACATATTTTGCAAGCCTTCAAGCGAAAAGAGATTCCGGCTGCCTTGGATTGTGGTCGGAACCATCGTCATGGCGGTCATCGCATATCTGTTTTACCTTATTCCGCACTTGAAGCTTTTTGAGGTCTATCGCCACGGGGCCGGTCTAAGTTCGGTCGCTGCGGGCGCACTGAAAGTCTTTTTGGCCTATCTCAAGACTTTTCTGCTGCCGACAGCTCTTTCAGTGCGCTACCTGGTGCGGGTACCGTTGACTTTTTTCAATCCGCAGACCCTGTTGCATCTGCTCGCTTTTTTGGCTTTACTCTGGCTTGCGATCGTGTTCTGGCGCAAGCGGGACCGTCTTCCTGCATTCGCTTTGAGCTGGGTGCTAGTCGCTTTTCTTCCGACCAGCGGGATCCTGCCGCTTGAGATCCTGCGCGCTGACCGTTACGCCCTGGTCTCGATGCCTGTTTTGGCTGTGGTGCTGGCAACCTTGCTCAGAGCGGTCAAGAGGCGCCTGCCCCCCCTCCCGGGGAGCCTCCTAGCTATTTCCAGTTGGCTCGTTCCTTTTTTATTTTCCGTTTTGTTTATCCAGCGCCTCGGTGTCTGGCGCTCTTCCGAAACACTCTGGCAGGATGTCCTGACTGTCGAGCCGAGACACACTCTCGCCCTGAATAATCTTGGCGCCTATTATGTAGATGAAGGCGACACGACGAAAGGCATGGATTATTTACAGCGCGCCTTATGCTCAAACCCGGCTTATGACAGGGCCATGAATACTCTGGGTCTGCTTTATGAGGCCCAGGGCAGAAAAGGTGAAGCCGAGGCGATGCTCAAAAGGGCGGTCGAGCAGCCCTATCACAGAGAGGAAAGCCTGATCAACTTAGGCTCCTTTTACCTGCGCTCCGGGCGCCCTGAGCTGGCCGAAAAAATTTTAACAGAGGCAACAGAGATCGCCCCCCAGGACCCCAGGATTCATTACTGGCTGAGCGCATGCTACCAGAGATCCGGGCAAGCCGGGAAAGCCCTGGAGGAAATGCGCAAGGCCCTGTCGATCGAGCCGTCGAGCCCGGTTTACCTCGCCGGTGTAGGCCGTCTGCTGATATTGAAAGGAGAAATTATGGAGGCCTTAGGTCTTCTGGAAGATGCGCTCGACAGGGACCGGAATTTCGCACCCGCCTACCTTGGATTCGGGGAGCTGTTCTCGGCAGCCGGAAAGCTTGAGGATGCCCGCACAGCCTATGAGGAGGTTTTGCGCAGGGAGCCGGGAAACCTCGAGGCGCTGCGCAATCTGGCCAGTATTCAAGGCCGGCTCGGAAACATTGACAGCGCCGCAGGATTGCTCAAGCGGCTGATTGCTGAAAATCCGCGGGATTGCGAGGCGCTGGCTAACATGGTCGCGGTCTGTTTTTCTCTGGGCTGGCTGGGAGAAGCTCTATCCGCAGTACATTTGGCGATCGAGTGTGACAGCACACAGGCTGCGAATTATCTGAACGCCTATGAGATTTACAATTCCATGGACAGCCTGAAACCGGCAGGGATGATGATCGCCAAAGCGCTCAGGGTAGCTCCCCATAACCCGAGGGCAATCTATTCCAGGGCTCTTCTCAGCCTGCGCACCGACAGCCGGCCGGACACAGCCCTTAATTATCTCGAAAAGCTTCTCCGGATGGATGTTGAACCGGCTCTGCGCTCCAGGAGCCAGGCGCTGCTGGACAGCCTTAAAAAAACCAGGTGATCCTTTCGGTATTCAACAAACGGATAGAGTTTATAGACAGCGATTTAACCGCAATACCGTTCACTTAAAGCGACAGCACTCTCTTTTTGTCACCCCCGCGAAAGCGGGGGTCCAGAAAATCGGCTTAAAAACCTGGATTCCCGCTTGCGCGGGAATGACATCGTTTGCCTTTCCCGCCTAAAGTGAACAACATTGGATTTAACCGGGATTATTCAAAAAAAATTCCGTTCCCGTTTTTGTAGTGGCGGCCCCCCCCAGTTGCTGCTCGATTTACATCAAGGAAATCCCAAACAATTAGCAGGCACAGAGGCCTGCCCCTACAGGTTTTAGTTCATTTTCTGAATAATGCCGGTTAATAATATTCAAGGCTTCACCACAGATTTTTTTACTATTAGCCTGCATTATTCACAAATTTTCAGGTATCATCTGTTCTCAGAATCACGGATGACACGGATGTTGCAAGGATGACACGGTTCTCCACCCCCCCACCGGGATAGCAATGGATGTGTGTGGAGGGGCCATCCGTGAAATCAAATTTTTTATCCGTGCAATCCGCGATTCCGAATTATAAAGAACCCAAACATTTTTATTAATAGTCCGGGTAAGAAACCTTTGAAAAATGTAGTTATTTTACAAAAAGAGCCTTTTTTATTTTTGTAACGCTTTAAATAACAATGTGTTATTGTAGGGGCGGGTTTGAAACCCGCCCCTACAGGTAAAATTTATCCTGTTACCTGGGATTTTTTCAAAGGTCTCTATTAGGGACTATTGTTTTTTTTGGGGCAAAATTGTGTGATTTCACCTGGTTTTTCAGGATAAAATTGTGGCATTTGCCACAATTTTTTTGGCCCGGAGCAACTCGTTTGCCCTTTAAAAAAACGCATCTCTACTGTAACCTCTTAAAATTTAATAAGTTGTATATGTTAACAATCAGAAGAACTTTTTCTTCCTCACCGGGTATAAATATTGCAATAAAATCAAGGAGTAAAAAAACTTGTATTTCTTGTTTTTATCTGGTAAGATAGCTCATTCTTTAAGTTTAATCCTGTCACCATTAGCGGAGGTTGTATGAGAAATTCGAAAGGCTTTACCCTGATTGAAATTATTGTTGCGGTGGCTCTGGTGGCGATCCTTTCCGCTGCTATCGCGCCGAGTGTCATAAACAATATCGCCCAGGGGCGTATGGCCCGTGCCGCAAGCGATACGCAGGCCCTGGCCCAGGCGATAATGCGCTTCAGGAGCGAGGTCGGTTATTTCCCGAACCATGTTAAATTCGGGGTAGTCGCTGATAGAGGCAAGACCTGTCAATTCCTGGCAACGGATGGGGCTACTGCTGATGCCGCTACTATTTTTCCGGCGCCGAATCCCAGCGTAGCGCTTGCTGCTAATTGGCCGGATGCTTGGACTGATAATGCTCAAGCTGATAATGTCGCCTCTTGCGAGGATTTCAGCTCACAATTGATTATGGGCAGCGGCCGTGCAAACAAGATAGAAACTCCTCCTTATCAAACTGCTGATTATTTGTATACCACTACTACCAACCCGGATGATCCGAACGATGTGGGTTTTCGCGGCGCTGTAATCACCAATGGTCCTTTGGATCCATGGGGCCACGTGTATATGTGCAACATAGGAGCGCTGGGTCTTGCCGGGCAGCCGGTTTGGGTGATATCCGCCGGTCCGAACGGCCTTGTCGATACTGGAATCTTGGGTACACATAAGGTAGGTGCTACAGGCTCGACCGGTTGTGATTTCACTCTTGGGAACGATGATATCGGTTTCCGCCTCCAGTAGGGAAGCCTGAACTCCAATATAAAAGCCGTACACATCCTTCTTGTGTGCGGCTTTTTTATTCAGGCCTGTTTTTCATGGAACAGGAAAGCTGGAACCGGATTTTCCGCTGGAATAATGTTCTAATCAATAATTTTCCTGTAGGATTGGTCCAGGGTCTCGATCTGGCGCGACCAGAAACCCCGTTCGGCGACTATTCGAGGACCTTTGAGCGCGGCTTCCTCTCTCAGCCTCTGATCCCCGGCCCCCTTGAGAAGGCAGACAGCGAGGGATTCCGGGTCTCCGGGCGTGAAAAGAAGCCCGTTCTCTTCATCGGTGATCCATTCCCGGTTGGCTGGAATATCGGTCACCACCGGCAGGCAGCCGCAGGCCATGGCTTCAAGCAGGGATACGCTCGAGCCCTCGACAGGGCTGGTCGAGACATACAGGGAGCTTGAAGCCAGGATTACGGCCAGCCTTTCGGGCTGGACCCGGCCAAAGAAAGATACTTTGTCACCCAGCTCGAGCTTGGCGGACCGTTCCCTGAGAGAAGCGCTTTCGCTGCCCTCCCCGGCGACAATCAGCTTGAATCCGGGGATTTTTCCGCTGACTTGCGCCGCCGCCTCGATCAGGTCCGCCACGCGGTAGAGGGGCAGGAGATTTCTGGTGCTCACCACTGAAAAACCGGCGGCGAGACCCGGATCCGGTTCGATTCCCTGGTGGAAAATGCGCTCATCGACACCCATCGGGCAGGTGACGATCTTTTGTTCTGGGATGCCAAGACCGATAAGATAGTCGGTAATGGGCCTTGATACGCTGATTATCCTTGCGGCTCCTCGAGCGGCCTGTTTAAAAAGGAGCTCTGTCAGTCCGCCGCGCTCTTTTGCCAGCCGGCAATCCGAGCCGTGCACGGTCAGGACCAGCTTTCGTCCTGTGAGACGGGCGGCGGCAAGGCCGATAAGCCCGGCTGGAAATGCCCAGTGGGCGTGCACCAGGCGGCATCCTCCGGTCAGGGTAAGCTTGATGGCAAACAGAACTCCTGTGGCGAGAAGAGAGCCGATGCGCAGCACAGGAGGTTTATCGTACTCGATCAGCAGCTTTCCGGCGGTCAGGAACGGGAAGCGGGTCACCGTGTGGGTGGAGAAGCTTTGGAAGGGGGCGCTGTTCTTGTAGATCCGGGGTACCAGGACATGGCTGAACCAGCCCAGTTCGGCCAGATCTTCAACAGAGCGCCGCACGAAAATTCCGTGGTAGGAGCCCTCGAAGTCCGGATAGGCGTTGGTAATCACGAGCACCGGCGAAGCCATCAGGATCTTTTTTCTTTCTCTAATGTCCGTTGGAGCAGAAGGACTTCTTTCTGGGTGCGGAAGAGCTCTTTTTTCAAAAGAGTGATCTGGGTGCTGATAAAGGCAAAGCTCGCCATCTGGATCCCTGTCAACAGGAGCAGGACGCTCAGCCAGACAATGGGCCGCGTAGGGTTCAGCGCAGAGGTCCAGTAGAGATAGAAAAGGTAGCCGCCGAGCACCAGGGAAGCCAGCGTAAAGAGAAGGCCCAGCACTCCGAACAAAAGGAGCGGCCTTTCGTAAAAAGAGAACATCAGGTGGCTGACGACAGTCAGGCGCATTTTGAGCTTGCTCCCCCCCCGGGAGCGGCTGGTGAGCACCGCTGGGACTTCCACTATCTGCAACCCGGCGGCTTCGGCCTTGGCGATGATTTCCAGGTGGATTTCTTTGCCGTCCGAATAGAGCTCGATACAATCGAAAACTTTGCGCCTGTATCCGCGGAAAATACCGGTCAGGGTGTAATACTTGCGGCCCATAGCCTGCCTGAGCAAGATATTTGCCGCCCGGCTCACCAGAAGCCGGAAGGGTTTTACTCCCTCGGTCTTTCCGCCCGGCATGTAAGGGCTGGCGATAATAATATCTGGATCATCCGGTTTTTCGAGCCTTTCGACCAGGGAGATAATTTGCCCGGGATGGTAGCTCAGGTCAGCGTCGATCGAGATAATAAACAGCCCCCGGCTGGCTGAAAAGCCTTCTCGAAGAGCCTTTCCACGGCCGCAGTTCGCTTTGTAGCCGATCACCCGGACCTCTTCGATCTCCCGGGCTATTTTATCCAGTTCCTCGCGGGTCGTGTCGGTCGAACCGTCATCCACGCAAACCAGCTCAAAAGTCCTGCCTGTCCGGCGGAGCTGGTCGCAGACGGCAAGCACGGTGCCGCGGACATTTTCCCCCTCGTTGTACATCGGAATAACAACACTGACCGAGGGCGGGGTACAGGCTTGCGATTCAAAATCAGCCATTGGCGCCTCAGTGATGAGCATAAAATTTTCTGCCGATTATATTAATTTCTCTTTTCTTTGCTTTTTCATTTCCAGGATCAGTTTCACTGCTCCGGAAACTTATTTTTGTCCCAGTATAAGCGCAACCTATTAGCTTGTCAAGCTTTCCTGAATGTGCTGGCCTGTTAATGCTTGATTAAACTTTCGAAGTGTGGTATTATTATTTTGGTGTGTTTCTTGCTTAAATTCAAGCGGCTGATATAATAAAAAACCTTTGAAAAATGTTATCCTTTTACCAAAAGAATATTGTTTTCTTTTTTATAACACCATAAAAATCAATAGTATTATTGTAGGGGCGGGTTTCAAACCCGCCCCTACAGGTAAAATTTATCCTGTTACCTGGGATTTTTTCAAAGGTCTCAACAATTAATATCAATACGAGTTAGAGATTATTTGCTGAAATATGGATTTAAAGACTTTTTAGCCGTTTTTTAAAGCGAGAGATAGCATCAGACATAGAAAAGTCTTTTCTCCGGTTAAAATGAGGAAATGAACTATGGCCATGCAATCGACACAACCCCTGGGTGAGGCGCTGGTCTCCTCGGGCGTGATCACCAAAGACCAGTTGGAGATAGCTGTCAAAGAGCAGGGTCGTACCGGTAAGCGGCTGGGTGAAGTGCTGATGGGACTCGGCTTTTGCCAGGAGCAGGATATTTCCCGGGTTATCGCCCGCCAGGCCGGCGTGAAAATGGTTGATCTGAGCCAATATCGGCCGGATCCCAATGCCTTGGAGCTGATCGATCTGGGATTCGCCAAACAGAACAAGCTGGTGCCTGTCCGGCTCAATGGGGACGAGCTTACAATAGCGATGGATAGTACTTTCGATGTGATGCTTATCGATCGCCTGCAGGGTAAAACAGGCAAATTTATCGAGGTGGTCCAGGCCACGGAATCTGATATCATGCAGGCTATTGATGATTTTTACAGTGGTACTGTGAGCCAAGACGATACTATCGAGCAGCTTACTCTCGAAGCCCAGCAGAAAGGAACCGCGGACACGGAACTAGCGGCAGAGGACTCCCCGATGGTGAAGCTGGTGGACCAGATCCTGCTGAAAGGTGTCAAGAGCGGGGCCACGGATATTCATATCGAACCGGATACCAACACTCTCCGCACCCGTTACCGGGTTGATGGGATCCTGCATCAAGGCCCGGCCCTTCCCAAGGAGTTACAATCTTCCCTGATCGCCCGGCTGAAAGTGATGAGCAATCTCAATATCGCTGAAGCCAGGCTGCCCCAGGACGGGCGTTTCCGTTTTCATATGGGCAAAAGGCAGATCGATCTGCGCGTTTCCTCCTTTCCCACCATCCATGGGGAAAATATAGTCCTGCGGCTGCTGGACAAGGGAAAGATGATTCTGGGGCTGGAAAAGCTGGGATTTACTCCGAAAAACCTGGCGGTTTTCAAGTCCGCAATATCGAGGCCTAACGGTATAATTCTGGTAACCGGGCCCACAGGGAGCGGGAAGACCACGACACTCTATTCCGCCTTGACTTACCTGAACAACTCCGAGCGCAAGATCGTTACACTTGAAGACCCGGTTGAATACGAAATACCGCTTATCCGCCAGGGCCAGATAAATGTCAGGGCCGGATTCACTTACTCTGCAGGGATGAGGGCGATTTTGCGCCAGGACCCGGATATTATCCTGGTCGGCGAGATCCGCGACATGGAAACCGCGGAGATAGCGATCCAGGCGGCCCTGACCGGACATCTGGTTTTCAGCACCCTTCATACCAACGATTCTGCAGGCTCTTTCCCCAGGTTAATCGATATGGGAATCGAATCTTTTCTGGTCTCCAGTTCCGTGATCTGCGTTTTGGCCCAGCGCCTGATCCGTAAGATCTGTCCCCTGTGCAAGGCGGAGTATTCCCCTACGGATGAGGAGCTGCGCAAACTGGGGTTGAACGAAAAGGGTCGTAAATACAAGTTTTACCGCGGCAAGGGATGTGAATCCTGCAGCAGTACCGGTTACAGCGGAAGATGTGCGATTTATGAAATTTTGCCTGTCAGCCCGCGTATCGAAAAGCTGATCCTGGAGCGCGTCGACGGGCCGGAAATAAAGGCTGTGGCGATTGAGGAAGGAATGATGACCCTCTTCCATGACGCCCTGATAAAAGCGGTCAACGGCCAGACCAGTATCGAAGAAGTGCTCAGGGTGACCTATACTGGAAATTGAGAGTTTTGAACGCAGGAAGCGCCTGAAAGGAACATAACCCGATTTATTCATAAAACTTGTCGCTACTCCATACCATTATAGACAAACGGCAAGCGAAAGTTTTTAGCATAACCTTTTAGCCACCATTATTCGTAAAAAAATTTTCCTTTCCGTTTTTGTAGTGGCGGCCCCCTGTGGCCGCCCGATTTACGTCAAGGAAATCCCAAACATTGGGCAGGCACAGGGGTTTGCCCGTACAGGCTTTGGTTCATTTTGTGAATAATGCCTTTTAGATTTCAGAAATCAGAATATTTTTGGAAATGAGCACCAGAGTTTTTAAACTTCTGACTCCTGTCTACTGACTTCTGACTTCTTGTCCGGTCTGGAGCAGATGCTTGAAAGACCGAAAGCCTGTTCCTTTTTACTAAATTTTGTGAATAATCAAGGATAATAGCATGCCGGTTTATGAGTACAAAGCAGCGGATGATAACGGTAAATCTGTAAAGGGTGTGCTCACGGCAGAAACCGAGGAAGATCTCGAGACTGCGCTGGAAAGCCAGAACCTGTTCCTGATATCGGCAAAGCTTTCCAATAAGAGCGAAGCTCCATCCGGTCAGGGCGGCGCAGGCAGGGGAAGGATAGTACGGGCGAAAGTCAAGCGGGCTGATATCATCGCTTTCACAGTCCACCTCTCTACTGTGGTCGGGGCGGGTGTGCCTATATTGCAAGGTCTGGATGACATGATCGATGAGACCGATAACCCCAACTTCAAGATTGTCATCCGCGGGATCAGGCAGCAGATCGAGTCTGGGAGCAGCATCTCGGACGCTTTCGCCCAGCACCCGGAAGTTTTTAGTGAGCTTTATATCGCCATTCTGAAAAGCGGGGAAACCACGGGTCGTCTGGATGAGGTCTTAAAAGAGATCGTCGGCTTCCTGGAATGGCAGGATGAGCTGATGGGCACCATAAAACAGGCTACTACTTACCCGATTATCGTGCTTACGGCTGTAATGGGATTGATCGGCATCATGTTCACTTTTGTGCTGCCCAGATTCCTGGCGATTTTTGACAGCTTCAATATACCTCTGCCCCTGCCGACCAGGATAGTTATCGCGATCAGTAGTTTTTTCCAGAATTTCTGGTGGCTAATCATAGCCGCCGGAGTGGTAGCTTTTGTGGGCTTGCGCGCCGCTAACAAGACTCCCCAGGGCAGGATGATGCTTGACAAAGCAAAGCTGGGCATTCCGATTTTTGGGGAATTGGTGCGCAAGATCGCCCTGAGTCGCTTCTCCCATTACCTGGCCACTCTTTTCGGCGCGGGTGTCAATATCATGAACGCGCTGGAGGTGGTCGAGCGGGTGGTAGGCAACGCAGTGCTTTCCGAGGTGGTACGCAGGGCTCGCATCCAGGTGGGCACAGGCCAGAGTATTGCCCTGGCCCTCAGGGAGAGCAAAGAGTTCCCTACCATGGTTGTCCGCATGGTCACTATCGGCGAGACCACCGGAAATCTCGAAGAGACCCTGCAGAAGGTTTCAGACTATTATGACCGTGAAGTCCCCATTACGATCAAAAGGCTGTTCACCACCCTGGAGAGTGTAATCATAATTGTTCTGGGGATCGTGGTTCTCTTTGTCGTTCTTTCGATAATTCTGCCCATGCTCTCACTTCAACAGTTGGCGCATTAGGCTTGGATTATAACAATCATCAGGGGATGCCCGTAAAATGAGACACTCAAAAGGTTTCAGCCTGATCGAGATCATCGTTGCCATAGCGATTATGGCCATTATGGCCGCTGCCGTGGTACCGGTAATGATCAACCGGATGGACCAGGCCCGCTATGTCCGGATGGAGCAAGACCTGCAGTCGATTTACGAAGCCACAATGGGTACGCCCTCAGCGGGATATTTCGGCTACGTGGGGGATATGGGCAAGCTCCTTGATTCGATCCCGCAGCTCATGAATGGCACAGGGCAGGGTACCGATTGGCACGGTCCATACCTCGCTTTAGGCGGAAAGATGCATGCTGCGGATGTCTACGGCAGCCCGTACGTGATGGATTCCATCCCTGTCAGGGTGCGTAGCTATGGGCCGAACAAGACCAGTGACAGCGGCGGTGGAGATGATATTGTCTATCCGGAGAATCCGCTGAAGACATTCAAGGGGCAGCTCGAAGTCCAGGTTTATATCAACGGCCGCCTGATCACAGACGCCCCCCAGGAACAGGTTACAGCGAAGCTTTCTTATTCCGACAAGGGTATGCCGGCGACAATGGACCTGGTTTTCAGCACAGGGAACATGTCTTTTTCCCTGCCGGATTCAGTGCACCAGGGCATACACGCGCTTACGGTCAAAGCCCTCAAAGCAGTGCAGGATGGGGAGACAACTGCCAACGAGCTGGTAACGATCCTTCCAGGATCAAAGGCCAAAATACAGGTCACCCTGGAAGATGCGGATTATATGACACGCTATGATACGGATCTCAACGGCAACGGGGTCCCGGACAGGATGGAAGATCAGGACGGTGACGGCATTCCCGACAACATGGACCCGGATATCGACGGGGACGGTGTGCCGAACGCAATCGACGCCGACCCGTTAGATCCCACTGTGGGCGGGGGTGGAGGCGGAGCTGTGGCGCCTATGGTTAACTCAGTCAGTCCCACTTTCGGATACCAGTCGACCACCGGTCTGGCAGTAACTATCGACGGCTCTTATTTCGAACCTACTTCCACAGTCACTTTCAGCGGTTCCGGGATCACTGTTCAAAGCGTCAATTTTGGAGGCTCCACTCAGCTAGTAGCGACTATCGATATCTCCGGAACCGCTACCATAGGTCTCAGGAACGTGACTGTAAACAACCCTTCCAGCGGCCTCAGCGGAACCAAGAATAATGCTTTCGAAGTGCTTGCTCCTGGAGGAGCTCCCGCGCCGTCTATTACACAGGTTGTCCCTAATTCAGTAACCCAGGGAGAAACCGGGCGGATGATCTCCATCCAGGGCCAGAACTTCCAGAGCGGATGCACGGTAACCTTTCCCGGTCTTTCAGGAATCACCATAGCTTCAGGGCCCACTCGATTAAGCACGAATGAAGTCCAGTTGACTGTCAATGTCAGCGGGACCGCCACACCGACTACCGGAACTATCCGGGTTACCAATCCTGATAGCAAGTGGGCCGAAAAGGCCTTTTCGGTCACTCAGGTACAGCTATTTATTTCACAGATCAATCCGACCAGCATGAACAGAAATTCGACTATCTGGGCCACAGTAACCGGCAGCGGTTTTCTGACAGGTGTAACCGCCTCGACAAGCGGCAGCCCGCTCAGTGTCCAGGCAGTGAACCGGGTGAGTGCAACCCGTGTAGATGTCCAGTTACAAGCGTCTTTTACTTTGACTGGGGTAGACAGGTTCGTTATCCTTACCAATCCTGGTGGCGGATCTGATCAGATTTCGTTTCATATCAACGGATTATTCTAGATAAAATACCATGCGACCTAAATATATCATAATCGCTATCATCGCCCTGGTGGGTCTAGCAGGCGGGGCGTACAACTGGATCAATTATTTCAGGAGCCAGTCAAAAGCTCCGGAACCGGCCGTACAGGCTGTCAGGCCCCCGCCCACAGTGCAGCCGCAGGGACAGCCGTCCGGCGATCAGAAGGCTGTTCTTCCAGAGAATATTCAGCCGACAAATGCTCCTCAATCCCAGGAGAGCCAAACACCTGGACAGATAGTCCAATTGCCTGACACAGTGGGACGCAACCCTTTTCTGACCCCGGAAGAAATCGAGGCCATCGCCAGGGGGGAGCTGGTGGAAGACCTGCCGCCTCCATCTGCGGTGGGGGATATCTCCCTGCCTGAAATCAAGCTCAACGGGGTCGTTCAGGACAATGTGACAGGCAGTTACCGGGCGGTGCTCAACGGCCGGGTCTATCAGCGTGGAGACACTGTCGGAATTGAACAGATAGCGGAAGTCGACAGTCGCTCGGTGGTTCTTGAATACAGAGGCAACAGGCGCACCCTGGTTCTGGAGAATGTCAAGAAAGAAAAAGGGGGAGCGGCGGGTATTAAAGTGAAAAAAATCCCTTGAGTCATCCCGATAGTTGTCCGCTTATTTGCCTCCTTTTACGCTTAAATTCGTAGCATCAGCTTTTTAGAAGCGTCGTTTCTACGGTAGCGGTCAATCGTTTTCCTGGGGGAGATTACGATGGCGCAGAAAAAACAGGTCCGGCCCAAAGGTTCAAAAAACACCCTTTCATTCGGTAATTTTGTCGAAAAACTGGGTTTTTTCCGCCATTCGGGACGCAATGTTATCGGAATACAGATCGTTTCCGATGTCCTGCGCATTCTCGAGATCGACAGAGGAGTACATCCACCCAGGATCGTGAATTTTTCAGCGATAGACCCGCTGATGGACAATGTCGCTGAGGCTGGAGACCAGATTTTGGGTGTGATGCACGAGAAAAGGATTACCGGCCGTGTGGTTCATGCAGTGGTAGTCGATCCGGGGGCCGAGCTCCGCCAGGTGACACTGCCGGTTCTCGGCAGGAACGAGATGCAGGCCCTGGTGCGCCGTGAGCTCAAAAAGATCGTGCCGGATGCCAGTCCCAAGGATCTCGCTTTTGATTACTGGTATGAAAAAGCCGCTAAAAAGGGGCGTAAAACAGATGTTCTGATCGGCCTGGTGCCCAGGGAGAGCTCTCAGAAAATTATTAGTTTGATGGAGCATATCGAACTGGATACCCAGTTGATAACCACGGTTCCCCTGGCCTTGATTGCGGCGCTGGAAACCATGGGGGAGAAGTATTTAAGCAAGATCACAGCCATGATCCATCTCGAGAGAGGGCGCAGCTTTCTGGTTATCTCCAATCGGGGCAATTGGGTCTTTTCGCGGGAATTCCAGTCAGTTCTGAACAAGGAGGTTCATGAGGATACAGGGAAAGGCCAATTGGATGTCCAGCGAAGATTTGTCAGCGCCCGCTATATGGCTGATCAGGAAAGGCTGCTTATCGAGGTAAACCGGAGTCTGCTCTATTTCAAACAGCGTTTCCGCGGCGAGGGAGTGAGTCTCGCTGTGCTGAGCGGAGAGGCCTATAACCTGGATGATATTGCCGAATCTTTTGGCAAGAGCCTGGGAGTGGAGGCGGGGGTTTATTCACCCGGGGAGTACTTCCATCTCGGACACCTCGGGGAGCGGGCCGATAAACTCAGGCGCATATTCCCTTCCTTGATCCTGCCCCTCGGGGCGGCGCTCAAGACAGTGCGCGAGGCCAAAATTAATTTTGTCCCGCAGGCGTATATCGACCGCCGCAAGACGAGGATTCGCAGGCTGGCCGTGATTGCTGCCTCGGTGCTTCTTCTCGCAGTTATGAGTCTAGTCTACATGATGCTTCACAATACCAGGATGGATCTCCAGCGCACGCTCCAGGAAAACAATGAACAGAAAGCTCTGGCGGAACTCAACAAGAGGCTTGACGATATTGCTGAAATAAGCGCCCAGCGGGATCTGGCGAAAGTGAGAAGTGAGTTTCTCGCCCGTTTTACAGCTCGAAAAAGCCCTGAAGAGAATTTACTTATTGCTTTAAGCCATCTTACTCCCAATGAAGTCCTGTTATATAATCTTATTGTGGACCGGCAGAAAGGAGACAGTACCGAGATAGACGGAGAGATCAGGGGTACGGGAATCGCCGATTCAGATAGAACATTCAACGAGTTCTATAATCGGTTGAAAAATTCAGGCCTGTTCAGTGAGGTCTCGGAGCCTGTTTTTTCCACCAGGTTCGATAACGGCGTTTATTTTATTGCATTCAAGATAGATTGTAAACTCAAGGTCTGATTGTAAATTATATGCCCATACCAACAGGTGTTAAAAAAGTTATCATTCCGCTTTTGATTCTTTTTTTATTTGGGGTTGTCTGGTTTGGCCTTTATAAACCTGAGATAGAGAAGATATCGAATTACCGGCGGCAACCCCTGGCAGCCCGTCAGCAGATTGAGACCATGGTCCGCCAGATCAGCTCGTTCAATCCTCCTGCACCCGAGGAACGCGCCGGATGGACGGATATAGAAAACTCCATACTGCGCAGAATTCCGAAAGGAAGGCAAATTACCGAGCTTTACGCCGATCTCTCGGATATGGCCGAAAAATATGGCCTGCAGAATTTTCAACGCCGCGAGATAGAAGGCTCGGACAAAACCTTCGAGGATGGCGGGGTGACCCGGAACGGTTTAGAGCTCGAGCTGACATTTGACGCCGGGTACTCCACTCTGGCAAAATTCTTGAACGGCCTGCAGAATATGGAACGGCTGAATGATGTGGTGAATCTGGAGGTCACCAGGAAACCGCCCCTGGTAGGAGTAAGGATGGTGTTGAGAAGCTACTATCTTCTTTGACTGCAAGCAGGAAACTTTTGCCCGAATATACTGGGAAAAATTTGCCTTTTATGGTATAATTTAAGTCCACTTTGATCTTGATCTTATTTGGTGTGATTTTTGCTCTATTGGCTCATGTGGGTTTAAACTAAATAATAACCGATAATCATCGAGATTTCCAGAATAAGAAAATTATGCCGGAATGGAGCTTCCTCATGTATAACAGTAGAAAAACGGCGTTTGGGTCTTGCGGGCTGTTGAAAATGATACTGCTTGTTTTCGTGATTTTCTCTGTAGCCTTGGGCGCTTCCTGCCTGAGAAGGCAGACAGACCGCCGCGGGGTCGGGGAGAGCCAGGTATCCGGCACAAAAATCAATCTCAAAGATGAGGGACAAACTGAAGAGATGGCCGAGTGGACCGTGCCCCAGATCGAGCAGGAAAAACAGCCGGATTACACTTTCAATAAGGCGGAAAATGTTTTTGATCTTAATTTCGAGGGAGCGAGTCTGCGTAACGCCTTACAGTCGATGTGCGATATCCTTTCCTATAACCTGGTGATGGACACAGAGATAGATGACTCTCTCACACTCAATCTGAAGAGTGTCACTTTTTTTAAATTTCTTGAGGTGGCTCTAGACAAGAAGCGCTACGAATACCGCTTTGAAGATAATTTCCTTTATGTTTTTGCGCCTAAGCTTGAAACCCGCATTTACGACCTGAATTATCTGAACACGGTGCGCCAGATAACAGGAACCATGAACGTCACCGGTCAGGGAGGTGCGGCTGGAGGCGGTCTTGTCCCGCAGAGCACCACGACTATTCAGACTCAGAATACGGTTAACCTGTGGGCCGATATCCGGAACTCTCTGAGGGAAATCGTTCTCAGCACAGGTTTGCAGTTGACCGCCTCCTTAACCCCCGAGGGAAGCTTCGCCCAATCAGACCCGCTGACCGGTCATCGGCTGGTGATAGAGCCCAACTCGGGGACAATCCAGATCACCGCAACACCTGCAGTGCTTGAGCAGGCCGAACGTTTTATCCGGGCCCTGGAAGCCAGTCTTCAGCGCCAGGTGCTGATCGAGGCCCGTTTTGTCGAAATCAACCTGAACAACAGCCTTGATGCCGGTCTGGACTGGTCCGCAATTCCTGACTTGACCAACGTCTCGAACCTGAGCGGCGCCCTTGAAGGCGGAGCATTGGCCAAACAATTTTTAAGCCCTGGGGCTCGTGAATTCCAGATCGGTGTTTCAAACCAGAATATAAACGCCATACTGTCTGCTATCTCGAAAACCGGCAAGGTTAATGTGCTCCAGAGTCCGCAGGTGAGCACTTTGAACAACCAGCCGGCGGTGATCCGGGTGGCCCGGAACGAAACTTTCTTCCAGCGGCAGGAGACTCCGGGACAGCCGGCCACGGCCACCAGCCCGGCTACCCAGGCAGTGATCAATTATGTCCCGATCCAGCAGCCTACCGGTGTGGTGCTTAATCTTACACCGCAGATCAGTGACGATGGGTTGATTATCATGTCGATCCGGCCCTCGATCACCACCATCGCCGCTGTGGCTACAAGTCCCGATGGACTGAGCACCAGCCCGGTAACCGATGTCCGGGAGCTCGATACTGTGGCTAAAGTCAGCCACGGGCAGACTATCATTCTGGCTGGACTGATCCAGGAACGCGATCTCGAAGATGTCAAGGAGACACCCGGTCTATCAAAACTTCCCATCCTGGGCGGCTTGTTCAGGCAGGTGAAAAAAAGCCGGGCGAAAGTGGAACTGGTTATATTGCTTACTCCTTACATAAACTACAGCCGTACCACCGATGAAATCAGCAAAACCCAGCTTATACGCTATAAAGATGTAGCGGAGAATTACCAGGTCAAGGAAGGCCGGTTCGTAAAGTAAAATTCTGGATTGATTCTTCGTAATTTTGCTTTTTCGCTGGAACCTTTAGCTTGTCTGGCTCATGTACCTTGAGTTTTATGGACTTAAAGAAAAGCCATTCTCCCTGACCCCTGACCCGCGGTTTTTGTTTCTCAGCGAAAGCCACCGCCAGGCGCTGGACCATATGCTCTACGGTGTCGAGGAGCGCGAGGGTTTTATTCTGATTGTGGGGGATATCGGCACCGGGAAAACCACGATCTGTCGAGAGTTGCTGGAAAAGCTCGATAAGAAGACAGCCAGTGCCCTGATCCTCAATCCCATGCTCAGTGAACAGGAACTGCTAGAGGCCGTTCTCCAGGATTTCGGCATCCGTCCGGGCCAGCAGGCACAGCCCGGAGAAGCGGACAAGGAAATCAAACAAGTCTTCCAGAACCTGGATCCGGAAACGCAGAGCGCACTTGAGTTGAATCCGATGATGCCGGGCAAGAGGGTGCTGGAAAACATACTGAAAAAGGTTAGCCGGCCTGCTGTAAAAATAACAAAAAAAGAGCTGATTGATCAGCTGAATGCCTACCTGCTTCAAAAAGTGGGTGAAGGCGGCAACGCGGTGTTGATTCTCGATGAAGCGCAGAATCTGGCCCCGCCGGTTCTCGAACAGATCAGGATCCTCTCGAATCTTGAAACCACCAAACAGAAACTGGTACAGATAGTGCTGGTCGGCCAGCTTGAACTCAAACGCAAACTCGAACAGCCTGCCTTGCGGCAATTAAACCAGCGGATTTCCATACGCTACCGGCTTAAGCCTCTTTCGGCCGAAGAAACAAAGCGTTATGTAGAGCACAGGCTGTTCGTAGCCGGATCGAACAGTGCGGTCACCTTTTCGGATGAGGCTTACAAGGAGATTTACGACTACTCCCGGGGAGTGCCGCGCTTGATCAACCTTGTCTGCGAGCGCTGCCTCCTGGGAGCCTTCGTGGACCAGGTGCGCAGAGTAGATCTGAATTTAGTGACGCGCTGCCGTGAGTCGCTCGCGGGCAATCTTGGCTATGATGAAGAGCCCCCGGCGTTTTCGGCAACAATCGAGTCCCGGCCTGCGGAAACCGAATCAGCGAAGATAAAATTAAAGAATAAGCTGGAGGCTGAAAGCCAGCGGCCTCCGGATGAGGCTGTGACCCAGCCCTGGGAACGCGAAAGGGGAAAAGGGATCGCTCTTTTTACGAGGAGGTTTGCCGGCTTAAGCCCGGCGGGCAAAGTGCTGTTTTGGGCGATTTTAATTGCCGGAGTGATTCTTTTGTGGTTTGGCTTCCGGACTGTTTGGGAAGGCTCCGGAAAGTCCCCCGGAATCGGGCGGGGGAAGGCGGTCAGCTCTGAGCCTCTGAGTGCGAGAGCGACGCCCGCAGTGCGTCTGGCTTATTCTGTTCAGCTCGGAGCCTTCCAGAATCTGGATGACGGTTTGGAGCAGGTGAGGCTCTTGGGTGAGCAGGGGCTTGAGAACACGATCTATATCGTGCCCCTGCATCTGGTAAAGTTGGGCGGCCGCTGGTACCGGCTTTTTTTCGGAGGGTTTCCCTCAATGGAGGCGGCACGCCAGGCGCTGAATAAAATAATAGACCGCGGAATTATCAAAGCCGGCAGTGCGCGGATTGTGGAAACACCGCTCGCTTTTCACCTGGGCGATTATGTCGGTCTGGAAGCGGCCCAGACAAAACTCGACGAGTACATGAAACGCTGGCAGATCCCTTCTTATATCTTTTTGCTGGAACAACGTGATGACTCTTCGGTTTACCGTCTTTACGCCGGAGCTTTCGAAGGCAAAGAGCAGTCCGCTTTTCTGGCAGACCGTCTCCAGGAAGCCGGCCTGAATAAAGATCTGGTTGAACGGTTGGGTTACTGGCAGCTGAAGTAGCTTTTAGTCCTCGAGATTTTCGGAGCAAGCGCTAATGAGCATTATAGCCGAGGCATTAAAAAAAGCTCAACGCAAGGGCGGACAGCGGGTCGCTGCACCACCCCCTTTCGATTTGAAAAAGGAAGACCAACCCCGGGTCGAGACCGAGGTGAAAAGGCCGCCGGTGATTGCCCAGCCCGCAAAAAAAGCCGCCGCTCCTACGGTGACCGGTGCTCCGCGCGCCGTGCCTGTCGCCGAGAAAGCGGCCGCTGCAAAGAAAGGCGCTCCCAGGGTTTGGAGTTTCCGTATTCCCATAATATTCGCGGCAATCCTGTTCTTTTTCGGCGCAGTCATTTTTGTCATAAACAAAATTTATCTGCCGGCGCTAGATAAAAATAAAATCATCGCCACGCCAGCTGAGAGGCAACCAGCAGCCCGGATTCCTCAAGCACAGCCTCCTGAAAGTTCAGGCAAGCCCACAAAACAGGCAGAGGAAACACCCGCAGTTCCTGGGGGAACGGACAAAAAGGCCGCTCCGGAAGTCGCCTCCAAAGAGGGCATTGCCCCTGAGGAAATTAAGGCCGTAGCCCCGCCTCCAGAGGTTGAAAAGAAGGCAGAGGAGAAACCGGTCCTCGCGCCTGAATCAAAGCAGCCTGCATTGGCAAAGACTGGGGGGCAGGAGAAGCCTCTTTCCAGGGAGACAGGGGCACAGGAAAGTGCCGGGGGAACTTTTCCCTTGGAAGAGCAGATTGAGCCGTCAAAGGGTTTTCTTCCACCGGTCGGGCAGCCGATGATCGTGGAGGAGGAAAAAGAAAAAGCCACAGCCAATATAGTACAAAAGGATCATGAAAAAGAGCAGAAACTCCGGGAGGATATTTACCATTTCAACATGGCTGTTTACTTTCAGCGGAAGAATGATTTCAACTCTGCGCTCGCCGAGTATGCCAAAGTGATCGAACTCTCTCCCTACAATGCGGAAGTCTATAGTAATATGGGGGTCCTTTATAACCAGATCGGCGAGTATGAACAGGCCGTGGCCGTATTGCAGAAGGCCCTGCTTATCAATCCATTATACAGTAAAGCCCACAATAACCTGGGCCTGGCCTATTACAAGAGCGGCCAGTTAGAACAGGCACAGAAACACCTTTTGAAAGCTATCGAGCTGGAGCCTGCAAATCTCGAAAGCTACAACAACCTGGGCCTGTTGTATAAAAAATTGGATGAACCGGAAAAGGCCGAACAGATTTTTTCCCGTGCTCTGGCGATCAATCCGGGATACACAGCGGCGCATTACAATCTGGCCCTGTTGCTTGATGAAACCGGTCAGCTTGAACGCGCAATAAGGCATTACCGCGCTTTTATCGATAACGGTGGTGGAAGCCCGGAACTTAACGAAAAAGTGAAAACCCGCCTGGCAAATCTCACAGAGACCCGGCCTGCCCAGCCTGCGCAGTTTTAGTTCATTGTCCCGCCCGGCTTACTTGCCAGTTGGAGCTTGAATACGCGCGCTTTCCCTTTCACAGACGGTGACTTTCAAAGTCGATAAATCATTGAAGCCAGATCAGTGCGCCTGAATTTTTCTACCCATAGCTAAATATTGTGCGGAAACAAAAATTGGTTCATATTGTTTAAAAGATCCGGAAAAACCAGAAACCGGTTGGATTTGAGATGGAGGCGGCTTGTGTTCGGGATTGCCGGGCATGGGGCGGCAATTGATTTTACAAGCGTAAGCTGTCCGTGGCTGACTGAAGCGTATTTAAACTGCTGCGGAATTGATCCCGCGAGATCCACCGCAGATTGCGGCGCTTTTCCGAACCGGAGGAGAGAGTTTTAACCGGAATTATTCGTGAATCAGGTAAGATTGGTGGTTTCCCGGAGCCCTGGGGGTGGCG
>DATKXY010000095.1:0-59511 GCA_035528795.1 archaeon | reverse complement strand
AGGAGGCTCACCATGGTCACCGGAATTGTTTTATTGACAGTCGAGCGCGATAAGATCAACACAATTGCGGAAGAAATCAACGGGATAGAGGGCATCTCGGAGGTGTATTCAGTGGGCGGAAGGTTCGATCTGGCTGCTATTATCCGGGCCAGGGACAATGAGCAGCTTGCGGATATAGTTACCGGTCACCTGCTCAAGGTCAAAGGGATCACGACATCGGAGACCCTGATCGCTTTCAAGGTCTATTCAAAACACGACCTGGAAAAAATGTTTTCGATCGGTATGTAATCCGGGAACGGCTTGCCAGAATCATTTGCCGAGAAATATTTTGAAACCTTTCCGGAGGCTTTTACCGGGTCCCAGCTCCCTTATTCTCCAGAGCGTGTGGCGGGAAAAGATGCGCTTTATTCTTTTCAGCTTGTTCGTTCTATCGACAGTTTTCTCTATCCGGGAAACCAGGGTCCTGAATCTCCCGGGAGATATGTTCAGGCAGAAACAGTTGGCCGGACTCTGGTGATTGTGCAGGGAGATATCATAGCTCTCATCAATCAGCCCGTGTTCCCTGCAGAATTCGAACGCCTCTGTACCCGGATAAGGGGTGAATATGCTGTAGACTACTGAATCACACCTGATTTTTTTCATCGCCGCCACGGTATCATTCAGCGTATCTTCAGTTTCCTGAGGGAAGCCGACTATAAAGTAGGCATGCAGCTCGATACCGTGTTTCTTGATAATCTTGCAGGCGGCAAGGGCTCGTTCGATAGTCAGGTGCTTCCTCATTTTTTTTAAAATTTCATTATTGCCGGATTCGATACCGATCCGGATCGAATAGCAGCCCGCCTTCCTCATCAGGGCAACAGTCCGCTCATCCACCAGCCCTGCATGGATCTCGCAGCTCCATTTGAGACCCGGGCAGTCCCTGATCAGTGCATTGCACAGCGCGTTTATATATTCCTTCTTCACCCCGAAAGTGTCATCGCTGAAATAGACCGCTCTCAAGCCCGTCTTCTGCAGGCCTTTTATTTCCCTGACCACATTTTCAGAAGAGCGGAACCGCACCCTCTGACTCCAAATTTTACGGGAGCCGCAAAAAAAACAGTCATAAGGACATCCCCGGGTGGCGAAAATATACTGGAACGCCGCCTGCGGATACCGGTCGCAGTCTTTCAGCGCTTCATGGGCTGTTTCATGAGGAAAGGGAAGAGAATCCAGGTCTTTGATGAATTCCCGCGGCGGGTTTTCAACAATCTGGCCGTCTTTTCGATAGATAACACCCGGGATGTCATCGAATCCCTTTCCGGCCTCGATTGCCCTGAGCAATTCGACAATGGTTCTTTCGCCTTCGCCTTTGACTGCCAGGTCGATATCCGGACAGCTCAATACCTCAGGGCCTACCATGCAAGGGTGGGGGCCGCCCGCGACCACTATTATTCGCCTGTCCGTTTCTTTGGCGAGCCTGGCCACCAGGCAGGCTGAGGCAAAGTTCTGCGATTTGGCGGAAATCCCCACAACTGTGGGCCGATACTCCCGAATAGTCGATTTAATTTCTCCCCAGACCGGTCCTGATATATCGCGCAGGTTATTTAAATAGTTCTCAAAGCCCGCGCCTGCCATGTAGCTGACCTTCATCAGTTCGCTTGGAATGGTGAAATCAGCGTTGAAGGCAGTTACATTCCAGGTTGTCTCTTTCCTGATTGTTCCTGCCAGGTAGCCTAAAGAGATCGGGTACCTGTCAAGGGAATATGTATCCTTGAACAGCCTGTAAAAGGGAGGCTCGATAAGTAATATTCCGGGCCGGTCTTGTGTCATGATGTAAAACTCTTTTTGCGGTATCTTCTTGAGCTGTTTGACCTCTGGAGACCGTGCCTGCTGCATTTAGCGCGGTCACTCATCCCTGAACATTAGCGCGTTTTGCAGAACCATGCCGATGATCCAGGCGGGGTTCCAGCGGTGATAGCCGCCGCGCCAGTCAGCGGGAGTGCGGCCGTAGTTTGTCTGGTAAAACTGTTCGCCCTGCTCCCCGGGAACATCGTGCTCCCAGTCTCCCGGCTCGCGGCAGATACCGTAGCTCCAGGCATCGAACACCATTCTCCCCAGATGCTCGTAGCGGGTATTGGCCACACGCCGGCCGAAATCGTAAAGCTCGTATGCCGGGAAAAAAACATCCAGGTGGTGATTCTGCACGCTTACGCCCGGCCATCCGGTAGTGATAAACTTCTCGTTTGCGCAGACCGTGCCAGGCCTGAATCCGGTATGCCAGAAATAGACGAATGTAAGGATCCAGTCCGCTGAGACTTCCGCCCATTTCTTGAACTGTGTATCTCCGGTAAGCTTATAAAGCTCATAGGCTGCCAGGAAAAAGTAAATCCCGGCCTCCTTGTCTTCACACCGCGCATCGAGGGTCGATCTCGAGAATGGCCGGTCAAACCTGTCGCCGTTTATCTGCCAATACTTTTCTAAAAGTGATACTGCGCCGTCAAGATAGCGCTTACTCCCGGTAGCTTTATAGGCTTTCAGAACCCCGAGCATACACGGTATCCCTGCTGCTGAGGGAAAACCGGATTCCGGTTTTCCCTCCTGGAGCCAGAAAACCGGGAAAATACCTTCACTGATTAACGATGATCTGGCTAAAAAGAAATCAGCCGCCTCGCACAGAGAGGCGGTCCAGGCCTGAGGAACAGGGATATTTGACGAGCGGAAGAGCTGAATAATCTTGCCTAAATTGAATATTGTTTCACCGTAGGCGCGGCTCGAGATAGTTCCATCCTCTTCCCCCTGCCAGGAGCCAGTGTCGAGAAAATAATGGTTATATCTGAGCCCCTTTGTCTTCGTTTTGCTGCTTTTTATATAAAAATCGACAATCTTGCGGCATCTGTCGACAAGCTCCGGGTTACCCTGCTCGAGACCTAATTTTGCACTGCACCAGGCGAGTTTGAGATTCTGTCCTGTCCAGCCGAAAAGGAAATACGGCGGGCGCTTGAAGACATTTCCCGGGCTGCCGGGAACCACACAAAGAAAACCGCAAGATTTCGCATCCGAGCGCCACCGGCTGTCCAGGGCATTCGCTTTCAGCTCGATCACCCGGTCAAGATGGAGCACCGCGGAAGCCTCCGGGCGATGGATTTCATACCCGGAGGATACGATATTCCTGAAGCCCCACCCGATACGCTCTGCTTCACCGAACTCGATGAAACATGTTTTCTCGAGGCGGTCTCCCTTTTTTAAATAATGGTAGCCACTCTCAAAAGGAACCGACTTGCACTGACCGCCGTAAGTTTCATCTTTCTTCCCATTCAAGGCCAGGATTCCCGAAGCACAGATCACCCGGAGGCCCCTTTCGAGCCGGATGCAGCCCAGGCTCCAGTCTAGGGAATCGCTTTCCGGAATGGAGTGGAGGGAAACAAATAAAGGAATACTGTCCTTGAGCCACTCGACATTCACGCATGGTATTGGAAAACGCGTCTCCTCACAGAGCAGGCAGGCCCCCGGGTCTTTTCCGAAATGGGGGACCAGCCGGGCTGGGTCTGCCGATTGATTATCGTTGTAAAGGATGTGAGGCATGGTTACCCGTTCAGTGGCCGGATCGTGGCTCAGCTCGAGGACCAAAGCCACGGAGGTGTTTTCAAGCGGCACAGGAGAGACACACAACCACTGCGAACTCAGCCGCAACAGATCGCCCTGAAAGGAAAACGCGAGCTCTGTCTCGAAACAGCCGGTTCTGCCTGTCAGCAGGACTGAGTCTAAACTGCCGGCCAAAGAAACGGATAAAAAGCTCTGGGACTCGAGGTTCCACGGTTTGCTGGTTGAAACAGCGCAAATTTCCGAAAACTTCCAGGAAACTGAATCGGCCTTCTGATCAATCCGCGATAATGTCAGGTAGATGTCATTGTCTTTTTTCCGGGCCTCGAACTTCATCCTTTTATCAGGACTGTAAATAACATGACTATTTGCTGCGGCCGGGCCCTCCATTTTTTCCCTGGCCGGCCCGCAGTTTGATAAAGCAAGAAGAGCGACACAAAGCCCGATAGTCAATTTCATGGAGGTCTCCCAAAATCAGATATTCAGATACATCTTGAGGGTTAAGAAAAGCGATATTCCCGGCGGAATGAGTAATTGAAATAAGATTGTGCTGCATTAAGACAAGGGGGTATCTCATGCTGTTATCATTTGATCCTTATTATTCGGGGGGTCTTGAGGCCGCAGGGGGCCGGCACTCTTTTTGCGTAACTCCTTGTTTGGTTTGCCAGCCTGTGGTGTTTTGGCAAAAAGGGTGCCGGCCCCCTCCCTCGTCGCTGACCCTTCAACATCCCCTTATCAACTCACAACAGGCCCGCCACGGCCTTATAAATAAGCTTATTCTTTATTTTCCTTTCAAAATATATCGGAACGAGAGGGATTGATGTCTCGTTTTATTATTCCTTTTTCCGCAGCAGAACCACTTTGCTTGAATAATTGCCCGAAAGAGGGACCGAAATCCCGCTCGCTAGCAGCACGGCCCCAACTATTTCCTCATTTTGGATGTCTCCATGCACGAGATATGTCCCCTCAGGGTCCAGCCCGTGCAGGATCAGCCGGTCAGAGGAGCCTTTTGCCGCCCCGGGCAATGTTTCCAGGGTCTGGAAGGCAAAGACCACGCTCTCCTCTTTATCCCGGGTGACAAATTGGACAGCCATCCGGTTTTCTGCGAACGGGTCTCTCAGGCGGTACTGGTCGCCCAGTTGCACGATATGCCGGACAGACTTATAAAGGCGGATCAGCTCCGAGGCGGTTCGTTTATCCTCTGCGGTCCACTGGTGAAGATCGCTGCCCACGCCCAGGTTACCAGCCATTGCCACATGGAAGCGAAATTTGAGAGATGTCGTCTTCCTGTGCCATTCGTCATCTGTGACCCAGTTTACCATGGCTTTGGCCGGGAAAGCGTAAGAAAACCCGTACTGGATCTGCAGGCGGTCTCCCGGGTCGGTATTATCGCTTGTCCAGACCTGGTCAACCAGACCGAGAATACCCTGGTTTACCCTTCCGCCGCCCGAGGAACAGCTTTCGAAAACCACCTCAGGATGTCTCTGGCGCAGGGTGCGGAAGATTTCATCGAGGTTCTCTGCATAGCGGATCCTGAGCTCCCGCTGCTTTAAAGGGTCGACCTCGGGCCATCCGGCTTCCGAGACATGACGGTTCATGTCCCATTTGATAAATTTGATATTGTTTTCCGAGAGTAATTTGTCCAGCCACTCCAATGTGAACTGCTTCACCTCCTCGCGGGCGAAATTGAGGACCAGTTGATGGCGCCCCTGGTGAGCTGTCCGGTTGGGAGTATGGAGGGCCCAGTCAGGGTGGGCTCGAAACAGGTCGCTGTTCGGATTGACCATCTCCGGCTCCACCCAGATCCCGAAATCCATTCCCAGGGCGTTGATTTCTTTGATCAGGGGACCGAGGCCCTTGGGGAACTTGACCGGATCCGGGGTCCAGTCTCCGAGGCCCGCGCGGTCATCGTTCCGCCCTTTGAACCACCCGTCGTCCATGACAAACAATTCGACCCCGATATCTTTGGCGATCCGGGCCAGGGCGACCTGGTCCTTTTCATTCACATTGAATGTCGTGGCATACCAGCTATTGTACAGTATCTTGCTCACCTGCCTGCTGAATGGCCTGGGCATCACATGGTCCAGGAGATAGCGGTGAAGGCGGCGGCTTGCCCCGCCCGGACCATCCGTGCTGACCCCGAATATCATTTCCGGCGTCCTGAATTCGGAGCGTCCTTCCAGGACCCAGTGCGTATCCCAGAAATTGATGCCGCCTGAGACCTGGGTCCGCTCGCCCCGGTTCACCTCGCAGTCGATTCGCCAGTTTCCGCTCCAGGCGACTGATCCGAACCAAACCGGCCCGTAGTTTTCCTCACAGTCTCCGGCCGGGCGCAGCATAAAGAAAGGCGGGTGCTGCTGGCTTTTCATGCCGCGGATAAAAAGGGATTTCTGTCCTGAGGTCAGCCGGGTGCGGCGGGGGAAAAACTCCCGCCCCCATTCGCCGCTGAGGTGCAGCAAATCATACGAGTCGGGAGGCAGCAGAACAGAGCCTGAGTAAGCGCGCTCCACCAGTACGCTCTCAGGCCCGGTATTCTTCAAAACCATCCATTTCTCGATTATATCGAGCTCCGGGATCACCCGGATATATTCAGAGACCTGGAAAGCGTAATGCGTATCTTTCATCTCGAACCGGATGTAAGGGTACCCGTCCAGCTCGCCGGTCTCATGTCCGGTATACTGAAGTTCCAGCTCGCGGGTCCTGTCAGGGAAAATAACCTCCAGCGCCGGGGTTAGCTCCACAAAGCCGCCCCGGTAGGGAATTTCCCTTAGCACTGTCCCGCTTTCTGTATTTTTATATTCCGGAGCCTCGAACAGGCGAGCTCCGGAGAGCGGTCCGAAATATCCCGGCGCGAGATTATTGTCCTCTGTCAGGATGACCTGATAAGTTGAATGCAGGGTGGAGATTGTCCAGCGGGTGGGATTCTGGTCAACCCGGATTACATCCGCGCCGGCGGCCCAGGCGGGCGAAAAGACTGATCCAGCATGCCATAGCAGAAAAACAAGGACAACCGATCTGGCTGAACAAAAAGCGGATTCCCTGAAAGAACACTGGAAAGCTCCCATAATGACCTCTTTGCTGACAAGTGATTTGCACCTCAGCGCAACCGTTGGCAGGCTGTTTGATAAATCCGGCCCTTCCTTTACATCAGGGCCCGCAGCATCCCTCCATCCACCTGGATCGTGGCCCCGGTAATGTAGCTTGCCCGCTCTGAGCAGAGAAATGCCACCAGGGCCGCCAGCTCCCGCGGCTCTCCCATCCTCCCTAAGGGTATCCCGGCGTTGAGCGCCTCGAGTATTTCCTCATAGGTTTTGCCCTCTTTCGCTGCCCGGTTTTTCAACAGGCTCACCGAGCGGTCGGTCTCGATAAAGCCGGGACAGACATTGTTGACCAGGATCCTGTCCTTAGCCAGCTCATTGGAGAGTGTCTTGGCCAGGCCTACCACTCCGGCCCGTACTGAATTGGAAAGGATAAGCCCGTCTATCGGCTGTTTGACCGCCAGGGAGGTGATATTGACAATTTTCCCGCCGCCTGAAGCGCGCATTGGCTCGATGGCGGTGCGGATGAAACGGACTGCGCTCATCAGATTAAGCTCGAATGCGCGCAGCCACGCCTGGTCGTCGTGGACTTCGAACAGCCCTGGCGGCGGCCCGCCGGCATTGTTGACCAGAATGTTCAAAGCGCCGAAACTCTCGAGGGCCTGACCCACGACTTTTCTCCCTGCATCAGGCTGCGAAACATCCGCCGGCACGGCTTTGACCGCTGAGCCGGTTTCCCTGGCTATGCGCTGTGCTGCCTCCAGGAGAGCCCGGGGCTCCCGCGCGCAAATGACCACCCTGGCCCCCTCGTTCGCCAGCTCCCAGGCAGAGGCATAACCCAGGCCCCGGCTCGCTCCGCAAACAACGGCCACTTTATCTTTTAAACCAAGATCCATGCCCTACTCCTTTTGAGGCAAAAACAAAAATAACAAAAGTTAACGCTGCTTTTCACGTATCTCCTCATAGAGCGCCAGGATCTCCCCGACCATTCTATCTACAGTGAATCTCTCGGAGGCCCTCCGCTTCCCCGCCTCCCCCAGCTTGCGGGCAAGGTCCCTGTCCCCGAGAAGGGAATATACCGCTTCATAAAGCGCCTCTTCATCATCCTGAGGCACCAGGATGCCTGTAGCTTGGTCCTCCACCAGTTCCGCAACCCCGCCAACATCGTAAGCCACCACCGGCAGCCCTGCCGCCATAGCTTCCAGCACTCCGTTTGGCAGGCCTTCGCTCAGCGAAGTCAGCACAAAAATATCCAGCGCTGCATAAAAGGTGGCAATATCTTTCACCAGTCCCAGGAAGATCGCCTGGCAGACAGCCGTTCTTCTGAGATCGTGCCTTGCCGGGTAAGATTCATCCAGGCCCCTTCCAGCGGCCAGCGCGCAAATGTCCCCGAGCTTCGAGTAGAGTTTTCCAGCCAGCTTGATATAGGCGGGGATATTTTTCCGGGGCGCGTCTTTGCCCACAGTGCCGATCACTCTATGGCCCTTGGGAATCTTGAAACGCTGTCGCGCTTTTTCGCGCGCTGCTTTATCGAATGCTGGGAACTCAGGCACTCCGTTGTGGATGATCCGGAAGCATTCGGGCCTCAGGCTGTGGATGCGGGCGAAAGCTTCGGCTGAGGCCTGGCAGTTGGCGAGCACCAGATCCGCGGCCTTCAATGACCGGCCGTGCAGGTTTCTCTTCAAGGCGCCGCCCGGGTAGGGGAGGATGCTGCGCACTGAAGGAATAAAAGCCGGGTTTCCAGCCAGGGGACGGGCCAGAAAGGAGTAGATATTCCCTGTTTCTAAAAAGCTGTGCAGGATGTCCGGTTTTTCCCGGCGCAGGAGCCGGGCCAGCCGAAAGACCCGCTCGAGTTCCCGGTGACCGCGTCTGGGCAGCGCGAAAAGCGGGATGCCGCCCTGCCTTATCTCTTCGCCATAAGGCTCGAGCTCCTGAGAAAGGCAGAATACGGACACATGTTCGCCTCTCTCTCTGAGCCCTCTGGCCAGAAAGGTCAGCTGCCTTTCCGCCCCGCCATAGCCCAGCTGGCCGATAACCAGTCCCACATGGCGGCTCATTGCACCTCCTGCCTCCGGGAGAGACTGTCAGCGGCCAGCGAGCGCACTTTTACAGCCAGGGCCAGGGCGATCCAGAAAAACTTGTCCCTGTAAACGCTGCCGCCCAGGGAAAAAACCATGAGATAAACCAGAAATGCCTTGCTGATCCAGGGCGCTGCCGCTTTTGGCAGGTCTTCCTCCCGCCAGGCCCTCCAGAAAATTAAAAGCATCAAAGCCAGGCCCGCAATACCGAGATCCGCAGCCACTCCCAAATAGACATTGTGGGCATCCCGCCTTGGATCCATGTCCTTGCGAATACCGTGAGTGCCGCTGCGGTAGCGGTTGTAAACCACCGGGAACTGCATGAAACCGGCCCCGGCTACCGGATGATCGTAGATCACGCGAGCGGCCACCCGCCAGATATCGATCCGGTCCGAGGTCTTCCGGCCCATTCCGACAAGCTCGCTCGCCCGTTCGACTACAGTGATATTAACCAGCCCGGTGGCGAAGGTAGTAAAAATTATCCCAGCCAGGGCGACTGTTACGATAATCAGGTTGCGCAGCCGTCTCTTGGTATGCCACAGGAATACCACCATGGCGGCGGTTACCGAAAGCCAGGCGGTGCGGCTCTGCGCAAGGATCAGTGGGAAAGCCAGGTAACAGGTCATCAAAAAGATTCCGACCCGCAGGGCCCGGTTCTTGAGCCGCCAGACAAGGTAGACTCCCCCGATCAATGCCAGGCCTACCACTGAGGCATACTGATTCGCATTCTGGGCCTCGAAAGTCCGGGCCCTCTCGAACAGGTTGGTCACGAACAGGCTGACCGACATGAAGCTCGTAGCTACTGCGCCCAGAAGCAGGGCCGCCAGGACCAGCCGGAAATCCTTTTCGCTTTCGACCACATTGACTGTCAGGAGATAAAGAAGGACAAGCTGCGCCAGAGTGGCGTAATAAGGCCCTGCCGTCCGGGGATCCTCGGCCCAGAGAAAAGAGACCCCGGCCCAGATAAGAAAAAGAATCGAGGCTGTAAAAGTTCTGTTTATGCGCAAAGGCTTACCATAGGCAACCAGATGGACAAGCCACAATCCAAAAACCGCTGCTCCAAACAGACGGATCTCGGTCATTCCCAACTGGCTGGCGGCAATGCCCTCGATAGTCAGGATTGCGCATAAAGATGCCAGACCCCATACCGGATGCCTGAGTGCCAGAGCCGCTAAGACAATACCGATAAGCGCTCCACCGGCCAGCTTAAGGGGAAGAAGGCCGAAAGCAAAGCTCAAGGCCGTGCCGAGGACCAAGGCGAAAGCCAGGACCAGGCTCTGGCGGGTTCCGGCAGAAAAGTTTTGAACTTCGGGCATGAGAAAGACCTCAGGATACTCAGGCGGCAAAAGGGATATTTGCAGGTAAGTAATATATTCATTATTATCCTGCAATTCAAAAGAAATGTCAAATACAGCAATCGGACCTTGGCACAGGAAGACGCTAAAGCGGTTTCAGAGCGCGAGCTGTCGGCTGTTTCGGAGATAGAGATAACGGATCGTTGCTCCCAAAACTGCGGCATCTCCCGGCTCAGGGATTGATAATCTTTGTAATTGACAAGCCTGTCGGCCCGGATTATGTTTTTTTACAGTCCAAGGGAACAATTCCTTTTTGACACAGGGAAACTATGAAAAAAAACAGGTCCATGAAAATCCTGATGCTCACCCAGTACTTTTATCCTGAGGTGGGCGCTACCCAGACCCGCATTTACGAATTCGCCAAAAATCTGATCGATCACGGCCACAGGGTGACCGTGATCACGGAGGTGCCCAATCACCCGATCGGGATTATCCACGAGCAGTACCAGGGCCGGCTTTTTATTCTGGAGGAGCTCGACGGGATCCGGATCATCCGGGTCTGGGTCTGGGCCAGGCAGAAAAAGAACTTTCTCAACCGGATTCTGTTCTATCTGTCTTATATGGTAATGAGCTTTTTCGCCGGCATGTATTTCAAGGGCAAATACAATATTATTTTCGCCACCAGCCCCCCTCTTTTTGTGGGGGTGTCGGGATACTTGCTCTCCATATTCAGGAGGGGCAAGTTCGTGCTGGATGTGCGGGACCTCTGGCCCGCTGCGGCGACCGCGCTGGGGGAGCTTTCGAACAAGCGTATCGTTCGTCTGGCCGAGAAAATAGAGCGGATCCTTTACAAGAACGCCGACTCGATCGTTGCAGTTACCCGCGGCTTCTGCGATTTTATCAATCGCAAGGGCGGGGAGAGGAGCAAGATACATTACATCCCCAACGGTACGGTGGAGGACCTTTTCAAACCTATGCCGCCGGACCTGGAACTAAAGGCGAGCCTGGGCCTGGAGGGCAAGTTCATTGTCACTTTCGCCGGGACCCTGGGTATCGCCCAGGGCCTCTGGTCGATAATTCATGCGGCCAAGCTGCTCCGTCAGTATGAAGACATCGCGCTTCTTTTTATCGGGGACGGGCCGGTAAAAAACAATCTTATCGAGCTGGCCCAGGAGCTTAAGCTGAAAAATACTTTTTTCCATCCGCAAGTGCCGATAACCAACATCACCCCTTATCTCAACATTTCAGATGTGCTGCTGGTCTCACTCAAAAACGATATGATTTTCGATACCTTTATCCCCTCGAAGATGTTCGACTTTATGGCCTGCGGCAAACCGATTATTCTGTCGGTCAACGGGGAGGCGAAGCGCATTTTCGAGGAGGCCGAAGCCGGTATCTACGTGCATCCCGAAGACTTCTACGACTTGAGCGATGCTATTATCACCCTCTATGAAAACCCCGAGCTTTGCCGCCGCTGCGGGGCAAACGGCAGGCGCTACGTAATTAAAAATTTCTCACGCAGGAAACAGGCGCAAAAGCTCGAAAAAGTTTTCCAAAGGCTGCTCGGTTCTGAGATAGCAAAAAGCCGCCTGGAGCAGGAAGTTCCTCAAACAGCTTGAGCTGCCCAACCGGAAAAGGAGTTTAAAACTTAATGCTGGACTTGAAATTCATTCGCCAGAATCCCCAGGTTGTGGCTGAGGGGATCGCCAAAAAGAATGCGGCATTCGATATCGATCAGCTTCTTGCCTTGGATGAGAAGCGCCGGGACCTGCTTGCCGAAAGCGAAAAACTCAAAGCCGAGCGGAACCAGGCAAACCAGGAGACCGCCCGGGCCAGGTCCCAAGGCAAGCTGGAGCCCTCGCTGATCGCCAGGATGAAAGAGATCTCCGCACGGATCAAGGAGCTGGATACCAGGACCCAGGAATGTGAAGCTGAAATCCAATCCCGGCTGCTCGGTGTCCCGAATCTGCCGCACGAGAGCGTGCCGGTTGGAAAAAGCGAGGCTGACAACAAGGAGATCAAGCGCTGGGGGAAACCGAGGGAATTCGCCTACGAACCCCGTCCCCACTGGGAGATCGGGGAACAATTGGGGATACTGGATGGCAAGCGGGCCTCGAAAATCTCAGGGAGCGGTTTCATGCTTTTTACCGGCGTGGGGGCGCTTCTTGAGCGGGCGCTGATTTCTTTTATGCTCGAAATGCATCTCACCCGGCACGGCTACACAGAGGTCTCGCCGCCCTTTATCGTAAACCGCGACTGCATGGTGGGCACGGGTCAGCTTCCCAAAATGGAAGAGGACATGTATCTGGTGGAAATGGACGATCTGTTTCTTATCCCCACGGCCGAGGTGCCGGTGACCAATCTTTTCCGTGAGGAGATAATAGACGGCAGCCGGCTCCCGATCTACCTCACTGCGTACACTCCCTGCTTCAGGCGCGAAGCCGGAAGCTACGGCAAGGATACCCGGGGACTGATCCGCGTGCACCAGTTCGACAAGGTGGAAATGGTCAAGTTCGTAGCGCCGGAGACAAGCTATGCCGAGCTGGAATCCCTGCTGGCGGATGCAGAGGATGTGCTCCAGGCTCTGGGGCTCCACTACCGGGTGCTGGAGCTCTGTACTGCGGACCTGAGTTTTGCCGCGGCCAAGTGCTATGATATCGAGGTCTGGGCGCCGGGAGTGGGCAAATATCTGGAGGTGAGCTCCTGCAGCAATTTCGAGAGCTTCCAGGCCCGGCGGGCCGGGATCAGATTCCGCAGGGAACAGGGAGCGAAACCGGAGTATGTGCACACCTTGAACGGCAGCGGGATCGCCCTGCCGCGCACAGTGATCGCCCTGCTTGAGACCTGCCAGAACCCGGACGGCTCTGTCACTGTCCCGGAATCCTTGAGGCCGTATATGAAAGGGATGGAGCGGATAGGGTGAAAAAGCAGTCAGCCCCGGCTGGCAATTTATCTGCTGATACGATTTTAGCGTTTATTGCTATTAGCCTCAATACCGTTCACTTAAATCGACAACACTCTCTTTTTGTCACCCCCGCGAAAGCGGGGGTCCAGAAAATCGGCTTAAAAACCTGGATTCCCGCTTGCGCGGGAATGACATCGTTTGCCTTTCCAGCCTAAAGTGAAAAACATTGCTCTTAGCTTATATTATTCGCAAATTAGCACAAAACTAGTAGGATCGGACCAATGTGGCCGCCCGTCGTTCGGTAATTTTTCGATGGTAATCTGGCACACCCCTATCGAAAAACGGAAATGGAAAATTTTTATGAATTTTCCGGGGTAGATGAGTTCTTCGGGAGCGACTCTTCTACTTGGGAAACATCTCCCACAGCTCCTGGCGGCTCGGCTGGCGGCCGTACTCGCAAAGCTCGAAAACCTCCACATGCTCGATTTTATCCGCGCGCTCCTTGCCGTAGCGTGCGACAACCAGATCCCCGTACCTCTGTTTCCAGCTAAAAGCCCTTCCCGACCTGCGGCTCTTCAGCCACTCGAACCGCTCCGTGTCAGTCTTGGGTACCTGGTCCAGGTAGCCCCCGATCCAGGGCAGCCACTCATACATCTGGCTGGTCATCTGGTGGATCGCGCGCAATTTCTTTTCCATGACCGGGGTTACATCAACCGCTACATCAGGGACGAACGGGTCGGGCTTCTGGAAATGGTCGGCAAAGTACATAAAGACCGGGTTTCTCTCAAGCCGCGGCGTATCCGGGCAGACATTGGGAACCACCACTATGTAGGCCGCATCCTGGACCAACTGGCCGGTGTAGCGGTGGTCCGGGTGGTAGTCGTTAGGACGGTGGCTGAACACGATATCAGCCTTCCATTCCCGGATGGCGCGGATCACTGCCTCGCGCGCCGCAAGCGACGGCACAAGCTCGCCATCGTGGAAATCGAGGGTGCGCCAGCTTACGCCGAGAATCTCGGCCGAGCGCCTGGACTCCTCGGCGCGCCGCATGGCCAGCGCTCCTCCCCCCTCGCTCTGGTGGCCTGCATCCCCATTGGTCACAGAGACAAGCTGCACCCTGGCCCCTGCAGCAGCCCAGAGAGCTGCGGTGCCGCCGCCGTCGCCCTCAGCGTCATCCGGGTGTGCGCCGATCATGATCACCCGCAATGGTTCGCCGGTGGCAGTCTGTCCTTGAACATCGTTCTTGAGGCCTGAGACCCAGAACAGCACCAGAAAAATTCCCAGGACAGAGGCATAGTTCATCCGAATCAGCTTTTGCATGTCAAGTTTCCTTTCTGCTTGGTGGAAGTCCTTCACACTAATCTAGTTCATACGATTCAATGGAAATATGTGAGATTATCGGCACGCGTCAAGGGCGGCTCGTTCAAAGTCTCCTGGATTTACCGCTCTTTACTTCGGAAACATCTTCCACAGCTCTTCACGGTTCGGACGGCGGCCGTACTCGCAAAGCTCGAAGCATTCGACAAACTTCGCTTTGCCGGCCCCGGTTTTCCCGTAGCGCTCAACCAGAATGTCCAGGCCACTGTTTTTCCACTGGGCGAAAGCCCCTTCGCGCTCCTTCTTGAGCCACTCGAAACGCGCAGCCCGTCCCTCAGGCACCTTGTCCAGGTTTCCCGCAACCCAGGGGAGCCACTCATACATCTGGCTTTCCATGGCATCGAGCGAGCGCCACTTTTTGTCCATCACAGGATCGATAATTACCGCTACATCGGCAGTAAACGGATTAGGCTTCTTGAAATTGTCCAGGAAATACATGAAGACCGGGTTTTTCTCCAGCCGCGGGGTATCCGGGCACAGGTTGGGAACAGCCGCCATGTAGGCCACATCCTGCACAAGCTGGCCGGTGTAGCGGTGGTCCGGGTGGTAGTCGTTGGTCCGGTGGCTGATCACGATATCGGCCCGCCAGTTGCGGATAGCGCGCATCACGGCTTCGCGCGCGTCGAGGGAGGGCATGATCTCGCCGTCATGAATGTCCAGCGTGATCCAGCTTACGCCCAGAATTTCCGCCGAGCGCCTGGATTCAGCCGCACGCCGCCTGGCCAGCGCTCCTCCGCCCTGGCTCTGGTGACCGCAGTCCCCGTTGGCTACAGCCACAAACTGGACCCTGGCCCCGGCAGCCACCCAGAGTGCGGCCGTGCCTCCCCCCTTGAACTCTGCATCATCCGGGTGAGCCCCGACCATGATCACCCGCAGCGGCTCTGTGCCGACTTGTGCGCCAAGCGCCGGGTTGTGAGACCTGACTGCCTGGAGCAGGAAAACCGACAGAACGAGTCCCAGGAAAGAGGCGTGGTTAAACTGAATCAGTTTTTTAAGCATATGCTACCTTTCTGCTGGCTGATAAGTTTTCATACCGCAAGAGTCTCTCTGAAACCATGGATATTTTATTATATCGGAAACCTTTGAAAATGTTATTATTTTACCTAAAGAACATTGCTTACTTCTTATAACGCTATAAATATCAATAGGTTGTTAAAGGAGCGGTCGCGAACAGCCTTTCCAGATCGCATATTATCATTTTGCCTGGGATTTTTTAAAAGCCTCTTTTTAAGTAATACCCAGCTATGGGTGGTTTACCTTTGGCGCGTTCAGAGGATTTTATCCCCTTTTACTTCGGGAACAGCTCCCACAGCTCCTCGCGGTCGGGCTGGCGGCCATACTCGCAAAGCTCGAAACATTCGACAAACTTCGCTTTACCGGCCCCGGCTTTTCCGTAGCGCTCAATCAGCAGAGCCTCGCCGGTGCTCTTCCATCCCGAGAAACCACCAGACATGCTCTTTATCAGCCACTCCAAGCGCTCCTCCCTGCCTGTGGGAACCTGATCGAGCTCGCCCCCCAGCCAGGGTCCCCATTCGAAAAACTGGCTCTCCATGCAAGCCAGCGAGCGCCACTTCTTGTCTATCACCGGGTCCACAACCACCGCCACATCGGGACTGAAAGGCAGCGGCTTCCTGAACCCGTCGCGAAAATACATGAAGACCGGGTTTTTCTCAAGCCTGGGAGTATCAGAACAGATATTGGGAACCACCACCATGTATGCTGCATCCTGTACCAGTTGGCCGGTGTAGCGGTGGTCCGGATGATAGTCATTGGGCCGGTGGCTGATTACAATATCCGCCTGCCACTGGCGTATGGCGCGGATAATAGCCTTGCGCGCCTCGAGGGAGGGCACGAGCTCGCCGTCGTGGAAATCAAGGGTGCGCCAGCTTACGCCTAGTATTTCGGCCGAGCGCCTGGACTCCCCGGCGCGCCGCTTAGCGAGCGCCCCGCCGCCCTGGCTCCCGTGGCCTGCATCGCCATTGGTCACAGCCACAATCTGCACCATGGCGCCTGAGGCGGCCCAGAGAGCGGCCGTGCCTCCTCCGTAGTACTCGCAGTCATCCGGGTGGGCGCCGATCATGATCACCCGTAGCGGTTCTTTGCTGTCCCGGGCCGGCGCCTTTCCGCTCTTATATACAGTCTGCGCCAGGGCGGCCTGATCAGCCGGCAATACCAGAACACACAACAGGGTAATTACCAGCCAGAAAAAACAAGCTTTTGGATTGGTGCTCTGCATTTTAAAACCCCTTTTGCCAAGGCGGAGTGCCGCACGGACTGCTGACACTCCTCCCTTTAGCTGATTAAAAAATCTTTCTCCGCTGCTCTGAGGTTTGCCAGTGCAGCAAGTCAAAAAAATTACCGCGGGAACAGCTCCCAGAGCTCCTCGCGGCTTGGCTGGCGGCCGTACTCGCAAAGCTCGAAAACTTCCACGAACTTCGCCGCCTCCGCCCCGGCTTTCCCGTAGCGCCCGGCAAGGATGTCGCTGCATTTGCTTTTCCAGCCCAGCATCCTCGGGCTGCGCCACTTCTTGAGCCACTCGAAACGCTCGGCTTTGCCTGAAGGCACTTCATCCAGAAAGCCGGCAACCCAGGGGAGCCACTCATACATCTGGCTTTCCATGGCATCGAGCGAGCGCCACTTTTTGTCCATCACCGGGTCCACGATCACAGCCACATCCGGAGAGAAGGGATTGGGCTTCTGGAAATCGTCGATAAAGTACAAAAAGACCGGGTTTTTCTCCAGCCGCGGCGTATCCGGGCACAAGTTCGGCACGGCCACCATGTAAGCTACATCCTGCACCAGTTGGCCGGTGTAGCGGTGGTCCGGGTGGTAGTCATTGGGCCGGTGGCTGATCACAATATCGGCCTGCCAATTGCGGATTGCGCGCATGACAGCCTCGCGGGCATTGAGCGAGGGCACAAGCTCGCCGTCGTGGAAATCAAGGGTGGTCCAGCTTACGTCCAGGAGCTCGGCTGAGCGCCTGGCTTCAGCTGCGCGCCGTTTAGCGAGCGCCCCGCCGCCCTCGCTCTGGTGGCCTGCATCCCCATTGGTCACGGCGACAAGCTGCACCTTGGCCCCTGAAGCCGCCCAGAGAGCTGCTGTTCCGCCTCCTTTGCTCTCTGCGTCATCCGGGTGAGCGCCGATCATGATCACCCGCAGCGGCTTTCCCCTTTCCTGCGCTGCCTGGCCTTGGGCCTCCTGCCTGGCTGTCAACACCAATAGCCCTGTCAAACAGACAGCCAACAGGAAAAAGCATCCTTGCGAGATAAACTTACGCATATCGAAGCCTCCTTTCTATCAGCCTGGGCGCTAGTGGATAATTGCAGCGCTCCCAGGCGACAACCGGTTAAAGAGATATTTATCCTGCCTTGGACTCAATCAAGTGTGTCAGAGTGGGAAAGACTAGTGCGGAAACATTTGCCAGAGCTCCTCGCGTGAAGGCTGGCGGCCGTACTCGCAGAGCTCGAAAGGTTCTGCATAGCGCACTTTGGAGGCGCGCCCGGCCCCATAGCGCTGGACCAAAAGCCCGGCATAGTCTTTTGCCGAGCGCAGGAAATGACCGGCAAAAAAACCCCTCAGCCACTCAAGCCGCTCCTCTTGCGTATCAGGCACTTTATCCTCAGCCTTTTCGAGCCAGGGGATCCACTCGTACATTTGGCTTTCCATGGCGTTTAGGCTCAACAACTTCTTGTCCATTGCCCGGGTAACATCCACAATCACATCCGGCTTGAAAGGGGCCGGTTTCTGGAAACTGTCGGCAAAATACAGGAACACCGGATTTTTCTCAAGCGGCGGGGTATCCGGGCAGATATTGGGGACCACCACCAGAAATGCGGCGTCCTGCACTACCTGGGAGGTATAGCGGTGATCGGGATGATAGTCGTTGGGCCGGTGGGTAATCACGATCTCGGCCCGCCATCTGCGGATCGCGCGGATTACCTCTTTGCGCACCTCGAGAGAGGGGACGAGCTCTCCATCGTGGAAATCCAGCACCAGGGAGCTCACCCCCAGGATTTCGGCTGAGCGGGCCGCCTCAGCCGTGCGTCTTTTGGCCAGGGCTCCGCCGCCTTCCTTATGGTGGCCCGCATCCCCGTTTGCCACGCTCACCAGCTGAACCGCGGCACTCTCTGCGGCCCAGAGCGCAGCCGTGGCCCCGGCATACCACTCGCAGTCATCCGGGTGTGCTCCAATCATTATAACCCTTAAATTTTTACGGCTCTTATGAAGGTTCATTCAGGCTCCTCGATTCTTTATATATAATGTTTGCTAAAAATTTGGTTTGAAAATTGCAAGCAAAAAATTCAAAGCGGAATATAAAGCTCAGATCAAGCCGTGTAAAAAGAAAAACAATCTTCACGCCCGTATCAGTGGGAATATTTAGCGTTTACAACGGGCAAAAGAGACCATATTTTAAGACAGTGAAGATTAAAATAATCTTTTTAAATAAAATACGCCATTATCGGGATCAGCGTAAGATTAACGAACACCGGACTCTCCCTTATGGAAATCTGGCTAATAGCCCTTATTGTGGTCATTCTGGTCATGGCCGAAGTTCTAAGGACGCTTAGTAAGAGAGGCCGCGCAGCCGGGTGGACAGGCAAAAGGCCCTCCAGGGGTGCGTTTTTTCATCCGGGCCGCGGCGCGTATACCTCTGACATCAGGGTCAACTACGCCCTTGCGCCCAGGGCCCCCGAAATTATGGCTGCCGCCCTTTTCGATCTCCTGAGCCGCAAGCTCAATTACGAGCAGATGCTCGTGGTTTCCGAGCTGATAGCCAGCCCCAGTCTGACCGGCCAGTATATCGAGCGCCTCGCCTCGCGCAGCTCGACAGTGGATTTGGCCGAACAGCTTGCTTTCCTCTCGAACTCCATGGAAGCCAATGGCTTTACGCCTGAGGAGCGCTTAAAAGTATCGGAGGCCCTGGTCAAGAAGACCAACCGGGAATACAAGCTCCTTAAAATTCACAAAAACATGGACAAGCTGTTCTGACAAACTAACCGCTCGGCTATTAAGACTGGATAAACGGTTTGCATTTCAAGGATCAATGGGTCAAGCAGATAAGCAGCTTAGAATCAAAGTGAGACTTGAGGCTTGAAATACCGGCCCGGCGCTTGTTACAGAGAGGCTTACAAAATATTATGAATGGGAAGTAGTGGTATTATATGAAAATCGAAGATCTAACCAAATCTGGCGTTTCAAACGGAATAGTGATTGAAAGAGATACCTGGCAAAAAGCTCAAGACGGCCGCTAATGCAGCGGCTGAGCGCACCGGCAAAATACCTTCCTCTTGCTCTCCGCTTTTTTATTTTGACATTTCCGGGAAAACTCCTTAGAATCGTTTCATTGACCAGCATTTCAGCAGACCGGTGAGGCCCGCCACGGATCGACTGATTCACAACTGCAAACGCCTTAATACTACAACAGATTGATAATTAACACTTTATGTGTTTATCTTTAGTATTTTAACGGGGTCTTATATAGCTGTATTTGCTATATATCAGATTCTTATCACATTTCTCTATAAACCATAGTTATGAGCCATGAAGTACATACTATCAATTCTCGCCTCGGGGAAATTTCCAGAAGTTGAACTGGGTAAAAACAAGTATGAGGCCATCAAGAAAGCCAGTAAGATGATTTTTCATGGATTGGCCATGGAAGAGAAATACCAGATTTTTATTTCGAATTACTTAGAATTTGAAAAAGAAATACTAGACTATACTGTTCAACGAATGATCCGTGAACCGGTCCCTTACGATGATTATTTTCATGTAAAAATGGGCTTTAATCGAAGGTTGATAAACCTACTCACCGCAGCCAGATTATATGTAGACCAATTACACCACCATATAAGAAAGTGCATGCCTGATAACCAAAACACAAAGGAAGAAGTAACGAGCCTGTTTTCAGAAGAATACGACAATAGTCTCGAATATAGGTTTATGGAGGCCTTAAGGAATTACGTGCAGCACCGGGGGCTTCCAGTCCATTGGGTGCAGTTCAAAGGGCATGCCAATGGTTCTGGAAAAGATAGAATGCTTATTTTCTCTTTCCAGCTAGCATCTCAAAAAGAATCCTTAAAAAAAGATATTTTTAAGAAAAAAGTGCTTGAGGAAATTCCTGAAAAAATAGATCTAAAAATGGCTACCAGAGTCTATGTTGAGGGAATTAGTAGGATTCACTGTGCTGCCAGGAGGCTTGTAGAACAACATTTAACTGAAGCACGCTCACTATTTGAAGATGTTATAGCTTCATACCGCCAAGTTTTTTCAGAAAAGTTTGTTGGGCTTTTTGCGATTTGCTTGAAGGAAAACAAAATAATTGAGAGAGTGCCTCTGCTCCTAGAATGGGATGATATAAGGATAAAGCTTTCCAGACGAAATCAAGAACTAATAAATCTGAGAAATAGTTATGTGTCAGGGCAGGGTTAATATAATAACAATTTTTTTTCTCAATCCGGTAAAACACCATGGCAGATGAAGAACAGCTAAAGATTCTCAAACAAGGCGTGGAAGCCTGGAATAAGTGGCGGGAAGAAAATCCTGATACCGAGATTCATCTCGAAGAGGCTCATCTCGAAAATGCCCTTCTCAAAAGAGTTAATCTTACAAAAGCTCATCTCGAAGAGGCTCATCTCAAAGAAGCTAATCTCCTAGAAGCTTATCTCTTTAAGGCTCATTTCGAAAAAGCTCATCTCGAAAAGACTAATCTCAAAGGAGCTAATCTCTTAGAGGCTAATCTCTTAGAGGCTAATCTCGAAGAGGCTAATCTCGAAGATGCTCGTCTCCTATCAGCTAGTCTCGAAAATGCTAATCTTAGATGGGCTCATCTCGAAAAGGCTTATCTCGAAATGACTAATCTCATAGGAGCTAATCTCGAATATGCTAATCTCGAAAAGGTTTATCTAACTTGGGCGAACCTTAAAAGCGCTAATCTTAGAAATGCTAATTTTAGTCAAGCCTGCGTCACTGATGTTAAATATAATCGTTGGGGGAGATATCGGGGAATTCGTGTGGATTCTTGCTATGGTAGCCCAAGGTTCAAAAGGTTTGCTCAGGATCAGGACTTCATTGAGGAATTTAGATCAGCTTGGTGGAGAAAACCCATTTATTTGCTGTGGTTGATCTTTGCGGATTGTGGCCGGTCTTTTAGTCTATGGGCTGGTTGGTCAATTGCTTTTGCACTTGGCTTTGCTTACAAATTTTTCAGCCTGGGCCCGGGGGCCTTTGAGGTCATAAAGCTGGACTGGACACTGGAAACTATGCTTTATTACAGCGTGGTAACCTTTACTACCCTCGGATTCGGTGACATAATACCAGAAACAGCAGAAGCAGCCAGGTGGGTTATGGCTGAGGTAATTCTTGGATACATAATGCTTGGCGGTTTGATCTCCATTATGGCCACAAAATTAGCAAGAAGGAGCTAGACTTAAAACCATTGAATCTTAGCCCGCATTCACCATATATAGGCTCTCATCATAGTTCTGTATAAGCCCTAGTTAGGAGCCAATCGTACACATACCGGAGAGTTCTTGAAAACTGATGAAAATAAAGTGGCTGAGTATCTGGCTGCGAAGGGTCTCTATGCCATTGTGTTCCCGAAAGAAGAACGTCGCAATAGGAAAACTCCCGACTTTCGTGTTTTTCGCGGGAACGCTTTAGCTTTTTTCTGCGAAGTTAAATCTATTTCAAGTAGTACATCCGAAGGATATCGAATCGATCCAGTATTCAATCGCCTCACCGACGATATACACACAGCAGTTAAACAATTCGATGCAGTTAATCCGAGGGTCGAGACACCGAACGTCCTCGCGTTTGTTAATCATGATCGTTATTGCGGAATTCTTGATTTAATCGGTGTGCTTACCGGTAAATTCATTGCAGAGAACGATCAAACCCATCCTATCTACTTGAAATATTCGGAGGGTCGCATTAAAGAAGAAAAGGCAAGGATTCACTTGTTTCTTTGGCTTGACGATTTCAAACCAGACCGATTCTTATTTAGTCAGACTCATGCCGGGTTCCATAAGTCGCTTTGTGGTTGGTTTGAGATAGATCAGAATGCCATCAAATTAATTCACCCCTAACTAGACACTCAAACAGAATCACTACGTCAGCGCTTCGCGCCTTGTTGTTCTCAAATTAGCGCGAATGTTAGGCCAGCTTTACCTCTATCAACTCTGCCATTGGGATATCGTTTAAAACCCCTATTGTCCTCTATCGAACTTCAGAGTTGTCATAGTTTCCCCTTCAGGCAGATCACCTTTGTTTCCCCGAACTCCATCGGAAAAACCACCTCGTTAACCTTCTGGCCGTAGGAGCGTTTTTCGAAAACCTCGTACGGGCTGACCGCGGCGGGAAAGCGGAGTGTCTTTGTTCCGGCGGTGCGGGCATGAAGCACTGCAAAGCTGCCGTCTGCGTAAAAGACATCATCGCTGTCTGAGTAAATGTGCACACCAGAGCGCCGGACCGCTGCGCGCACAAGCTCCGCCTGGACATACTTGACGCCGATATAGATCGAGTGATATCCAGCAGCCCTTGTCTCGCCCAGGGCTCCCAGGCCGTGCTCCAGATCCCTGGCATAGAAATAGCCGCCCGCCACCTGGCTTGAGTCTGTCAGGTAGAACAGCGGATCGACCAGCGACCCTCCAAGCTCGTAAAACTGTCTGCGCTCCCGGGTCTCGAAGCTGCCGTACATCACCCTGTCGGGCTGGCCGTACCAGCGGTCGCGCGGCAGACCCCGGACCAGCGGGTGGCGCGGGTTATCGACCACGATCCGGGGGTAGTGCCGCCCGGTCTTGAAAGCGAAATCAAAGCCCGTGAGCTCTTTCATGTGTACAGTCGAGAGCTTTGGTTCTCTATCCGGGTTTATCAGGCCCGGGGCGTAAAGCCAGAGGGCGCTCGCTCCCTTGTCGATTATTTTCCGCTTGACAGCCTCCCGGTCTTTATCATCCAGACACACGGCGTTGAGAAAAACATAAAGCTTGTAATCTTTCATCTCCGGATGGGTGAGATCGCGCACGTAGTAGTGGTCGAATGATGCGCCGATGCGCTCGAATTCGAGCTGGCGCTGCCACATGAGCATGTCCCGCAAAGACTCGTGGTCTGTGTAATAGATACTCTTCTCGCTGGTCACAAGGGCGATCTCGGCCGTGCGCTTGAGACCGAAGCGCAGGCTGGCCTTGAAGATCTCCTGGATTCTCTTGAAAGTGTCCAGGATCACCGGGTCGTCATACCAGCGGTCCGTCCGGCTGTTCTCGAACCACCAGGCCCAGTTGTATCCGGTAATGGTCTTGGCGAAATCGCGCTTGATCATCCGGCTTGATTCCTCAGGCGTTTCGGCCTGGCTGTAGAGGTTCCAGTTGCGGAAATCAGAGAGATGGGTGCGGGTGTCTTCCTCGGTCATCCAGAGCATGCCGCGCAGGCCGTAGGAGCTGTGCACGGCGCGGTGGGCCGCCTGCCCGCCCGGCGGACGGTTGAAATACGAGGCCGGTGAGGCGCAGATATCGACCACTCCGCTGTCCTGGATTTTATGCACCGCTCCCGAAACGCCCATCTCGTGGTAGACCACACAGCAATGCGCCCCGTAGAAAGCGCCGGTCAGCATCCGGCCGGAGGAGAGTTCCTTGAGTTTCCTGCAGAAACGGATAATGGCATCAGCCACGCTGTGGTTCACCGCCCGGTAGTAGTCACTCTCGAACTCGCTGAAATCCGGGTTGGCCAGGGTGCCGAAATGCGACTTGCTCTCGAACCGCGCCAGCAGTATCTCGCCCACTCCGGTATAAAGGCTGCGCTCAGCGAGCTGGGGCACACGCACCTGTTCGAAACTCCGCACATCGTTGTTCCAGGCTGCGGCCAGGGCCTGGTCGGTCCCATATTTCTCCCTGAGGAATTTCTTGAAATAATCCAGCATCGGTTTCGAGAAATCGTGGACATGGTAGCGGCGGTCGTAGGTTACCGTGTAGTACCACTCCTCGGTTTCCGAGGCAGTGAAAAAATAGCCTGCCACCCGCTGGCCGAAATCGCTCTCCCCAACTTTAAGCGCGAAATCGGCAAGGGCTTGTTCGGCCCGTTCCTGCCACTTTTGGCTCGCCAGGCTGAACTTGAGGTTATCGGTCAGCCTGGGCTGGTAGGTGCGGCCGATCTTGGTGTCGATAATCATCCTTGGGCTGCCGTTCTCGAAAGTGGTGCACTGGTCGATATTCTCCTCCATCCAGGTCCGCGGTGGATCGAGAGACAGGCGCAGGATCAGGATTGCCTCAGGGTCTAGTTTGAGAATCCGGTGAGCCAGGAGTTTCAGTTTCTCGAATCCCTCGGGGTCTTTCCAATCCGTGTCGCAGATCGGGAAATGCACCTTGATCCCGGCCTCAAGCAGGCGCGCCAGGTAATCCTCGTTATTGTTGTTGCGCGAGCAGAACGACATGGGCATCACCGGTGTTCCATCCACGTAGAGGGTCGAGATTCCGCCATCCGCGCGCACCTCGGCGGGCAGGAAGCGGGAAATTTCAGCCGCCTGCGCGGTGGAGAGACAGGTAAGCGCGGCCGGCAGCAGGAGAAAGACAGAACGGTTCAGGGAGCTTGTGTTTATCATGGCAGGGTTTCCTTGCAAAACATGAAAGTAAAAGGAAAAGGCACCAGTAAGCGGCCGCTACAGGCTGAAAAGGCCAAAAGGGTTTTGAACGGAAAGAGGCGGTTCAGACCCGGGACTTTCAAGCCGTGATTTCCGACAGATCGGCAATGAAAAGCTGCCGCAGGCCCCGGGGGGCGGCCTGGAAACAGACTTTTTTGTAATCCCGGCTCCAGAACGGATGCCCGTCAAGGCGGAGCGCTGAATGCACCAGCCCTTCTCTTTTAATAGTCGGCAGGGTACAAATAATGTCTTCTTTCTGGGCTGCCAGGTCAATCAGACGGATAGAGACTTTTTGTCCGCCGTGGAAAGGAAACGCATCCGTGATACAGTATCTGCTCCCCGGCTCGAGGGTGGGATGTCCCCCGCCGGTGAATTTTTCACTTAAGATAATCACCTCGGTCCCGTCATAGCGAATTCTGCAGAAACGGATTGTTTTGCCATCCGGCTTGAGGTTCCTGATCAAATGCTCTCCGTCCGGGTGCCAGTTCGGATGCCCGCCGCTTTGTGCCCACACCGGCCTGCTCGGGGTATACCGGATGTTGCTTCCATCGGCATCAAGGGTGAAAACCATGGCGTTTTCGCCTCCCCAGCCGTCCGGAAACAGGCAGCGCAGGACCTGCATAATCCGGGTGCCCTGCCGATTGAATTTCGAATGCCAGAAATAAAACGTGCCGCCCGGCCTGGGCGGCGGCTCAGGGATTCGAGCGGCGACATCCACCAGGGAGACCAGCAGCTTCCGCTCGTTACTCTTCAAATCCGTACGCCATATTCCCTGGTCTTTTGCCGCGCCTGGCGGTAACCGGCGTGGATTTTGAGGGTCTTCAGAGGGTACGCCGTAGCCCTGTTGGGTAATATTGAGCAGTTCCAGGGGAAATCCGATCACGCAGGATTCATCCGGGGCGATATGGTACATCGGGCCGGAGAAAGCCCTGGTCAGATCACTCTGGAGATCGATTTGCACACATACGGCCTGGCCGTCGATTACGTCATTCGTATACAGATACCGGTCCGCGGCCCCCCACTGCAAATTCGCGCCCACCTGGAAACCCCAGCTTTTAGTGGAATACACCGTTTCAATGGTTCGCTCCTCGAGGTCGATAACGCAGGCCTCGGCCGTATCTCCCAGGGCGGGAATATGATCCTGATAAGGGAGCCGGGTAACCGCTAAATACCTTTGCGAGGGGCTGATCGAGCACACATCGTAATAGGTATGGATGTAATTTCCATCCTCAGGGGTCACCTGGGTCACCGGGACCGAGGTCTGGCCTTGAGCATAAGGTTTAAAATCGTATTTTTTCTTTTTGGAAACCGGGCGCCGGCAGGACCAGACACCGGGTATCAAAACTGAAGCCAGCAGTCCGGCCGAGGTACGGATACAGCAGCGGCGATTCATACCGGTATTCCTGTTTTAATGGATAATTGATACATTTGGGGCATAATATTTTTTATTGCAGAGCCCAGGCAAAGAAAACCGGGATGTTTTTGACCCTTTTTCCCTTTGCCGAGAAGATAGGCAGGCTGTCGGTGCAGCCTTTAGGCGTTGAGTTTCGGGCCCGGCAAAAAATGGGCTTCAGGCAGGTCAGGGGATGTCTCCAGGCCCGTGAAAAACGTTTCACTCCCAGCCCCTGAACCCTGAAGGCAGAGGGGTGCCAAGCTCAAGCTTTCAACCCGGCCAGATATTTCTGGGCATCGAGGCTTGCCATACATCCCATGCCGGCGGCGGTCACTGCCTGGCGGTAGCGGTGGTCCACCACGTCACCGGCTGCAAAGACTCCGGGAGCGCTGGTGGCGGTGCCGTCTTTGACCAGGATATAACCTTCGCCATCGAGAGCGAGCTGATTTTTAAACAGGCTGCTGTTCGGGGTGTGGCCGATCGCCATGAAAATACCGTCCGTGGGATGGTCTCTCCTCTGGCCGGTTTTGACATTTTTTAGCCTTACCGCTTCGACGCCTTTTTCCTCTGACCCGATAATGTCTTCGACCACAGTATCCCAGAAAATTTTGATCTTGTCGCTATTCAATACTTTTTCCTGCATGATCCTGGAGGCCCTTAACTCGTCACGCCGGTGGACAATGAATACCTCTGAGGCGAATTTGCTGATAAAGGTGGATTCCTCCATGGCCGAGTCCCCGCCGCCGACAACCACCACCTTTTTGCCGCGGTAGAAAAATGCGTCACAGGTGGCGCAGGTGCTCACACCGCGTCCCATGAAGCGCTTTTCGTTCTCCAGTCCCAACAGCCGGGGGGAGGCTCCGGTAGCGATTATCACCGAGTCTGCGGTGTACGTTTCGCCGCCCGAGGTCACCTCCGGAATCTTAGTCCGGAAATCCACCCTCTCAGCTTCCTTGGGGAGAAAGACTGCACCGAAACGGGCGGCCTGCCTTTTCATTGTACTCATCAGCTCGGGACCGAGGATACCGTTTTCAAAACCGGGGTAATTTTCCACCTCCGTGGTTGTCGTCAGCAGGCCTCCCGGCTGGCTGCCCTCAAAGACAAGCGGCTCCAGGGAGGCCCTGGCCGAATATATCGCCGCACTAAGTCCAGCCGCTCCGGAACCGATTATAATTTGATTGAAATGGTTATTTCTCGATGCCATTATAAAACCCCCTCACCAGGATTTGTGCGAAAGCGTTATTGCAAGTGTGTTTGAACTTGTCAGATCAATAAAAAATATAAGCGCTCAGGCAATCGATAGCAACAATAGCATCGGATTATGGGTTATTCTGCTTGACAAACACCAGAAATTTGTGATAAAGTTCTATTGATTAGTAAAAAAAAGAAAAAATCTGAAAAAGGCAAAAAATCATTTAAAAAAATTGCTTTATAAACCAATCTGTATTTTTAGGATTTCAATATTCATTAAGGGGTCCTTATGGCAAAAGAGTTGTTCGGCCAGTTCTTGATTCGGCGGGGAAGAGTGAAACAGCAGGATATCGACGAAGCTCTCATCTTGCAGGAAATTCTTCATGACAGTCTGGGGGCTGCGGCACTAGCCGGGGATCTGGTAACTTTCAAGGATGTTGAAAAGATTCTGGAATATATGGACAAAAAGGAATGCAGCTTTGCTTCAGCCGCTTGTGCGCTCAAAATATTGACCCGGGAACAGGTAGAGGAATTAACAGAGAGTAGCGATAACAGCCATTTTCCTATCGGTCAACTGCTGGTGGCTACTACCAAGCTCCGTCAGGAAGAGCTTGAAGAAGAACTTGAACAATTCGCTTTGAATCGGCTTCTGGTAGCTGGCTCGAATGTTACGAAAACCCACTTAATCAGCCGGATCGCCTCGTGCAATGCTTTTGGACGCGGCAAAGTAAAGCAAGTGCTCGAATCGATTTTCGAGACTATATCCAGGGAGTTGGTCAAAGGCTCTACAATAACTCTGAAAGGTTTCGGTTCTTTTACTACCAGGGAATACCCGGCCCGAAAGGGGCGTAATCCGAGAACCGGAGAGAGCATTTCGATACCGACTAAACGGGTGGCCAGACTGCGCTACGCAAAAAAAATAAAACGTTATGTAGACAAGGGTTACTTTTGAAATTGAGTGAACAAAAGTCGGTTTTGGGTTTATAAGATAATATTGACAAGAGGAACATTTTTTATTATACTAAATAGTTTTCAACTTATTTTGCTAGTTGGTGCGGATTAAAACCGTAACTTTTTTTGTTTCAGGAAGTTAAACTTAAATTAGTACCGGGGTTCGCTCCGGGCTTAAACGGAGCGTCCGGGTGACAAAGCAGGAGGCTGGCGGTTTGAAAGAGTGGGTCAAATCTCTTGGTTTGGCGTTTATACTCTTTCTTGTTATCCGCACCTTTTTGGTTCAGGCTTTCAAAATCCCTACCGGATCAATGGAGAATACTCTTCTGGTGGGTGATTTTTTATTGGTGAACAAGCTGGCCTACGGTGCGACCACTCCCCGCAAACTTCCGTTTCTGGATCTCGAGCTGCCGAATTTCCGTCTTCCGGGCTATGATACCCCTAAAAGGGGCGATATTATTGTTTTCGAGTATCCCCTTGACCGCACGCTGGATTTTGTAAAAAGATGTGTCGCGGTGAGCGGGGATACGGTCGAGATGCGGGATAAGGTTCTTTATATCAACCATGTTCCAAAGGATGAGCCATACGTTCAGCATCTCGAAAGAGAGATTCGGCGTCATGAAAACCGGTGGTTTGATGTCAGTAAATTCAGCTGGCAGTACGATTACCTGACAAAGGAGAATAAAGAGGAGCTTAAGGGAAGGTATTTGCCGACCCGGGACAATTTCGGGCCTCTTTTTGTGCCTGACGGGTGTTATTTCTGCATGGGCGACAACCGGGATTTTTCCAGCGACAGCAGGTTTTGGGGTTTTGTGGAAAAAGATCTTATAAAAGGGCGGCCGATGATCCTCTATTTTTCCTGGGACCAAAAGCAATTACTGCCCCGTTTAAACCGTATCGGTCACATCATCCAATAGTTTTGCCAGTGAATAGTGCATTATCCTCCTCACAAAGGTAAGGAGCGTTTTTTAATGAAAGCAAGCCACCCTAAAAAATCATATTTTGACGAAGGTTCACTGGATCTTTACCTCAAGGAGATCAGCAATTACCAGTTGCTCTCCAGGGAGCAGGAGATAGTGCTCGCCAAAAAAATCAAAAAAGGCTGTCAGGGATCATTGGAAAAGCTCACGCGCAGTAACCTGCGTTTTGTGGTCAGCGTGGCCAAGAAATACCAGAATCAGGGAGTTTCTCTGGCCGACCTGATCAACGAGGGTAATGTGGGCTTGATCCGGGCAGCGCACAAGTTTGATGAAACCAAGGGCATCAAGTTTATTTCTTATGCAGTCTGGTGGATTCGCCAGGCCATTCTGCAGGCCCTTGCCGAACAGTCGCGTATCGTGCGGGTGCCGCTCAATCGGGCGGGTACGCTTTATAAAATAGGCAAAAAAAGCAACCGTCTCACTCAGGAGCTCGGCAGGAAACCTACAGTGGAAGAGATCGCCGAGGGAATGGATATCAGTCTGGAGGAGGTGCGCAAGACCCTTTCCATCTCCCAGTCTCATCTGTCTCTGGATGCTCCGCTCACCCCGGGTGAAGACAACCGTCTTCTGGATTATCTGCCTGATAATTACAACCGCGGGCCGGCAGAGAGCGCATTCGAAAACGCCCTGAGCAGTGCCATTGAGGAATCTCTCTGCACCCTGAAAGAGCGCGAGGCGAAAATCCTGCGGCTTTATTTCGGCCTGGGCGGCCAGGAACCGATGACTCTCGAGCAGATAGGCTCGGTTCTCGGCATTACGCGCGAACGTGTGCGGCAGATCAAGGAAAAGGCTATCAGCCGCTTGCGCCATGTCTCGCGAAGCAGGGCGCTCCAGTCATTCATGAATTAAAAGTCACTCGCCCGGGGTGGCAAAAAGGCCCTGTCAGCGAGACAGCTCTCAGGCAATTAAATTTGCCAATCTGAAAGCGGGTTCCAGCGTGGAATCCGCTTTTTTTTAGCGTGCCCCAAGAGCGATACTGCTCTGGGCACCTGCCGCCTGAATTCACACCGCTTCCAATTTTGGCCGAACCGTTTCAAGATCCTTTTTTGAAAGCATGTCCCCGTCCTCTGCGGAACAGGAACCTTTTTTAAAGTTCAAGCTCACCTGAGTCGATTCTATAGATAGAATCTTATCCCGCCTTTACTGCTTCAGGTTTTGCCTGGAGGTACAATGTGTAAATTTTGTAGTCTGGAAAAGCTTGATACAGCCAACTTCGACTCATTCTTTCAAGGAGCGTCGACCCAGGGATATAAAAGTATGGTCTGTAAATATTGCTCGACAACCTTTTTGACTGATTTCGTCTTTCTTCAAACCGAACCCAAAAAACAACTGCCCCCCTCTTTTACAGAAGCCAAAGAAAACGGCTTTGTTCTCCTATCCTGCTAAGACAGGCGGGATTTTTCCTGCACAGTGTCTTTTTTTGCCGACCGCCTTTTTGGCGGTTTTTTTATTCTCCCGGTGCATTTCCAGGGTCGGGAATAGATTCACACGATCAGGGGCCGGGTGGGGCAATTCAACTAAGATATTATGTTACATCAGGTTATCAAAAGCGGGCAAAAACCGGATTGAGTCCTGGTTCGGTTATCGAAAAATTTTTATTGAAAGATTTTTCCGTTTAGGGTATAAATGAAGTAGAAAAATGGCTTGAAAAAAAATGTATATTGATTTATATTATTATAAGCCTTGCATTATATATAAATAAAACGGAAACTCACCGATGAAAAAAATTGAGCGAAATCTGGCCGAGTCCCAAAAAGCCTATCTCGACCTGCAACGCGCAATGGTCAATCTCGAAGCCTCCAAATACGTGGTGAATTTCTCCGATGACGTGCACGATAAGCTGTCCACTATCCGCCTGATCTTCGATTATATCTTCACCAAATACGGAAACTACGACTTCCGCAGGGATTGTATCATCGATTTCAAAATCTCGGAAATCGAAAACATTCTCGAAGCTCTCGAGTCCTTTATCGACAGCTACGGCAGTCTGATTAAAACGTACCGGGACAAACCATCCTCCAAAAATATCCGTCAGAGCAAACCCGCCTGATGCCCCATCTCTTCGCTGACAGAAACTATTGCATTATTTTCGCCTGATGCCCTTATTATATGGTGTCATTTTTCGCGCAAGAGGAGAACTTCATCTCATTTTAGCTGAAAGAGCCTGTTGGATGCTCAAGCTGCCCCTTGCAGACATAGCGGTGATAGTGATCTACCTGGTCCTGATCACAGGTCTGGGGGTCAGACTGGCCCGCTACCAGACCGACAGCCGGGCCTATTTTCTGGGCAACCGCAACATTCCCTGGTGGGCGGTCTGCCTGTCTATTGTGGCTACCGAAACCAGTGTCCTCACCTTTATCGGCGTGCCCGCGCTCTCCTATGCTACGGACATGCAGTTTCTGCAGTTGACTTTAGGGTATCTCTGCGCGCGGGTAATCCTGGCGATCTTTTTCCTTCCGGCTTTCCTCCAGGAGGACACTTACACTGTGTACGGCTATCTCAGCCGCAGGTTCGGCCCCCTGGCAAGAAACTGGGCCGCAACGCTCTTTCTTGTTACCCAGGTGCTGGGAAGCGGGGTGCGCCTTTATGCGGCCGCATTGGTACTGGCCACGGTGTTTGGCTGGCAGGATACCACTGCGGCCATCGTAATCATTGCCGCGGTGACTGTACTCTATACCTGGGCCGGGGGCATCAGCGCCGTTATCTGGACTGATGTGGTTCAGGCAGGGATTATGCTCGGCGGGGGAGTGCTGGCCCTGTATCTATTGGCAGTGATGATTCCGGAGAGTCTCCCGGACTTGCTGGCACGGGCCGCTGCGGATGGGAAGCTGAGGGTCTGGGACTTTTCTTTCAAGTTATCTGACACTTATACTTTCTGGAGCGGAATTGTCGGCGGTACTTTCCTCGGGATGGCCTCGCACGGAACAGATCAGGTACTGGCCCAGCGGATTCTCACCTGCCGCAGCCTTAGAGACGGAAGAAAAGCGATAGTCGGCTCGGCTTTTATTATCATACCCCAGTTCCTGCTCTTCCTTTTGATCGGGGTCCTGCTGCACTATTACTACGTGATCAACCCTCCAGCCCAGGCTCTGGGGAATCCTGACCGGATTTTCCCCCAGTTCATTGTCAGCCATTTCCCTCCGGTAGCCGCAGGGCTCGTGATAGCGGCCATGTTCGGCGCGGCCATGTCCACGCTCGATTCGGGCATCCAGGCCTTGAGCTCGAGCACGGTGATGGATCTGGTGCGGCCCCTGGCCCGAATCCAGCGGCCGGCTTCGGACTACCTGGGTTTGAGCCGGGCTTTCACGGTTTTCTGGGGAGCGGCGCTGGTGTGGGTGGCCCTCGTTGCCGGAGACTGGGGACCGGTGCTTGAAACAGGCCTGATGGTGGCCTCTTTCACCTATGGGCCTCTTCTGGGCCTCTTCATTCTGGGATTTTTCACACCAGTCAAATCACAACTCTCGGTTGCAGCCGCAAGTGTGGTCGGGCTGGCCGGGATCATCCTCTCGGTCAGGCTGACCGGCCTGCCTCCCTATACATGGTATGTAACGAGCGGCTGCCTGCTTACCGTAGCTGTGGGGCTTCTGGCCGATCTGGTTTCAAGTTTCCGCAAATAGATGCATTCAGAAGCCTGAGGGAAAGGGAAAACGGATGGCGATAGACCTTGGACAGTTAAAAAACCTGTTTTTTTCAGGGCTCGGGGGAAGCGGGATGAGCGCCCTGGCCCAGTTGCTCAACGGCAGGGGCGTTCACATTACAGGCTCGGACAGAAAGTACGACCGGGGGGAAAGCAGCAGTCTGTTCGCCAAACTCGCGGCCCAGGGGATTGAGCTTGTGCCCCAGGATGGCTCTGGGGTCATGGAAAGCCTGGATGCCGTGGTAGTCTCATCCGCAGTGGAGCCGGATACTCCGGACTACCGGCGGGCGGTTGAACTGGGCATCCCGCTGGTTAAAAGGCCCGAACTTCTCGCCGCGCTGGTGAACAGCGCCGCTCTGGGAATCTGCTTCTCAGGCACCAGCGGCAAGTCTACAGCCACCGGTTTATGCGCCTATGTGCTCACAGAGCTGGGCGCGAGACCGAACTTTATCAGCGGCGCGGCTGTTGTCAACTACCTCGGCGGCCCCACTACCGGGAACGCCCTGGGCTCAGAGAGCGGGATCTATTGTGTCGAGGCCTGCGAAAGCGACGGCTCGATTGTCAATTACCGGCCCGCCGTGGGGGTGATCCTCAATCTCGAGCGCGAACACCACGAAATCAGCGAACTCGTTTCGATGTTCGAGCGCTTCGCCTCTGCCACACAAGGACAGCTTATTCTCAACGCTGACTGTCCGAACATTCCCAGGCTTGACCTGACAAAGGCCGGGGCAAAAACTGAAAAAGTCAGTTTCAGTCTGGTAAACAAAACCGCAGACCTCCGGGCTGAAAATTTGCGCCTTGCGCCTTTGAGCGCCGATTTTACTGTGGGCGGTGTGGAGTTCAGGAGCCCGCTGCCCGGAAAGTACAATGTTTACAATGTGCTTGCAGCCCTGGCAGCCTGTGAGGCGGTGGACATAGAGCGGGAGGATTTTGCGCGTGTTTTGCCTGCATTCCGCGGGGTGGCCCGCCGCTTCCAGGTGGTGGGTGAATCAAGAGGGGTGACTGTAATCGATGATTTCGCCCACAACCCGGCCAAGATCGCTGCGGTGCTTTCAGCGTTTGAGGCATGGAAAACTCTGCGGCGGCGGATTGTGGTTTTCCAGCCCCACGGCTACGGGCCCACGCGGTTTTACCTGGATCAGCTTGTCGAGACTTTCGCACGCGAACTGGATGAGAAAGATCTGCTCATTTTGCCTGAGATCTACTATGCCGGAGGGACAGCGGCCAGAGACATCTCAAGCCGCGTTGTGGCCGGGCGGGTCTCGGCGCGGGGGAAAAAGGCGCTCTATTTCGAGAGGCGCAGCGAGGCCCTGCCTGTTATCCTCGAAGAAGCCTCAGCCGGGGATGTGGTGCTCGTGCTCGGGGCGCGTGATGATTCTTTGAGCGATTTCTGCCGCCAGATCCTCTCAGCTCTTAAAGAGCAGGGCTAGTGCTCTGACAAGTCAGTTTTGCCGGATCGGGACTTTCTACCTGATCTATTTATGCTCCATAAGCAATAAGGCTGCAGGCCAGAGGGCCACCCTGCTCAAGCCCCATGTTCTACTACGAGCCGGCGGTGGGGTGAAGGGACCTGCAGCCCACAGCCTAGAGCCTGTTCAAGTATGACCCAAACCTTTTTAGTCAGTTAATCTGTGCCAGTTACTATTCATTTATAAGTTGTAAAAGCACTAGCCACTCAGCAGCTCGGAGGCCCGCCCAAGTTCCCCATCTTCTTTGGCAAAGCAGAAACGGAGCCAGGTTTCATCATGGCCCCCGGAGAAAAAACTGGCCGCCGGCACCGAGGCGATTGTCTTTTCCTCCAGGAGCCTCCCGGCTGCCTCCAATGAGCTTATCCCCCCATAGCATTTCCTGTAATCGGCCAGCAGGAAATAAGTTCCCTCAAGCGGCAAGACCTCGAAGCCGTATGCCTCGAGCCCCCTGGTCAGAATTCTTCTTTTGGAGTCGTACATGACAGGCAGGTTTTTGTAGTAGCTCTCGCCGAACGAGGGCAGGGCTGCGGCAAGCCCGGCCTGCAAAGGATGGGGCGCGCAGATATAGAGGAGGTCGCTGATCAGCGACATTTTCTCGATCACCGCAGCAGGCCCTGCCGCATAGCCGAGCCGCCAGCCTGTCATGGCAAAGGTTTTTGAGAATCCCGAGACAGTCACCGTGCGCTCGAATAACCCATCGAGCGAGGCCACACTCACATGCTCGTGTCCAGCGAAAACGATATACTCGTATATTTCATCGGTGACAATCGAGACTCCGTACCTGCTGCAAAGTGCGCCGATTGCCTGGAGTTCCACACGGGTGAACACCTTGCCGGTGGGGTTTGCCGGGGTATTGAGCACCACGGCGCGCACACCTTTTGCCAGAGTCTCCTCCAGCAGGCCGAAATCGATCCGCCAGTCCGGGGGAGCCAGGCGAACGAATACCGGCTCGAAACCGAACAGCTTGAGCACGTTGACATGGTAGCCGTAGAACGGCTCGAAAGTGAGTACTTTGTCTCCTGTCTCAAGCAGGGCCAGAAGGGCGCAGGTATAAGCCCCAGTGGCTCCGCTCATGACGCTGATTTCTGTCTCCGGGTCGGCGGTGATTCTATTGTACTTCAGGAGTTTCGTGGCTATTCTTTCCCTCAGGGCTTTTAGCCCGTTTAGGGGCGCATAGGTGTTACAGTCCCGGGCTATGGCAAGGGCCGCCGCTTCCTTCACCGGGTCAGGCGTAGGCAGGTCGCAGAGGCCCTGGGAGAGATTGACCCCGCCCAGCTCGACCGCTTTGGCGGTCATTGCGCGGATCTCGGATTGCTTTAACGGCCTGGCGCGTGAAGCGATAGACAGATTCATAAAATGAACCTCGATTCAATTTTTAAATAAATCTCGATTTTAACAAAACAGGATGTCCTTTGCCAAGTGTCGAGCATAGATTTAACCCGGAAAATTCATAAAAATTTTTCCGTTCCCGTTTTTCGTAAGGGCGCACCCGTGTGTGCGCCCGATTACCATCGAAAAATTACCGAACGACGGGCGGACACATGGGTTCGCCCATACGCGTTTTGCGGTAATTTGTGAATAATGCGAGTTAAATAAAATACTGTTCACTTAAAGAGACAACACTCTCTTTTTGTCACCCCCGCGAAAGCGGGGGTCCAGAAAATCGGCTTAAAAACCTGGATTCCCGCGCAAGCGGGAATGACATCGTTTGCCTTTCCCGCCTAAAGTGAACAACATTGGAGTTAAATAAAATAACAAGAAACAGCCCTGGGAATATGGTTTTATCTGTCGGTACGCTGCAAAAAAGCCGGCCCACAAAAAAGAGACCGGCTTTTGCTGTCCTGATGTCCATTGTCTTGGAATCACAACTTGAGGCTTCTATATTACCTGCGGGCGGATACCGAAAAGCTGGCAGTATTGTTTCAGCTCCTTTTTGAAGTCTCCGTAGAAAAAGATCTGATGGAATCCGGGGTAATCAAGCATATCGCTCACCCCGTCGAGCTTGACCATGATCGCCACCACGCAGCCCCCGGCAGGGGGAACCGCCATATTCTGGATCACAGTGCCGGATGAGATTATCATCTCCACCTTGTCCCCTTCCAGGATGATATCCGCAGAGGTCATTCTCTGTCCCGGTTTCCAGACCGGCACCACTGTGGCGTCCCGCATCCCGTGGTGCGGGGTGATCGAGTAAGGCTCAGGGGTTTGCGAGAAACCGTTCAGCCTGGTGGGGCAGCAGCAGTGCGAGCCGATCAGACAGTCTTTCACGGTTTCAGGCACTGGGTCCTGCTGGAAGCCCGGCCGGTCGAAAAGGGACTGCACCAGGGCATGGGTCACGCAGGCGCCTAGGTCGGCCTCGCAGGCTGCGGGCACCCCGCAGTCGTTCATTCGGGACCAGGAGATACAGGGCAGGCTGACCTTGGTTTTGCCCAGGGCTCCCAGGCAATCCATCGTGATCCCGTCTCCCTCCTCGGCTTCGAGAATACTGCGCGCCACCACCAGGCTTTTTACCCCGTTTATGACATCCTGTTCAGTGGCCATGGAGATCCTGGCGGCATGCTTGATATAGGTTGCAGTGATGCGCTTGATCTCATCGGAGACCGGGGTCTGGTTGTATTTGTCGAGAAATGTCTGCGCAGGCAGGTAACGCAGCCTGGTGCCCAGCTTTTCGAGCCTGGTGTCTTTCCGCTCCGTGCCCTGAAGAACGATAAAGCGCATCTCGCGCAGCCTGGCCCCGGCTTTCAGCATTTTCATTCCGTAAGCCGCCTGGCTGAAATCATCAGTGGCGCAGATAAAGACTCCATCCCTGTGCGCCAGGCTTTCGGTATTGGTGGTGAAAGAGGTTCCCAGGGGCGTGAACAGGACTGTCGGGATCCCGCTGTCCGTTGCTTTCACTGCGCTAGGCCAGGAGTGGTCCTGGCGGTCGTGCACCACCAGAAACAGCCCGTCAGGCTTCTGAGCCTTGGCTTCTGCCACCCACTTGTCCGCCTCCTCGAGTGAATAAATCGGCAGGGGCCTCAGGTCTACCTCGATTCCCAGGTTCTCAGCTGTGGATTTTATCTGGCGGGTGTAGTTTTCCATTGCTGTCTTACCGTCATAGATCTGTCCCGGCCACCGCATGCCGTATTCTTCTTTCCGCCTGACAAAGGCGGCCTTGATTTTAGGCAGGTATTTCGAGCCCGGGCCCACAGGCCTGACCAGTCCCTCGCCTGTGGCAGCCAAAGCATCGAGAGCTTTCCCGAACATCGCGGCCCCGAGCAGGCCCCCACCGGTAGCGGAGAGGAATTCTCTGCGGGTAACATCCATTTCGACCTCCTTTTTCTCCAGGAGCAGTTTCGAGTAAAATGTTTGCTTCCACAGGAAGATTGGATAAACTAAATATATAACAGTGCCTGTTATCCGCAAGGTGTCAAAGATTTATATTTTATTTTACAATTTTTTTCTTGTGGGGAGAAGAAGCCGGGTTTAAATATAAAGCTAATTCTCTTTGAGCCTTCACCTCTTTTCCATAACCCTCTCTTCGTACCGGAGGTAGCCCATGATTCAGCTGGTCGCTATCCTGAGTGTTTTCGTTCTCGGGATTGTCTTCTCGCTTATCGGAGCAGTCAAGTTGAAACTGGCTGAGAAGCTGGAAATTGATGACGCCAGAGTTGGAGGACTGATCTCGACCTTGATGTTTACCAGCATATTCGTGGTTCTTTTTATCGGGCCCCTGGTAGACGCCTGGGGGCACAAGCCTTTCGCCATATTGGGCTTCTTTCTGGCCGGGCTGGCTGTTTTTCTTTTCTCCACGCTCAAATCGTACAAGGGAGTGGTATTTGCCTGTGTCCTGCTCGGTGTCGGCGGGATGTGCGTGAACACTGTGGGCAATACCCTGATGCCGATAGTCCTGTTCGGGGGCAAGAATGCGCCCAGGGCCCTGAATTTAGGAAACATGTTTTTCGGTCTCGGCGCGTTTCTCACACCCTTCCTGGGCGGGCTGCTGCTGCAAAGATTGGGTTTGTCGAAAACAGTGAACATTATCGCGCTGATCGCTTTTGTCCCGATAATCTTCGCCTTGACGACGACATCTTACCCGGCGCTTCCGCCTGCCGGGTTCGACCTCGGCAATGCCTTCGCCCTGCTGGGCAATCCTGTGGTGCTCATTGCAGCGCTCGCCCTTTTCTGCTATGTGGCGCTTGAAGCCTCGATGGGCGGCTGGATTACAACCTACCTGACCGCTGTGGGAATGACCCCGGCCAAAGCCAATGGGATTCTATCCGGGTTCTGGATCGCTCTGATGGCCTCGCGGCTCGGCACAGGTGTCAAAGAGATCATAACCCCGGAGAACGGAGCGACCGCAATTATGCTCCTGGCTCTCGTGGCCACGATTGCTATCGGGATTATGGTTGTAGCTAAGAGCAAGGCTCTGGCAGGCATAACGGTTTTGGTTACGGGCCTGGCTTTCGGCCCGATATTCCCCACTGTTGTCGGCGTAACTTTCTCGAAAACAGCTCCGGAGCTTCACGGCAGCGTGTTCGCGATTATTTTCGCGATCGGCCTTCTCGGGGCGAGCACAATCCCTGCGGCAATCGGCATCTATTCCAAGGGCAAGACCATTCAGAAAAGTCTCATTATCGCCGCGGTGGCGGCCCTGGTGCTCACCCTGGTCGCATTTCTTATGGGCCGTATTTAGCAATGTTCCTGTTAATCGATAGGGCAGGAAAAACCTCAAAAACCGCAGGGGTGCACTGTGAGCTGTCCCTGTAGGATTTTGTAAAATGGCAAGTTTCTATTTTAATTATTTCCTTGGAGTGCCGACTATGCTGAAGCGGAGAAATTTCCTGATCAAAAGTTCCCTGGCCCTGGCCGCTGCCGCCTCGCTCCCCCTGGGCGGGGAGGCATGCGCCGCAGAGCCCAGGCACAAGTTCAAGCTCAAATACGCTCCCAACCTGGGGCTGATGGGGAATATCGAGGATCCGGTCGACCGGCTGGATGCCTATGCGGATTTCGGCTTCAAGGCCTTTGAGTTCAACGGGCTGATGAGCTGGGAGCCGGCGCGGGCCGAAAAGCTCAAGGCCAGGATGGATAAGCTGGGCCTGGACATGGGGGTCTTTGTAGCCAATCCCTCGGGCTGGAACAAGTCCGGGATGGTGGACCCCGAGCAGCGGCCCGCCTATCTCGAGGAAGTGAAAAAGGCCGTGACCTATTACAAGATAATGGGCAACAAGTGCTGCACAGTGATAACCGGTATGGAGATACCCGGAGTTTACAGGGGGAAACAGACGGTGAACGTGATTGAGAGCCTCAAGCGGTCAGCGGACATTGTGGCGGACACCGGGCTTATACTGGTGCTCGAGCCGCTCAACCCGTATGTGGACCATGCCGGCTACTTTCTCAACCGCTCGGATGAGGCTTACGAGATCATGAAGGCTGTGGACAGCCCGAATATCAAGATCCTTTTCGACATCTACCATCAGCAGATTACCGAGGGCAACCTGATTAACAATATCCGGGCCTGTTACGACGAGATCGGCTATTTCCAGATTGCCGATGTCCCGGGCAGGCACGAGCCTGGAACCGGCGAGATCAACTACCGCCAGGTTTTCAAGGCCATCCACTCTCTGGGCTACCAGGGTATCCTGGGGCTTGAGCTGAGCGCCTCGATCAAGCAGGACCCCGAGGGGAGCCTCAAGGTTTTCCAGGCCGTCGTGGAGGCGGATAATTTCTAATTGGTCTCCGCTGGAGGGCGGACTTCGATATTTAACGGTACACAAAAAAATCGCCGGGACTCTTGCTGAGCAGTCCCGGCGATTTTACTTTTAAACTCGAATTATTCGCATAATTGAATTTGTTTCTATCCCCAGACTGGGCGGGGCCGGAAAATACTCTCCGCTTCTCCGCTTCCCCGTTTCTCCGTCTCTCCGTTTCTCCGTTTCTCCGCTTCCCCGTTTCCCCGTTTCCCCGTTTCCCCGTTTCTCCGTTTCTCCGCTTCCCCGCTTCCCCGTTTCTCCGTTTCTCCGTTTCCCCGATTCTCCGATTCCCCGTTTCCCCTTATCACCGCCTGCTGGTGTGTTTGACCGGGCGATGGAAGTTCACTCGCTTAATCATGATCCTGAAAGGCTACATTATTGCTCTCCGCCTTTGGATACAGATCGTTGATTTCCCGCTGGATGTCTATGGTAAGCTTGAGGGCGGTGACGATGCGGCAATAGGTACGGATTTCCTCAAACTCAAGCCGTCTTTCCTGACGGTCTTTCAGCCATTTTTCGCATACCTGGTAGCCGCCGACCTGGTATTTCCAGACAGCTTCGGTGACTGGAGCGAAGTACTGGGTTGGGTTGATGTAAACGCGCTCTTGACTTAATTCGTAACGCAGGCCTGCTTTCATGCCTTTATCTATGCGGCTTTCGCCCGCGCCCTCGAAACGGCAGGATGGCTGGTCCAGCTCGGAAGATTTCAAGAGGTGCAAAGCGGTTAGCCGCTCACCGAGCGCCGCAAGCGCAACAAACAGCCTTGCGTCAGCCGTAAAGGGGATCCGCGGGAAGTCCAGGCGCAGAAACTCGGCATACTTCTCGCGGTACGCAGGAGCGTAGAGCACGGCATAGACATAGTGGAAAATTTCTTCCGGCGAGGGTTCGCGGCCATACGCCTGGGCCAGCGCCGCCACCACCTTCGGATTAAGGTTAGGCCGCCGCGCCAAATGCTCATGGGGGGTAAAAAGATCTACCCGGGCGGCGGAGGGGTAGAGGTAGAGAGGGAAGTGGTAGTCGATGGTTTTAAGCGACACGGCCACGTGATCGGAAATGACACTGCACACGAAGGCGTGTTTCCAAGAACCCATATGCTCTACTCTCTTTGGCGTGATTAGCGCAAGATTCTCCCCGGCCAGCATGTGTTGCATGACCTTCTGGCGCCCGAGTTCGATCGCATGGTAGTGATAAAAAACCCAGCGCATATCAAAAGGCCGAGAAAGGTATTTTAAGATTTTTTCTTCCCAATAAACGTCTTCTTCGACTTTTTTGCGCTTCTCGGTCATTTTCCAGTCACGGGTATCCTTCAGCTTTAGAGCGATACGCACGAAATCGTCGGTGAAGCTGCGGTCCAGGAACTGGCGAATGCGCCTTTTTAACGCTTCGCGGTCGAAATCGAAGACGAAGTGGTCCCTATGGGTTTTGATGCCTGTAGAATTAACTACGAATATTTCTGGCACGAGAGGCCAGCGTTCGTACAAGTCCAAACCTTTGGTTGTCTGCGGCACGAACAGGTAAAACCCTGATTTTGGGGCGAGTTCCTGCCATTCTGTAGCTGTGATAGTGTGCTTTGAAAGCCATTCGTATTTTTGCTCGCGCAGCCCCCATAGCGCGGCATGGCTAGCAACGGCGTCATTTTTATGTTGCCCGCCGCGCTTGATGAAGAAGGCGATGGCGACACCCTGCCGGATATCGAAGACGTTTTGGTCAGGACTGCCATCCGGGCAGGTCTCTTTCTTCAGCGAATTGCCGTGCAGATCAAGGATAAAAATGTCGTCAAAAGTCTGCATCAAGCTTTGCCTCATGCCCCGGAAGGTAGGGTTGTCGAGATAGCCGTGGTTGGTAATCATGCCGACAACGCCGCATCCGGCCTGCTCGATCTTCCACTGGGCAAAGCGCAGGAATTTCACATAGTCATCATACAGCGCTTTAGGATTTCTCTCACCCAGCGGCTTCCCGTCAACCTGCATGTAATCGCTAATCTTTTCCACTATCCACTTGCCCTTGTTTGTGGAGTTGACAGAGTACGGCGGGTTTCCGAGGATGACGAGGATGGGCGTCTGTTTTTTTACCTCTCCAGCGAGATGGGATTCCTCGGCCAGGGCGGAGAAGCCGGGCAAGTGGCTCTGCTCCAGTTCCTCAAAGTATAGGGTGTTGGTAAGGTAGAAGGGCAAACGCTCGTTGTCGGTTAGCCGGTGGCCGAGCTCTTCAAGGAAGAAGCCCATTTTGAGGTGCCCGACTGCGTAAGGGGACATCATCAGCTCGAAGGCGTAGAAGTTTTTCAGAATGTGCCGCCGGATGAAGTCCTCCCTGGCCCCGGCGCCGTACTTGGCTGCAAACTCGCGGACAGCCTCCTGCGCGGCGCGGGCAACGAAAGTCATTGTGCCAGCCGCGGGGTCGAGCAGTGTCACGCCGGGGTCGGCAAGCCCGTCCGGTTTATTGAACTCGGTTTTGAGGAGTTTGTGGAGGGAGCGGACGATGTAAGAGACCACGGGTTCCGGCGTATAGTAAACCCCCCGGCGCTCGCGCTCGGCAGGGTCGTACTGGGCCAGGAAGGTCTCATAGAAGTGGACAATGGGATCGCTGCCCTTGCCCTCTCGGTAATAGCGGTTGAGAATGCTAGGCGCGTCGGCCACGGCCAGTACTTCGGCGATGTCATCCACGCACCAGGCGAGCTGTTCGGGTAAATCCTCGAGAGAGATGAAGCGGAACAGGTCGCGCAGCACCCCGATGGTTCGCGGGATGTTGTCGAAGGCCGCGCGGCGGCTGAAGCTTTCCCCGGCCCGCGTGCGGGCGGAGAACAGGCCGTAGGTGATAGTCTGGGCGAAGAGATCGGCAAAGTCTTCGGGGGTCAATGTGCCGATCAGGTATGTCTGAAAAGCCTCGAAGAAGCCGGTGAGGGCGCCGGGCGAGTCCCGTTCCTCTTGCAGCCGCTGGGCCAGGATATCGCGCAGGAAGCGTGTGCGCTTGGCTAGTTCTACAGCGAGATACTCCGCCGTGAACGCCTGTGGAAGGGAAAAGCCCAGAAAGCGGTCGAGCAGGGCGTAGAGTTCGCCGGTCTTCTCGACTGGCGGGGTTGTTCGCAGCCGGTTCAGGACCAGCGGCCGGGCGCCGAGAACCGTCTCCACGCATTCGCCGTTGCGGTACAGCCGGAATTCGAGAAAGTTGGTCAGGATGAGGTTGGGGAAGGTGGAGCGGTAGCGCCGGAGTTGTTCGGAATCCTCGATGAGGTCCAGTCTTTCTTCAGTCGGTTTCTTTGCTTCGATATAGCCTACGATGCGGTCGGTTCCGTTCCAAAGTCGGAAGTCCGGATTTCCGGCATCGGTTGGCTTGGGAAGTGTCGTGACATGGATCTGCTCCCGTCCGCTCGCCTGCGCCACTTCGTTGAGCATGTCGGCCAGCGCCTGGTAAAAGCTCTCCTCTCGCGCGTCCCCCTGGAGCGCCACTTCAGTTAGATTTCTTAGGTATTCCGTGAAGAGGGTCTTAATGTTCATCTGGCATTTCTCGTGTTGCCCTTTGTCTCTTTAAATATTTACCAGATAATCCCGCTTTCAGGGTTTCGTTTCATTAGAATACTCATCGGGCAACTCCGTAACATGGTTTTTCCGGCGAGGGTATTGTAAAAATATAGCTTTTTCCTTTGCCTCGGAAAAGCTTTATCATTAACTTGTCAAAAAATTTTTACAAAATTATACGATATTTTTAAAATTTTAGCAGGTTAAGGGATTAAATTTTTACTTTCGACCGGAAGATGAGAATAACCTTTGCTTTGTTGATCTGTGCCTTTGGGTTTACGGGTTGCCGCTTTCTCCATGCTGCAGAGAATATCTGGGTCCAGAGGATGGATTACGGATTTGATTGGACAGCGACAGAGGAATTGTCTTTCAGGAGCAATTTTTCGATGCGTTTCCAGGACGGGCTGCAGGACTTTTATCATTTCGTATGGGATGCAGGCCCGGTATTCTATCTCTCGGAGAGGATTGAAGTTCCCCTTGTATTGAGATTGGAAGAGAGGAAAGCCGGCAGCCAGTGGCGCAGGCAAGAGACTTTACTGATCGATCCGAAAGTTACCTTTTACCAATCGCCCGGCTGGAAATTCGACTTGCGTAACAGGCTTCAGGTCCAGGTTTCAGATCCTGAGCTGCTTTATCTGAGGATTCTTCCCAAAGCCACACGCAGCTTTCACTGGAACAGGCATAAAATAGACTACTTTATCGGCAACGACTTCTATGTGATTTTAAGCAAATACTTACGCAGACAGCATACACGCTGTAACTACTTTATAACTGGATTCAGCTTTTCCCTGAATGCCACGACAGACCTCGAGCCCTGTTACAAGCTCTTTTCCATGAGGAACGGAGCAGGCGAGTCATGGAGACACTATCATCAGAGCTGCATTGCGCTGAGTCTCAAGCTTTAGGAAAACATACAGTTATTTTTAATAAACCGGTCCGGTGAGACTCTTTCTTCCAAGTCTTACTCTGTATAATCACCCGCTCACTGAGATTTGACAAACATTCAGGGGCTTTTTTCTCCCCGGCGAATCCCGCTTTCAAGAGCAATTGAAATGGGCAGTCCTGGTCGACAGCCCTCAGGCTTTTCAGCTTGCCGGCACATATTCTGTCCGTGCGATTTCGATTTGCCCCTCCTTGACATCCAGGAAAGGTTCCCCGCCTTTGACTCCCACGGTGCCGAAGCCTGTAGCGGTCGAGATAAAGCTTTTAAAGTCACCTTTTATAGAAGGCTTCATATAGAGGGTCTTTTCCACGGCGTCGTAGCGGACTCCGGTCAGCCCCTGGAGCAGGGCATAGGAGGCCATGGCCCTGGCATACCAGTGGCCGCACTCGTATTCGTTGAACGGGTTGCGCACCCTGCCGTCGTAGCGGTCCCTGGCCACTCGCACTATCTCCAGGCCTTCCTCGATAAGCCCCTCGAGCATCAGGTGGCTTGCCACCTGGTACTCGATCCCGGTCCAGACTTCATCGGAATAGACAAAAGGCAGGGTAAGTTTGCCGCCTTTGGGCCAGGAACAAAGGAGCAGGCCTCCCTCTTTTCCCAATGCATAAGAGGGGCGCTGGGGATTGGCGTGTTCGGAGAGGTCTTTTTTCAGGTTGTACTTGTGAACTGACCTGAGGTGGCTTTTTAGTTTCTCCAGGTCAAGGATCTTGCCCACACCGCAGACCTCAGCGATCCAGGCCCCAAGCACTCCATCTGAGAGGCAGCCTTTGCCGTACTGGTATTTGGGGCCTTCTTTTTTAAGCAGCTCGATCGCTTCGGGTGAGTAATCATAACCTTCCGGCGGTTTTTCCACTGGGGAAGGGGTTTTCAGGCCTTCCCACTGGATTTTCTGAATGAAGTACTCGCCGTCGAAAAGCTCCTCTTCCAGGTACTTGCGCCCTTTTTTGTAGAGCGAGGAGTAGAGGGAGACATTCTTGCCCAGGGCTTTGCCCATTAGAGCGGCGGCCCGGAGCGCGCCGAGGTAAAAGCTCGAGCACATCCCGTCAGGGCCCCAGAACTCAATGTCGTAGGTGTTGTGGTGCGGCTCTTCGAGCACTCCCTTATGTCTCGGGTCCCAGGTTTCGATACAGAAGTCGAGCGACTGTTTCACCCTGGGCCAGTACTTGGCGAGCCAGCTTTTGTCCCCGCTTATTCTCCACTCGCGAAAGACTTTCATGATCCCGCCGAGCTGGCCGTCTGAGGCGGCGTGGAACTCGTGCGTGGTGGGACGGATCGGCAGGGAGGCGCGGAAAGTCTGGTGCCCTTTTTCATCCTGGTCTACAAAGAACTCGGTGGACCTCAGGCTGCGCTCGAGCTCCGGGAAAAGATTGGGAATGGCCTGGGCATAGTTCCAGACATGGGTGCAGGAGCCGCGGCAGCAGCCGGAGTCATCCGAGCAGCCTTCCCAGCACCAGAGCTTGCCGTCGGCCTGGCGCATCACCGTGGGCGATTTGAGGATAGTGAGATTGGCAGCCACGGCTTCGATCACCTCAGGCGGCAGGGTGCTGTCATAGAAGCAGTCGCTGAACAGGAGACTCTCCTCTCGCAGGCGATGGTATTTCTCCCGCCAGTACCCGTTAAGGGAATCGATATCCGGAAACTTTCCGGCGTACCAGGGTTTATAGTTCGAGACACAGCCCTCTGCCTGGCAGCAGCTCCCCTTTTCATCGCCCTCCTCGCATTTGAGTTCAGGTCCCAGGCGAAGGTTGCTTTGGGGGACATGCCACGAAAGGCGCAGCGCGATCTTTTTCTCCTGGCCCGGTTCCAGGCTGAAAGGGACGCAGATACTGGCGCCGGGGCTCGGCTCGCCGTCCGTATAAGGCGGGTTCTCAATCACAGCGCCTTCCGCGACATTTTTCCAGGCGATAGTCAGCGGGTCCCACCAGTCGCCGCGGAACCAGCGGCAGTTGACTTTGGCCTCTGTGTCATCCACAGCGGCACAGAAAGCCCCCTGCTGCCAGGGTTTTTCTTTCGAGCCTCCCTGCCAGAGAATAAAACCTCCCTGTGCGGCGCGGACCTCGTTTTCAGTCTTTTTTTCAGTGACCATGAAATTTCTGGCGTTGAACGAAAAAACAGCCTCCAATGTATCGTCTGTGGGATTTTTAAAAGTATACTCGATCGCCGCTGCAGACAGGCTTGAGTTGTCTGCCTCTTGCGGGATAAAAGGACTCCAGGCCTCGATAGAGACCCTGAGCGGCGTCTTGTCATCCTCCAGATCCACATTGGCAAAGGGGAAGCGCGCTTTGAACCCGGCTTTGGCGAATCTCGGCAGTCCGTAACTTTTACCTGATGCTCCGTTTCCGGTATCCGGGCTGCCGAAAATCTTCCAGCGCTGAACTGGTCCTTCGAGCACCCGTGCTATATTCGGCGCGCCTTTGATACAGACAGCGGCAAACACCAGGGGTTCGTTGAAAATATCCGGCTCGTTGCGCAAGGAAAAATGAGACAGGGCTCCCGTGCCCTCAAGGCAGATCATGCCCGCTCCCATGCCCCCGAGGGGAAAGGCCACGCGGTTGAGACAGTCGCCTGTATAGGAGCCGTTGTATGGGTGTTCCTTACCCTTGCCGGCTTTGTCAGGGGCATCGGAACTGCCGGGAGGCGCGGAGCTTTCGGCAGCCGATACTGAAAAAAGGGCTGCCCCTACAGCCGCCCCGCTGACTGTTTCCTTGACAAAACTTCTGCGTTTCATGGCTGTTTTTTCCTTAAGGTCATGGTTTAAAGGAAAAGAAGAAAATGTTTTTAAAGTTGTAACCTCGAATGAGAAAAATGTCAATAGGTTATTCTCGGAGAGATAAGCCTATACAGACATTCAGGCAACCGGAACTCAGGGCCTTTGCCGGACAGGAAAGTTATAATCCGCTTTGAGCGACCTGCAGGACAAAGTTGACATAGGCGGCAGGCCGGGTCTAAAATAAAGGGTTAAAATATGGCGCGGCAAGCCGTGAAAGCAAAATTTCAACCCCGGAAGGGCCAAATGCCAGAGAAGCCACTTTTTGAAAGCCTTATAGCCGAAGTGAAAAAGCTGCTGGCTAGCAGCCTTGAACCCGTCAAGCTGCTCGCGGAGGTTTGCTGGCTCCTTAAAGAGCGCGTTCCATATTACGACTGGGTGGGTTTTTACCTGGCAGGAGGCGAAAGAGAGCTTGTGCTGGGACCTTATGAGGGTGATCCTACGGAGCACGTGCATATCGGGTTCGGCAGGGGAATCTGCGGCCAGGCAGCGGAAAAAGGGGAAACATTTCTCGTTCAAGATGTCTCGGCAGAGGAAAACTATCTCTCCTGCAGCCCTCTGGTAAAAGCCGAGATCGTAGTGCCGATTTTCAAAGACGGCGCCATTGTGGGCGAACTGGACATAGATTCGCACGAGCTTGCGCCGTTCAGCCCGGAGGACAGAGCATTTCTTGAGGAGCTCTGCCGGATGCTGGCGGTGATTTTTTAGCTGGAATGGGAGCCTGGAGGAACCTTTGAACAGGTCAATATACTATAGGGGGGAGTACTACTACAGGGAGCATTAAATAGTTTCCATTTATATTTTTTTTATATGCTTTAGCCTTGGTTATTAATATAAGTTGAGTAAACAGGTATGATTTGCCAGATTTCGATTCTTACATTTAAGGCGCCGGCGACTTACTTTGCCTGACAAAGATTGAAATACCTCGAGATAAAAGCTTCTACAACTGCCGAAAAGAGGTTTTAGTGCAGCTACCTGGGATGATAAAGCCATCCCAGGTGAAATTAGAGGCCATAAGAAGCCCTGAAGTCCGAGGACCCTGTTTCTGGAGCGTGTAGAAGACAAGTAATTTCCATCATTGTCATATTAGATGTACAACGCCCAGGCAGGCCTTTGCGCAGCATTATCGCGCCAGGCGAGCTTGGCGAAGCGGAGTAAAGGACTTAAATGCCAGGATTAACTTTTGTTTCTTTTGGTTACAAAAGAAATGGTTTTGCTTCTTTTGCCATCAAAAGAAGAATAAAATTTTTACGGACAGATGCAAACAATTTTATAACCTGAGTAGTAATTTATCGTCCTCATCAATCACGGTTTGTGTTAAATTCGAACTCTGGATCCGGCTTTCCAGGTTAAATGAATTCTTTTGTCTTTAAAAAAAGGGGATCTGTGGTGCTAAGAAGCATGATCGTTCTGGCCGCCCTCTGTGTGTTTATCTTCTCCGCTCTTTACGCCGGAAAGCCGGAGACACCGAAAGTCGAGCGGGTCAAACCGCTCTCGCCCGACCCGCTTAAAGCTTTGCCTGATGTATATTTCTATGAGAACCTCGAAACGATCAAAAATCTGAAAGAGAGTTTCCATGATATCGGGTCCTCAGATGAAAGATTTCGTATCAGCAAGACAGATGCTTTCAGCGGCAGGCAGGCTATCGAGCAGACCTATATTCCGATTTCCGAGATGACCGGTGACCCGGGCGATGCGGGGTGGTGCTGGCGGTTTTTCGGAGACAGTCCGATGTATGTTTCCAGCATCCCGGAGGAGCAGCGCAAGCCCTATACTACGGTGGTGGCCCGCTGGTACCACAAGTTCCAGGAGGGCTTCCAGCCCAGGGATGGTTTATATTACCCTAACAAGATGGCGCGGATGCGGTGTTTCGGCTATGGCGACTGGAACTCCCTTTACACAGTGCTTTTCTGGATCGGGGGGGAGGATGGGCATATTTCCATAGAGCGCCATACCCTGGCTCCAGGCGTGCACAGGGAGTGGCAGCCTAACCATGAGGCGAACTTCATATTCTCGAATCCTGAGAATATCGGCCGCTGGATACATTATGAGCTGCGGGTGAGCCTCGGGGAGGGAGCGCGCTCGGACCGCATCCAGGCCTGGGCGGACGGCGTGTTGATCTGCGATGTGGCAGGTGACGATCTGGCCGGCGGCTACAGGGACCTGACCTTGAACGGCATGAGCTGGGACTGCTACTGGAACGGCGGCAGCCCGGCGACCCAGTCCCGCTTTTACGACGACCTGGTACTCTCTACCGAGCCGGTCGGCCCGGCGCGCACCGGATTCAACCCGGTGATCTGCAAGTCCGCTTTCTCGAGCCCGGACCAGGAAGCTCTCCAGGCCGGCTGGGAAGCGGATGTGGCCCAAGGCCGCCAGAAAGAGCTCGAGATCGACGGCGTGGTCGACGGGGTAGTCACCAGATACAAGCCCCAGGAGTTCGAATACTCCACTGTCTGGCAGGGCAGGATTGCGGGTGATACTAACGAGGTTACGGTCGATACAGCCTGGGGCGAGTTCGTGGGCCCGCTCAAGGGCAAAGACCGGCTGGCTCCCAATACCCTGCACTTCGTGCGGGTCCGCCAGCAGGACAACACAGGCAACTGGTCAGACTGGTCCGGCTGGCACTCCGGGTTCGCCACCACCTGGGCCGAGGGGACCCCGGCTGAGGAAATGGGCCTGCCGGAGGGTTATCTCAAGGAAGCTCGGGCCGCTGTCCTGCAGCCTGACTCGACCGCTCCTGTGATCAGGGAGACCCTGAGGTGGCGGGACACTCCGGATACCACCGGTCCATACACAATTACCGCTTCAGTAACAGAGGAAAACCTGCTGGATGTCTATCTGTATTACCGCATACAGGGAGAGGAAGAGTATTCAAGAGTCAGGATGGAAGAGAAGGATGGAGCTTTCTCGGCCCGGATACCCGGGCAAAGTAATGGCACGACAATCCAGTATTATATCAGGGCCAGGGATTTCCAATGGAACTATACTTATGATCCGCCGGATTTCGAGACTGAGCCTTACGGTTTCAGGGTGGACCGGAACGCGTTATCCTGTGATTTCAACAGAGACGGCCGGGTTAATATTGTCGATGTGGTGGCCTTCCTGATCGCCGGGCTCCGGGAACCTGACAACCCGGCCCTGGATTACGACGGTGACGGCAGTTTCAGCCTCTCGGACCCGATCGCCATGCTCCGGGACATTTTGGAAGGCAGATTCACTCATCTGCTGGCGCAGGCATCCTTATAGAAGACTTGAGCCTTTTTCCCCCGGAGCGGAAAAATCAGATTTCGATGAGCAAAATTTCCTTTGGTAAACCTTTAATATATGAAACCTTTGAAAAATGTAATCTTTTACTCAAAGAATATTGTTTGTGTTTTTATAAGGCTATAATAATCAATATGTTATTGTAGGGGCGGGTTTCAAACCCGCCCCTACATGTAACATTTTATCCTTTTACCTGGGATTTTTTCAAAGGTCTCTATATGTAATTTATCCTCTCTGTTTTGTGATTTTTTTCTGTAGAGAATCCCGCCAATTAATCAAGCACGGCTGTCCTCGTTAGGACAGCCGTGCCTGGGTCCTGCGATTAGCGAAATCTCCTGTCCGCTCAGCCCAGAATAGCTTTCAGATCCTGCTCCGGCGTGCTTATCGGCATGATATTGAAATTCTCGACCAGCACTTTCAGCACGTTTGGGCCGATAAACGCCGGCAGCGAAGGCCCCAGGCGAATGTTCCTGATCCCCAGGTGCAGCAGCGAGAGCAGGATGCAGACCGCTTTCTGCTCGTACCAGCTCAAGACCAGGGACAGCGGCAGGTCGTTGACCCCGCACTCGAAAGCCCGGGCCAGGGCCACGGCGATCTGGATCGCCGAGTAGGCATCGTTACACTGACCCACATCCAGCAGCCGGGGAATGCCCTCGACTGCGCCGAATTCGAGCTTGTTGAACCTGTACTTGCCGCAGGCCAGTGTCAGGATGACACAGTCCTCGGGCACCATCCGGGCCAGATCGGTGTAGTAGTTCCGGCCGGGCTTGGCGCCGTCACAGCCCCCGATCAGGAAGAAGTGGCGGATCTTGCCTTGTTTGACTGCCTCGATCACCTTGCCGGCCACGCCCAGGACCGCGTTGCGTCCGAACCCGACAGTAATGTAATGGGGCTCTTCATCCTCCTCAAAGCCCGGAGCCGCCAGGGCCGCCTCGATTACCGGCGAAAAGTCGCGATTTTCGATATGCTTCACACCAGGCCAGCCTACCAGGCCGCAGGTGAAAATCCGGTCTTTGTAACTCTCCTTGGGCCTTTGAATGCAGTTGGTGGTCATCAGGATCGCCCCGGGAAACTTATCGAACTCTCTGGCCTGGTCCTGCCAGGCCCCGCCGTAGTTGCCCGCCAGGTGCCTGTACTTTTTCAATCCCGGGTAGCCGTGGCAGGGCAGCATCTCCCCGTGGGTATAAATATTGATACCTTTGCCCTCTGTTTGTCTGAGCAGCTCATCCAGGTCTTTCAGGTCGTGGCCGGAGACACAGATACACTTGCCCTTGAACGGGGTGACGCGGACTTTCGTAGGCTCGGGATGCCCGTATGCGCCGGTGTTGGCTTGATCAAGCAAGCCCATGACTTTCAGGTTCACCTCACCGACCTTCAGGGTCATCTTTACCAGCTCGTCCAGGTCCGTGGGGTTCCCGGCCAGGAAATCCAGCGCCTCGTGGAAAAAAGCGTATACCTCCTCGTCCTCTGCGCCGAGGATAAAGGCGTGGTCCGCATAGGAGGCCATGCCTTTCAGACCGTAAGCAATCAGCTCCTCAAGGCCTGCGACATCGTTTCCGAAAGCCTCCAGGCGCTTTTCAATGGTCACCTCCTCTCCCTGGCGGATCAGGTCGTCCATATTGTCCGCGGGCCGCCACTGGGCCGGACCGCTGAGAGTTTCAGGCTCCTTCCCTGCCCGGCGGCAGGCGTTCTCGTACATTTCCCTGGCCCGGTCTTTCAGCTCAGCCCCCCGGCGGATGACTGCCGCCACTGCCTGCGGGTCGAAATTGACATTCGTAACAGTGGTAAACAGCGCCTCGAGGATAAAACTGTCGATTTCTCGATCCCTGGCCCCGAGCTCGCGGGCCCGGCGGGCATACTGAGCGATACCCTTGGCAGCGTGAACCAGAAGGTCCTGCAGGGCCGCAGTCTCAGGATCCTTGCCGCATACCCCGTGGGCCGTGCACCCAGTGCCCCTGGCTGTCTGTTCGCATTGAAAGCAGAACATGCCCATTGTGTTTCTCCTTTCTACCTTAGTATATGGACTCTGGATAAAACTGTAATCAATAATAAAAGATTTTTTTAATTTTAAAACACTTGCTGACCTTGAAACACCCAGGCTTTTTCAGGCCTTCGACAAATCACGAATTCCGCATAAACAACCCCGCAGGAAGAGAGTCAGACCATTTCCCGGTCAGGATTAATTATGATGATATTAAGATTTTTTATCTTATTTAACCTCAAAAAGTTAAAACCTGCCTCAGCACCCTTTAATTCCGGCACTGATCAGCTGATCCAGCCTTGTCGAATTCAAAAAGCCCAGGTACTTATCCCTGACCTCGCCCCACAGCGGATGCAAAGGGCAGGGTTTGTTTTCATCGCACGCTCGGGAGCCGAGGATACAGTTGTCGACCCGCTCGAGATTCTCGATCGGATCGAGAATGCCATATAGGGTAATCTCTCTTGCCGGGGCCTTGAGCCGGAACCCGCCCTGCCGCCCTCTCTGCGATTGGAGAATGCCCTTACGCGCCAGCATTAAGAGTATTTTCGAGAGATACTGCTGCGGAATCCCGAGCTCGCTGCTGATTTCACGTGCCAGCCGGTATCGGCTGTCCTGAAAGCCGGCCAGGAAAACCATTGCCCGGATGGCATATTGTCCTGTTTGAGAAATCATGATAACATTATCCTTTTATCTTTTTATGAATATACAGTTCTTTTTCCAGGTTGTCAAGGGTTCAGTTGTTTCCGGATGAAAAAAGATGATTTGGAGGCCTTGCGCCGGCGGGTTTTCAATCCGGGTGTGATTTCCAGAGGCTGGCGGACCGGAAACAGTTTTACAACAGGTTCTGAATAAAGGCCCTCGTCTGTTCCGCTACCGGTTTGTATCGGTATCCCAAGTCTTCCGCCCCACAGTTTCCAGCAGGGGCTGTTTGTCCTCTAACAGGTCATAACCCAGGGCCCAGATCATCACTCCCCGCAATTTGCTGACCCTGGCATAATCGCATTTAAGAGCAATGGATTTAGGGTTGTCAAAGGTTATCAGTTGTGTCCCCTGATCATCGGTCATGTAAGGCACCAGAGAAACCGTATCCCAATGATAGTTCCACCCGCCCCCGGCGAATTTCAAAATAGTTTCATTGTAGCCGATATACCTGCCCCCATCGCTGGGCCCGTTAATATGTGCGGCATTAAGCAGAAAACCGTAAAACGGCAGCCCGAGGAGCAGCTTTTCAGGCGGGATGCCTATATCTTTCATGAGATACTGGATGCCGGTGTGGTCCGATCCCGATTCTATGGAATACAGCGGCGCGTTATGTCCCGCGCGGGAGCTCCAGTGGCCGTGGAAATCGTAAGTCATCACATTGAACCAGTCCAATTGATTTTTAAGCTTCTCGTAATCGAAAATCTTGTCCGAGTCCAGATTCGCCGAATTGGCCATGGTGATAAGAAACGGCCGGCCCAGTTTGTTTGTCGCCTGTCGGAGCTCAGTGACCAGGGTCGCGTGATCGGCCCGCTGGACCGAATCGCGGGGATACTCCCAGTCAAAATCTATCCCGTCGTAGCCGTGTCGCCCGCAGAATTCTATCAGGTTCTTGATAAACCTGGCACGTAATTTCCGATCCGCGGCCACAGGGGCAAAACTCTCCACAGCCTTGCCCCCTCCGCCACCGCCTACAGAGACCAGTATTTTCCTGCCAGCTTTATGGACTGCTTCAACCAGCTCTGGATAAAGGAAATTTTCCCTGTAAAAAATGCTTCCATCCGCATCAGGCATGATAAACGCATGGCAGATATGGGTCAGGATGGTGAAATTCAGGTTTTCAGCAGGGAGACGATCCTTTACCCCTGCCGGATAATATCCCAGCACAAAACGTTCCTCTGCTCTGGCAGGAGAGATCGAGGCAGTTATGATAATACTCAATATAATTATAAGTGCTTGTTTTTTAAAGAATGTTTCTGCGCGCATTAACTCCTCCAGACATAGAAAGTTGTACCATTTGCCCATAGAGTTTAAAACCAGCCTTCTCAATACCAGAAGGTAATATGCTTGTTTAAGTCCGGGTGGGATTCGCTGATCTTGATTACCTGGGGGTAGCTACGGCTTTATTGTACTTCCTCCTTTCCCTTTCGGACTCAGGCTCGAACCTCAAGAACGTTCCTCGAGCTTTTTCACCAGCAGCTTGATCTGTTCGGCTTTCTCCCTGGGCACAATCAGGGTGCGATCGCCTGCGCGCACCACAATCAGGTTATCGACCCCGACCAGGGCCACGGTTTCCTGCTCATTTTCGCAGAAAATCAGGTTGTCCTTAGCCTGAATGGTCTCGAGCTTCCCGCGGTGAGCGTTTCCTGCTTCGTCCTTGTCCATGAACTCTTCCAGGGCGAGCCACCCTCCGACATCGTTCCAGTAAAAGCCAGCCGCTACCATGCGCGCCTTTTTTGCCCCCTCCATCACCCCGAAATCAATCGAGGTGGCCTGAAGCCTCTCGAACGCCCCGGCCAAGGCCCGCTCCCAGCCGGAGGCGCCCTCGCTCTCGACCGCGGGCCTGAGACAGCGCAGGTGGTCCGGCAACTGCCTTTCGAGCTCCCCTAAAATCGTGCTGACACTCCAGACAAACATCCCGCTGTTCCAGTAGAAGCGCCCGGAACCGATATATTTTCCGGCTGTGGCCTCATCCGGTTTCTCAACAAACCGCAGGAGCTCGTAATGCTCGATACCTTCATCCCCTCCAGCTCTTTCTCCCCTTTCCAGATAACCGTAGCAGGTCGCCGGGTAAGTGGGCCGGATGCCGAATGTGTAAAGCGCATCTTCTCCCGCCGCAGCTTGCGCGGCTGAAAGCAGGGTCCGCTGGAACAGGTCCACAGGCTTTATCAGGTGGTCCGCTGTCAGAATGATCATCACCGGATTACCGTAGCGCCTGCGGCAGATCAGCGCGGCCAGGGCCACTGCTGCAGCCGTATCCCTGCGCAGCGGCTCCCCGATAACGTTCTCCCCGGGCAGCCGGGGGAGTTGCTCCGCCACAGGGGAAACCAGTGCCCGGTTGGTCAAAACCAGTATCCGCTCATCAGGCACAAAACCCGCCACCCTGTCGTAGCTTTGCTGGAGAAGGCTGCGCTCGCCGAAAAGGTGCAGTAACTGCTTTGGCTTGCCGGCAGTAGAAAGCGGCCAGAAACGGGTTCCTGCGCCGCCTGCCATAATCACTACCACGATATCGGGATTGTCTGAGTTCATGGCCAGGTTCCCTCGTTTTTCGAGTATTACCATCTTCCGCGTAAAGAAGTTAAGCGGTTTGTTACATTGTAAAATAATTGACAGGTATAATCAAGCACGCCCTCACTCTATTCCACTTGCCAAATTGCGATAAAATTCGCTAATTTAATCACAAGCAAAATAATATGTTAAATCTCTACAGGTAAGAGGAAAAGATTACGCAAGCGGTTGAAAAAAGCGGTGCTCGAATTTCGCTGCGGGTGCTGATGGTGACCGGGGCCTATTTTCCGGAAATCTCGGGAGCCGGGCTGCAGTGCAGAACACTCATCCGGGCCGCAAAGGGCGACGGCTTCAGTTTCAGCGTGGTTACCACCTGCCTGGACAAGACCCTTCCATTCCGCGACTCTGTCGAGGGCGTGCCGGTCTACCGCCTTCCGGCAGGCGCCAGAGGCCGCTTAGGAACCTTGTGCTGCTGGCTTCCCAAACTTTTCTACCTGTTTTTCAAGGAGCTGCTCCGCGCGGATGTAATTCACCTGCACGGTATAAGCCTGAAAAGCTACTTTTTTCTTACTGTCGGATTTATCTTCAAGAAGCTCGTGCTCCTCAAGATGACCAGCTTAGGGGAAGATGACCCGGCTTATATCAGGCAGCGGAGCCGCTTGAGAGCCTTTTTTTTCAGACTCGCTGACTATTACCTGGCCCCGAGCCCGGCTCTGGAAAAGGCTTACAGGAAACAAGGCTCAAGGCCTGAGCGCCTGTTCTACCTTCCCAATGGGGTCGATACCCGGCGTTTCTGTCCAGTTACGGAAGACGAGAAGCGCGACTTGCGCTCGCAGCTTGGCTTGCCGCCCGATGAGCTGCTGATTATTTTTACGGGCCATTATTCTCTGGACAAGCGCCCGCACTTTCTGGTCGAGGTCTGGAGCGAGCTTAAAATAACCGGAGTGGGTCTGGTTCTTCTTGGCAGCTCTGCTCCAGGGAGCTTCGAAGTCTCACCCGAGGTGGTGAGACGGGTTAATGAGATAGCAGAGAAAAGCCCGCTTCCCGGACACCTGATCACTGTCCAGTATGCCGGGAGGATAGAGGATTATTACCGGGCCGGCGATATTTTTGCCCTGCCCTCTGTGCGCGAAGGGATGCCGAATGCGCTCCTTGAGGCGATGGCCTCCGGGCTGGCCTGCGTGGCCACCAGGCTCGAGGGAATTACCGACATCCTTTTCCGGAAAGAGAACTGCGGCATCCTTTTCCAAGCCGACAGCAGGGAGGAGCTTGGTGAGGCGATTGAAAAACTGGTGGAAGATCCCGCCCTGCGCAAGGAGCTGGGCGCAAAAGCAAGGGCAAAGGTTTGCGCAGATTACGATATCCACCGCCTGGCCCGGAACTACAGGGATTTTGTCTCCCGCGCTGCGCGGGCCTGACATCCCTCCGGGCTGCGGGTAGGGCAGCACGGAAAAACAGACAATTATTCGTTTCTTTAAAATAACCCGGTATGTTAAGGATGGAAAAAATGAGCGCCAAAAAGAAAGATTACCTCAAAGAAACAGTGGAGCATATAGATATCACCGCTTTCAATGTCGTAGATCTGATCGAAGCCATGGGGAAGACTGCTTTTCAGGCCAGGAACCTGGCGCGCGCGGCCCGGATCTACGACATGATGCTCCGCGATCCCGACTGCACGATTATTCTCTGCCTAGCCGGGTCTCTGGTAAGCGCCGGCCTCAAAAAGGTGATCCACACCCTGGTCGCCAGCCGGATGGTGGATGCGATCGTGGCCACCGGCGCAATAATCGTGGACCAGGACTTTTTCGAAGCCCTGGGCTTCAGACATTACCTGGGCACACCCCAGGTGGATGACAACCAGCTCAGAGAGCTGCATATCGACAGGATCTACGATACTTATATCGATGAGGACGAGCTGCGAATCTGCGATGAGACAATCGCCAGGCTTGCCGACAGCCTGCCTGCCCAACCCTACTCCTCGCGCGAGTTTATCCGCGAGATGGGCCGGTATCTGGAGCGCGAGACAGACGCCCGGGACAGTATAGTGCTCGAGGCCTGCCGCCGCGATGTTCCTGTCTTCGTTCCAGCTTTCTCCGATAGCAGTGCCGGGTTCGGCCTGGTGGACCACCAGTGGCGCAATCCCGAGAAACAGGTGAGTATCGACTCGGCGCGGGATTTCCTCGAGCTCGTCAGGCTCAAGATTAAAGCCAGGGAAACCGGACTGCTGATGATCGGCGGCGGGGTGCCGAAAAACTTCGCCCAGGATATAGTGGTGGCCGCGGAAGTCCTGGGCTATGATGTGCCCATGCACAAATACGCAGTGCAGCTCACTGTGGCTGATGAGCGCGACGGGGCACTGAGCGGCTCGACCCTCAAGGAGGCCAGCTCGTGGGGCAAGGTGGATACCGGGTTCGAGCAGATGGTATACGGCGAGGCCACGATCACTTTTCCGCTTGTGGCCGGGTACGCTTACCACAAGCTGGGCTGGGAAACGAGGGCCGAACGCCGCCTGGCACAACAGCTCGAAAAGTCGGCTGTCCAGGCCTGAGCCTCCCAGGTGGAACAAGCCTCTCCCGGGCTATAAACAAAGGATCAAAATGACCGATCACATTTTCGACAAGCACGGCCTGGTCTTGTTTAAAACTTACAAAGTCCGAGCCACGCGCCGGATAAAAAAGATAAATTTCTCCCGCCAGCTTACCTGGGCCGAATATGCCAGGGTGAGAAAAGGGTTCCTGCCGCTTACCACAATGGACAAATGGCTTATTTATCACCGCTCCGGCATGCTTTATTTCTATCGCAGCGGCAACGGCATACTGGTCTACAAGGTCCGGTTCGCTAACCGGGAGCAGGGCTTTGAGGCAATCGAGGCCTGGGTCAACGGTGACCCGGAACAGCTCGATCCCCTGCCCGAAGACTATGAAGGCCGCCTGTTGGGTTACCTGATAGACCGGCTGCTGCTGAACCTTGAGGTGCCTTTCCCGCTGCCCGAGGGCACAGACAGCGAGGAGACAGCCCTTCTTGAGCGCATCTGGATGGGGGACTGCAGAGCTGGCCCGGAAGCTGACTGATGGCTGACCAGTTACTGCTCAGGCCAGATAATTACTACAGGGAGCATTAAATAGTTACCATTTGTATTGTTGTTTATATGCTTCAGCCTTGGTTATTCATAAAAGTCAAGTCAGCAGGAATGATTTACCAGATTTCGATTCTTACATTTAAGGCGCCGGCGACTTACTTTACCTGACAACGGTTGAAATACTCCGGGAGAAAAACTTTTACAACTGCCGAAAGGAGGTTTTAGTGCAGCTACCTGGGATGATAAAGCCATCCCAGGTGAAACTAAAGGCCATAAGAGGCCCTGAAGTCCGGGGACCCTCTTTTTGGAGCGTGTAGAAGGCAAGTAATTTCCATCATTGCCATACTAGATGTACAGCCCCCAGGCAGGCCTTTGCGCAGGCTTCCTGCGCGTAGGCGAGCTTGGCGAAGCGGAGTAAAAGACTAAAGTGCCAGGATTAACTTTTGTTTCTTTTGGTTACAAAAGAAATGGTTTTGCTTCTTTTGCCACCAAAAGAAGAA
>DATKXY010000094.1:0-4574 GCA_035528795.1 archaeon | reverse complement strand
GAGGAAGACCCTGCTTAAAAAGTCTGAACTGCATTCCCTTGATTTAATACCTGTTCTTAATCGCTTTTCCTCAGACTTCTACTCTCGTCAACAAGAGCCTCGGCGTATTCTCCGATGCGGCAACCGTTGATTCTTATATCCGCGGTTATCACCTCGCGGCCCTCCAGGAAGCTTCCGGTCTTTCGCAGGCTGAAAGGCACGGCCACCTGTTTTTTGGCTTCAATAGTGAAACTCCTGTCCGGTGCTTGGCACTCGATATTAGGGGAATGCCTGAGTGTCACCTCCACACGGGCGGGCTTGAACAGGTGGTTGCGGATCATGAGCTCCACCTGGAATGGCTCCTTGTTACAGACTATTGATCGATATGGATAGAAGCGGCACCAGCGGTAATCCATGCCGAAATTGGGGTCGGGCTGGTCAATGAGCGATGTCATCACCTCACGCAATTCTTTGGCCCAGCCGAGAAACTCTTCCAGGTCCTCCCTGGTGGGGAAATATTCCTCTGTGTGGGCGGGACAAACAATATCCGGCCTGTATTCGAGCATTTTAGCGGCGCAGGTAATAAAGCCGCCATCAAGAAAATACTCGTTGTGCGGCACCACGGGGCCATTGCGCCTTTTATCCGGATACAGCTTGTTCCAGGTATTGTCGCCGGTAAAAATCACTCTCTTACTGTCAACAACCGTGAAAAGCCCCTGGTGGAACTCGGTCTGGCCGGGCAGATGGAAAAATTCCAAAGTGTACTCCTCCCATTGGACTTTCTCACCGTCGTGCAACACCCTGTCCGCCAGAATGGGAAACGGCAGGAGGCAGGGCAGCCTGTAGCGGGTCGGGTTCTCGAAAACATCCAGCATATTTTCGTAAATCCAGATTCCGGTCTTTCCTCTCTCGTGAAGGAGCTCATAGGTGCGGAAATTGTGGTCATCGTGATAGTGGCTGAAAGAAACAGCATCGATCTGTTTGACATTGAACTTGTCTTTGAACTCCCAGAGGCTCTCGAGATTCACGTAACCGTAATCATAGAGAAACGCCTTGCCGCTTTCCGAGATGACAGCATAGCAGTTGGCGCCGACAAAAACCAGGTGAGGAAGGATTTGCCGCACCTCCTGCTTTTGCCTGTGAAGCTCGTTGGGAACCAGCATATGACGCAAGGTTTCGTAAATCCGGCTGTTGGCGGCCATTGCCTCTTTCGGGCTTTCGATCGGCTCCCCGTGGGAAGGCAGGAGCCAGTCCGGATTTTCAGCCCTGAGCCGCTCGAACGATGTGAGGGAAGCATCCATGCCCTGGGTGAAACCATAGTAATCCCAGTGCAGGTCGAACCAGTTGTTCACTTTGCCCGTACCGGCAATCAGATCCCCGCAAAAGACCACCCTGCGGCCGTCCACCTCAGCGACATAGGAAACCGAGCCGTCCGTGGAGCCCGGGGTCTGGATAACTTTGATCGCCATGCCGTTCCAGTCGATAACATCCCCCGCATTCACTTTCCGGTCCACCCGGATGCTCTTGCGAATAGTGTTCCAGTGCGAGCGGCAGTCATAGTTGATATAAATTTGCACGTTCCGCCAGAAAGATCCAACATCCTCGAAAAAGCGGGCTTCCTTTTCCGGCACGCTGACCTGGAAAGAGTAATCCGAGAGGTCGCAGAGTCCCTGAACCTGGTCCCGGTGGTGATGGGTGACGAGGACCCGGTCGATCTTTTCCACCCCCAATTCCCCGAGCCGGTCGAGTATTTCCCCGGAGCCGAAATCGATTAAAATGGCGCGGCTGCCGCTTTTAATTACATAGACATTACAGCAGTCCTCAAGCCGGAAGAGATTCTCGCTCAAGCTTTTGAGGTTTCCTGTGGGAGAGAAATCGCCCCCGTGCGCTCGCACCTGATCAAAGGGAAAATCCTCCAGGGTCCTGATTTTGCCCTCAGGCTGCGATGACCTGCAGGAAAGAAATAAAACTACGGATACCGAGAAAGCAAAAATAAAAAAATCCTTGGCTGACATCTGAATATCCCCCTGTGAGTTATTTAAACAGAAAAGCAACTGCAAATAAACGAACTTCCGAAAAGAGTAATATTGACAGGGTCACGGCAAACCTCGTTCATTCCGCTTTTTATGGAAAAATAGTTTTTGAGCAGCCCTCCTGGTGGCGAAAGAGCTCATTGTCAATTGTTTAACCAGTGCTATGACAAGTTTGATTTAAATGATTGATTCTTTTTTGTCCAAACTATTTCATGTTTTATAGCCTATGAGGATGGAGACTGTAGGCTGTGGGCTAGAGGGTTGCAATTCCAAGGTTTTAACTTTTATCCAGGCTATTGATTATGAACTATGGTCTGCAGGTTGGGTTTTGCATCCTTAGAGCCCTCAGTCTATAGCTTATTGTCAGCAGACTCGACACTCAATTATTTCATCTATGCAAGTAACTCTGCCTTTCAAAAATGTCAAGGCATTAGAGGTTTTTTTCTTTCAATTCATACAAGTCTTTTATTATTTTTTTCGCAGCCCCTGTTGTCAAGTTTATAAATTCATACCAATCGTTTATTATTTAGACGATCGACGGAATTATCGGATTTACTGTTTTAATTATCAAAACTCTTACTTCAATGTGTGCTTTTCGAGGATCAAATTTAACACAAAAATCAGTAATAATTCAATTTAGATTTGCACGGGGCGCGTAATTTTGGTATATTTATTTCGAACTTTCATAATTGGTTTGATTTGTTGTTCACCTGTCCCTTAGATCAATCCGGAGGATTATTTGAAATATTTCAGCGCACTCTGGGGCAACGTCTTTAAGCAGGAGACCGATACAAGGGCTCTGTCTGCAATCTTGAACCGCATTCCAGTTTTTTCCGACCTCGGTAAAATCGAACTGCGCCTGATTGAAAAAATTGTATATTTACGCAACTATCACGAGGGAGAGGTTATTTTTGTTGAGGGAGAGCCCGGAGCGGGGATGTACATTATTGAATCAGGCAAAGTTAGGATCTGTCTTGGCCCTCATACGGATGAGGAGCACGAGATTGCCCTTTTGCAGGACGGAGATTTTTTCGGTGAGCTTGCCCTGATCGATGACCATCCCCGTTCAGCCACAGCGGTGGCCCTAATGACGACCCGCCTGATTGGCTTCTTCCGTTCGGATCTTATTTCCATTATCAGCCGCACCCCACGGATGGGAGTCAAGATCCAGCAGAATATGCTTCAGATCCTTGTACGCAGATTGAGAGTCACGGACCAGAGACTGAATGAAACCTGCGAAAAACTCAGGGCAGAGTGTGAAAAAGTAAGCAAAGAGTCACAAGAGGCCAAAGAGGAACAGGTCAAATCATGATCATTAATCCCCACCGCAAAGACGATCCCTTGATTTTCAGGCCTGTCTTTAAGCTATCCATGGCCGCTGTCAGCGTGGTCCTGATAATATTTGTTCTCCTGTGGATTCCGGGCCTGCTTTCTTCGGTGCTTATCTCTATTATCCTGGTTTTTATCCTCGCACCGGCAGTCGATTTTTTTGAAAGACACGGTATAGTGCGAATCAATGCCATATTAATTGTCCTGTCTTTGATCGTGGGCGTGATAATTATCTTGTCTTTGCTGATGAGCCATGCAGTGGTTGGCGAATACCAGGATTTAGCCTCGCGCATGGACTCTTATTCAGAAATGTTCAATCTCGAGATAAATCGTTACACCGCGGAATTCGAACGCCGTTTCGGCCTGGAGGACCTGGAGACGGGACAGAAGCTGATCAACCTCGGGCGGGAAAAAGGAAAAGAGGCGCTTCTTTCCACCGGCGCTTCATTCGGGACACTCATGACCTGGCTGGCAGTCGTGCCTTTATTGCTCTTTTTCTTTTTGCTGGACGGGCACCGGATCAAGAAAGCTCTGATCGGTTTTCTGCCAAACCGTTATTTTGAAATGAGCTTGAACATACACCAGAAAATAACCCTGATCGTAGGCGGTTTTATCAGGGCCAAGCTTATCGAGTCTTTGGTGGTAGGTATTTGCGCATGGGTGGGCTTTATCATCGTGGGATTTATTTTCACGCCAATGAATTATGCATTTTTTTTGGCGATAGTTGTGGGGCTTTTCAATATAATCCCCTATCTTGGGCCGCTCATCGGGGCAATCCCGGTTATCTTCGTGGCTATCGTCCAATATATCCTCATGCCGCAGTTTCCTGAATTCAGCGGCAACGCCTTAGTTGTTTCAAGCTGGACTCCAGTTCTAGCTATCGGCGGCGCCCTCATTTTTTCTCAGGTAGTGGACAATATCTACCTCATACCGGTTCTTTTGGGCCGCTCGGTCAATGTGCATCCCCTGATTGTTCTGCTTTCTGTAATCATTGGAGCCAAGATGCTGGGAATTACCGGCATGTTAATCTCAATTCCCATGGCGAGCATCCTGCAAACCATGGTGCACGAAGTGTCCGTAGGATTAAAAAAATTGAGACATTGAGAGGCTCCCGGCAATCTGGCGAACCCGGAAAATATACCGTATTTCAAACCACGATCACTCATAAAAAAGATCGAAAGCGGTCGATTGCAGCTTGCTTGCGATCGATAAGGGGGGGCGGGGGGGGGGGGG
>DATKXY010000093.1:0-2149 GCA_035528795.1 archaeon | reverse complement strand
CCCCCCCCCCCGCCACCCCTTCCTGCGCCGGCTGAGAAAACACTTTACTGTATATGGTCACCCATGCCCGACTATGCATTTAATGAATAAGTCGACCAAAAGATTGCTATCAAAAGCAGTTTTGCAGATCTTATAAATTTTTTTAAACATCAGGCCAAAAAAACTATGGAACCCTGGCTGGAGAAGATTTCCAAGAAAAAGGAGCTGATAGAGAGCAAGCTGGCTGCCTTGCCGGCCAAGGCCGGGGTATACATGATGCGGGACTCCGGGGAAAAAATTCTTTATGTGGGCAAGGCAAAAAATCTGGCTAACCGGGTACGCAGCTATTTCCGGGGCGAACCGGCGAATCCGAAAATCGCCGCGCTAGTCCGGCGGGTTTGCGATCTGGAATATATTGTGACCGACAACGAGGCGGAGGCCCTTATCCTGGAAAGCAATCTGATCAAGGAGCACCGTCCGCGCTATAATGTCAACCTCAAGGATGACAAGCTTTATCCATACCTCAAAGTCACGGTCAACGAGCCTTTCCCGCGAGCTTTTGTCACGCGCAGGTACGAGCGTGACGGCGCTCGTTATTTCGGGCCCTATACAAGCGCCGGGGCTCTGCGCACCACCCTGGAGGTGCTGCGCAAGGTTTTTCCCCTGCGAAACTGTAATTACAGCCTGCCGGGAAAACGGGGTCCCCGTGAATGCCTGAATTTCTACCTGGGAAAGTGTTCCGGACCCTGTCACGGCCATATCTCGCAGGAGGAGTACCGGAAATTGATAAATGAGGTGCTGCAGTTTCTAGACGGCAAAACTGCGGGAATCGAGAAGCGGATCGCCGGACGAATGAAAAGGGCGAGCGCTTCGCTTGACTATGAGCTTGCCGCACGCTGTCGGAACCAGTTGGCTGCGGTGCAAAAGGTCAGCCAGAGGCAGAAAATGCACGCTATCGGCGGCCAGGATGAAGATGTTCTGGCCCTTTCTATCGATGGCTCTGATGCTTGCGCAATAATCCTCAAGGTCAGGGGCGGGAAACTGGTGGGCAGCGAACATCATTACCTGAAAAATACGATGGTTGAGCCGCCCTCCAAGGTGCTGGGAGCTTTTATCAACCAGAACTATCTTTCCGACCGTGAGTATCCCGGGCAGGTATATTTAAGCCAGGATATCGAGGACAGGGATCTTGTGGAAGCAATTTTAACAGAGAGGACAGGTCGCCGCGTGAGACTTCACGTTCCGGAGCGCGGCGCTAAAGCCGGCCTGGTATCAATGGCTGAAAGAAACAGCCACCTTCTGCTTGAAGAGCTGATCATGCGTAAAGAGCAGGCCAGGCAGCGTGTGCCGGAAGCTCTGCTGAGCCTGCAGAAGACCCTCGCACTCCCCCGTCTGCCGCGGTTGATGGTCTGCTTTGATATCTCTACGATACAGGGCAGCTATGCAGTGGCTGCAATGAGCTGCTTCCGCAACGGCAAGCCGCAAAAAAGCGGCTACCGGCGCTTCCGGATTCGCTCTGTGGATGGACAGGATGACTTTCGGATGATGGGAGAAGCGGTCGGTCGCTATTTCAACCATGTGGCCAAAGGTGAACTTGAAATGCCGCAGCTTGTGGTTATCGACGGCGGAAAGGGCCAGCTTAATGCAGCCTGCGAAGCCATTAATAAAGTTGGCCTGGATATTCCGTCAATCGCGGCTCTGGCCAAAAAAGAAGAAGAGCTGTATCTGCCTGGGAAGAAAGAAGCTCTCGCCTTGTCCAGAAGGAGCGAGGCTATGAGACTCCTTCAGCGCCTGCGTGATGAGTCCCACCGCTTTGCGGTGTCCTACCATCGGGGGGTAAGAAAAAAAGAGACTCTGAAAACCCGCCTGGAGGAGATCGCCGGTGTCGGTCCGGTGAGAAGCCGCGCCCTGATCGAAGCTTTCGGTTCGGCTGCCGCAGTAGCCAGGGCCGGCAAGGAGCAGTTGGCCGCTGTCCAGGGGATATCACCCGCACTGGCGGTTAAGATTATCGAGCACCTCAAGAAGCGGAATGACTGATGTTGAAAACGCTCAAGCTGCCGGTTGGCTTTTTTGGCTCAAACTGCTACCTGGCCTGGGATACCGAAAATCGGCAGGCGGTCATTATCGATCCGGGCAGCGAGCCGGACCGGATTATGGCTGAGGTGCTGGA
>DATKXY010000092.1:0-28204 GCA_035528795.1 archaeon | reverse complement strand
GATTGAAGCCGGGGCCAAAGAGCCCACTTTCCTGAACCACCTGGCTTTCGTGGAGGGCAGGAAGACCGCGCGCATTCCCATGGGATACAATCGTTTCGATAGTGAGATATTTTACCAGGGTTTAAGCGTGAGAGCGGAAATACTTCGTCTGGGCTGGTAGACTGACAGCATCTCAATATAGCGCTTCCGGGCACCTCAACCTTTAGAATGGCACTGACAGTCTAGAGGTGTATATCGCTGGCGATTTTTTAATAATCCGGGTGGGCCAAAAAGAAAAGACCGGCAAGAGTTCAATGGTAATGGAGCGCCAGGTAAAAGCGCCCGTCAAACCGTCTTTCGCTGTCTGCAAACTCAACCGTGGAGCGCATGTCAGCCCTTAAGCTCACTTTGCCGAAAAGCGGCACGAGCGCGCCTGCTCCCAGATTCAGGGTGGGATCGATTACGGCTTTTGAATCTGCGCCCTCTGCCTGGAAACGAATCATTCCTCCCCCAAACGCTGCATAAGGACGAAGCTTCGGCATTTTCCAGGGAAGCGGATAGACCAGGCCCAGGTTCAAGCAGGCAGCCCCTTTATTCTGTTCCAAAAAGGTGTAGCCGCCTTCAAATTCCAGGCCCAGGCCCTTGAAAAAGACCGGGCTCCAGACCACTGAACCGCCTGTTGTCACATCACGCCTGTCAAGATAGAAACCTGTGAAAAAGCTAAAACCGTAAGAAGTGGTAAAAAAATTCTCCCCAGTCTTCTTCTTCTCCTGCCCGACTCTCCTCGAGCCCCTGCCGCGCTGACCTTTTGCCTGAGAGGATTTACCGACAAGGTCGATCATCTGTTCGAGATTATCCAGCAGCCTCTGGGCCTGCCGCAGTTTGGTCTCACAATTGTCCAGTTGTCTCTGTAAAGAACCGTACAAGCTCTCCTCTCTGACTGGCGCCATTTCACTCATGGAAGATATATCACTTTTCAACTGCAAAGCATCCCTGCGGATAAACCCGGTGCGGGAAGTATCCTCCAAGAGGACCTTGCACCAGTCACCTGTCTGCTCCATGACTTCCAGGCGAGTGCCCCGTGGCACGATATCAAGCACTGCAGCTTCCGAGCTCGGCTCTGTGAAGATAAGGCTGCCGTCTTTGGCTACCAGGGCTTGCTCGGCGCTGGCTGTGGAAAAAAAGATGAGAACTGAAATCAGCAGCCGGGTCATTCCCGACAGAGCAAAGGAGAGGTGAGAACGCCGGAATACAGAAAATTTAAAAGACATGGTCGTCTCTTTCGTGTTTTCTTTTGTTGAATGCGAATTATCGCTAAAAAATATTAGCAATTTCTGTACCAACCGCCAGCCAAAGCCTTTGAACCAGTCAGGAAAGTGGGCACAGTCAAAACTCGATGGGGGGCAACCTTATTCTGGCCGGAAAAAATGACGCTCGCCCGGCGTGAATTTTTCAGATGCGGGCAATTTGAGAACGCCTGGGGAAAGATTAATTTATCCTTGTTCGCTTGCGCCATCTGTAATGGGCCTGGCAAGCCCCTTCGCTTGAAACCATGCAAGCGCCTACCGGGGAGGAAGGAGTGCACTGCCTGCCGAAAAGAGCGCAGCTTTCCGGAGAGGCGGTCCCGCGCAGGATTTTGCCGCAGATACAGCCGGCCGGTTCGACAGCGCCCGGCAGATCGATCCGGAAGCGGTAAAAAGCGTCCCAGTGCTTGAACTCCGGCCTCAGAGCGAGCCCTGTCCCGGCAACCGTACCGATCCCGCGCCAGTTGCTGTCAGCCGGCTGGAACACCTCTTCCATGATCCGCCTAGCCTTCGCATTGCCCTCGGCCCTGACCCCTCGCCGGTACTGTATTTCCACCTCGGACCTTCCTTGCTCGACCTGCTCTACCAGCATCAATACGCACTGAAGGACATCCAGAGGCTCGAAGCCTGAAATAACGCACGGGACACCCCTTTCGGCCGCATACCGGTAAGGGGCCGTGCCGGTTATAACGCTGACATGTCCCGGGCATATCAGACCATCGAGGCTGAGCTCATCCGTCTCGAGAAGAGCCCTGATAATGCCTGGAGTGGTTTTATGGGCGCTGACTACAGTAAAATTGTCTAGCCCGCGCTCACGGGCCCGCAGCACAGCAGCCGCTGTAGCCGGAGCCGTAGTCTCGAAGCCGATGCCGAAAAACACCACCTGCCGGTCTATCTCCCGGCTGGCTATCTCGAGGGCATCGTAGCTTGAGTAAACAACCCTGACATCGGCGCCGCGGCCCCGCTCCAGGGACAGGCTGCTCCTTGACCCTGGAACCCGCAGCATATCTCCATAGGTAGTCACTGTGACACCCGGTCTGGCAGAGAGCTCGATTATCAGGTCCACGAACTCGATCGGAGTGACGCAAACCGGACAGCCCGGTCCGGAGAGAAGATGGATATGCTCAGGCAGCAGGGACTCGATCCCATAGCGCGCAATGGTCACAGTATGGCCACCGCAAAACTCCATGAAATTCGCCTGCCGGGTGCTCAGCTTGCGCACTTTCCCGGCTAAAGCCTCAGCCAGTGCTCTGTCTCTATATTCATCAAGGTATTTCAAGGCCTGTAGCCTCCCTGAGCATCTCAAGAGTCTTTTCCGCTTCAACCTCATCCAGACGCTCCAGGGCAAAACCCGCATGAACGATCACATAATCACCGACCCGGACCTCATCCGGCAGGAGGTCCAGGCTGGCCCGGCTCACCATCTCCCCGAAACGTACCTTGGCCATTGTTCCCTGGATCTCTTCCACGCGTCCCGGTATCCCCAGGCACATAAACCCTCCTTTAAATTCCCGCTATTCCAGCTTGACCTGCGCGGCCACTACCGCCTGCCCCAGGCTGATCCCGCCGTCGCCCGGCGGCACCAGGCGGTGAGCGTAGACCCTCAGGCCTGCGCGGTGCAAAATAACACTCAGCTTCTCACTGATATAACGATTGTTGAACACACCGCCGCTTAAGACAACACGATCCAGGCTTTCAGAGTCGCAAAGCCTGACCGAAAGTGCGGCCATCATCCTGATCAGACAATCGTGAAAGCCTCTGGCAATCAGGCTCGCTTCGAGACCTGCGGCCACATCATGGGCAATGGCCCCGAACATAGGCCCAAGGTCCGGCACTAAACAGTCTACATCCTCTTTCGATTCAAAAGAATAGACAGGCGTCTTTCCCGGGTCTGCCCGGGCAGCAAGGCTTTCAAGCTCAATCGCCGCCTGTCCCTCATAAAGGACCTCGGTTCTCAGATCCACCAGTGCAGCCACGGCATCGAACAGGCGGCCGCAGCCGGAGCTCAGCGGGCAGTTTATCCTGCCTTGGATCATCCTGTCAATCGCTTCCACTTTTCCTCTTCCGATCCGGTCCCACAACCCGAGGCCCAGGCCCTCCAGCCTGTCGACACCGAGAGCCGCGGAGAAAACACTGCGCGCTGTCCGCCAGGTCTCGCGGATCGCCGCATCTCCCCCGGGAAGCGGCACATAAGGCAGATGGCCCACCCTTTTGAAACCAGCCTCATCCGCAGCCAGGAACTCTCCGCCCCAAGTATTGCCGTCCAGGCCGTAGCCTGTGCCGTCCATTGCCAGGCCCAGCAATTTGCCGCTCAATCCGTGCTCGGCCATGCAGGCCACTATGTGGGCATGGTGGTGCTGCACTCCTACGGCCGGGAGGCCGCTTTCAGACAGGGCCCAGCGCGTGCTCAGGTAATCCGGGTGAAGGTCGCAGGCCACCCTGTCCGGAACGACTTCGAAAAGCTTTTTCAACTGCTCAACGGTAAGCACAAAAAACCGGTAAGTGTCAGTACGGTCGAGATCGCCCACATGCTGGCTCAAAAAAGCATCCCGTCCCCGGATCAGACAGATCGTGTTTTTCAGGTACCCGCCCACTGCGAGAACAGGGGGCAGCTCCTTGTGCAGGCGGATCGGGCGGGGCGCATACCCACGGGAGCGGCGCAGTGGAAAAATCCCGCCCCGGACAGGCTGCACCACTGAGTCATCAGCCCGCATGAAAATCGGCCGGTCGTGGAGCAGGAAATAATCCGCCAGGTGAGAAAGCCGCTTCAGGGCGTCCCGGTTATCGATCTCTATCGGCTCATCCGAGCTGTTGCCGCTTGTCATCACCAGGGGCCTGCCGGAGGCCGCCTCCAGCAGCAGATAGTGCAGGGGCGTATAAGGGAGCATAATCCCGTAAGTGTCCTGACAGGGCGCCACGGACCAGGCAAGTCTCAGGCCCCTCCTCTTTCTGGGAAGGAGCACGATCGGCCGCCCGGGGCCGGTTAAATATTTCCTGGCTGCTGTCGAAACCCGGCAGCAGGCCCTTACGCTTCCCGGATCAGGAAACATTACGGCAAAGGGCTTGTCCTGGCGGATTTTTCTCTGACGGAGTCTGGCCACCGCCTCCTCATTCGTGGCATCCACGGCAAGATGGAACCCGCCCAGGCCCTTGACAGCCACTACCGCCCCCTCCAAGATCAGCCTGCCTGCCCTGCTGACCGGATCCCCTTTCTCGGTTACCTGTCTTCCCCTGTTGTCTGTGAGCCAGACCCTGGGGCCGCACACCGGACAGGCATTGGGCTGGGCGTGAAATCTCCGGTCGAGAGGATTTTCGAACTCCGCGCGGCATTCAGGGCACATGCTGAAAGAGGCCATGGTGGTGTTGGCCCTGTCATAGGGCACATCCAGGATAATCGTATAGCGCGGGCCGCAGTTGGTGCAGTTGATAAAAGGATAGCGGTAGCGGCGGTTAGCAGGGTCGCGCATCTCGGCCAGGCAATCCTCGCAGACCGCTGCATCCGGTGAGATCAACGTAGTGCGCCCGGTGCGGCTTATCGACGAGCGGATTTCGAAAGTCTCATACAGGGCTGGCTTGATTTTCCTTCGGCGCACCGAGACTATCTCAGCCATGGGCGGAGCCTCCGAGCGAAGGCTTTCGGCAAAGCGGTCAAGCGCGCCGTTTTTGCCCACAACCTCGATCTTGACCCCGTGAACCGTATTGGACACCCAGCCGCGCAATCCGAACCGGCAGGCAAGGCGATAGACAAACGGCCGGAAACCCACTCCCTGGACTATACCGCTCACCTGAATCCTTTCGGCTGCTCCAGGGCTATTCAGATGTACCGGATTCTCTCCGGCTCTTGATTTCTCTCGCATGGGACTCAAACCATTCGATCCAGGCCTCCAGGCCCTCCCCGGTCTTACAGGAAAGCGGCATAATATCGAGATGCGACCCTATTTTCAAAGCGTTTTCACGCGCGCGTTCCAGACTGAAATCAGTATAAGGAATCAGATCGATCTTGTTGATCACCAAGGCATCCGAGGTATGCATTGCCCCGGGATATTTCAGGGGCTTGTCATCCCCCTCGGGAGCGCTGATCAAGCTCACCCGGTGGTGCTCACCGAGGTAGTACGAGGTCGGGCAGACCAGGTTTCCCACATTCTCGATCACCATCACATCCAGTGCCTCGAGATCGAAATGGGACAGAAACTCGCCGATTGTCTTAGCATTCAGATGGCAGGCGCCGCCGGTGATAATCTGGCGGACCGGCACTCCGTGAGAGGCAATCCGGCGTGAATCGTTCTCTGTGTCCAGATCCCCGACCAGCGCGCCGATTTTCAGCCTGTCCGAGAGGCGCTCCACCGTGCGCTCGATCAAGGTCGTCTTTCCAGATCCCGGAGCGCTGATCAAGTTCAGGCACCAGACTCCGTGCCTGTCGAAAAGGGCGTGATTAGCCAGGGCAAGCTGGTCGTTTTTGGAAAGTAATTTATCGTTAATCTTGATTGTAACCATAACTAATATACCTCGAGCTCAATTATGTTCAGCTCATCGCCTCCGGTTAATTCGGCGATTACCGAACCGCATTTCGGACAGGCATAAAGTATATCTTCAACCACAAAACAATGGCCGCAAGAGCATCTGGCCTGCGGAAAAGTCTTCTCCACCTCGAGTGCCGCTCCATCGTAAGGCCCCCCCTCGGTGAGTGCTTCGAAAGCGAAACACAGGGCGTCCTCATCCACTCCGGAGAGCAGGCCCAGGCGAAGCGTGACCGACTTTAAGCGCTCAAAATTCTGTTCCTGACGGTGACGGTCGACAATCTCAAGAATATTTTCTGCAATCGACAGCTCATGCATTAGAGACCCTATTTAATTTAACGTTCAAATTTTAAATATATTACAATGGCTTGCAAACAACAAGAAGGTCGCCAGGTGTCCCGGAGTAAAGGATTGCCAAAGCACAGCTCTTACGCTATATTGGCGTGCGAATTACAGCCCCGGCTTTATTTGAACAGTCTGATTTTTAACGCTCGATAAGATTGCTTCTCTGGGCCTGATGAAAAAATTCTTTTCCTCTCTGTTTAAAATCGCCGTAACGCTCCTCCTGCTTTACTGGGTGTTCTCCGAGCACGGAGTGCGCAATATCGGCAGCCTGGTCAGAGGCGCCAGACTGGACTTTATTCTGCTCGCTGCGGCCATTTTCACTGCGAGCAATTTTCTCGGAGCCCTCCAGTGGCAAAGGCTGCTCGAGGGTCAGGGAATCAATTTCCCTTACAGAAGGTCGCTGAATCTCTACTTTATCGGCCTTTTTTTCAATACCATCCTGCCGAGCAGCCTGGGCGGCGATGTAGTCAAGATCTACTCTATCAGCCGTGTGGAGAAGAAGGGGCGCGAGGGCCTGGCCGCCACTTTCGTTGACCGTTTCGCCGGCTTTTTCCTTCTCTCTCTCTTCGCTATATTTTTCAGCACTTATCTCATTTTCAGCCCGATCATCTCAGGCGACACAGTCAAGCACGACATTATAGTCTATATATCAACCATATTTCTGGTGTTTATTGCGGCGACCGCAGTGTTGTTCAGCCGCCGGGTGGGCAGGCTGATCTATGAAGTGCTGCTGGCCCGGGTCGAGCTGTTGGGATTGAAAAACAAGTTCCGCGAAATGCACGGGTTCCTGCACATTTACAGGGACAAGTACAGGCTCGCGGTCGAGGTTTTCTTCTTGAGTCTGGGCATTCAACTGGCCCGGATTGCGGTACACTATTATTTAGCCCTCTCAATCGGATTCGATATAAGCTTTATCTATTTTCTGATCTTCGTGCCGCTTATCGCCATGGCCGCGGTAATTCCGATAAGCTTCGGCGGGCTGGGAGTGCGCGAGAGCACAGCTCCATTTCTATTCACCTCAGTAGCGGCTGTGGCCGCAGTGGACCCGGGGGGCAGCCTGGCCGTGACCACCCAGCTCCTGGCCTCTCTGGTCGGGATTTTCGTGGGTCTGGCCGGCGGAGTTCTTTTTATCTTTTCGAGGACCGCAGGGAAGCTTGATAAGTCCGCCCAAACCTCCACCGCACATGCAACTAAAATCAGAAACGAGACGGGTTGACAGCTAAGGCATCCGAAGCTATTATAAACCATTGGAAGGGCGGGGCGTAGCGCAGTCCGGTTAGCGCGCCTGCTTTGGGAGCAGGAGGTCGGGGGTTCAAATCCCCCCGCCCCGACCATTGGAGATTAAAGGGCCTGGAAATGATTCCAGGCCTTTTTTCTGCTCAAAAGCAGTTTTGCCCCTCGTTATGCCCCACAAACCTTATCGATTTTAGGGTAAAACAGGGCAAGACACTTCTCCACTCCCGGACATTTTTTTCACACGACACCAGTATGCGAGACTAACCAAGCTGAACCGGCCCACAAACGGAGAACCTTTTTTTTGCGACTGATCAAATTATTTCTTGATTGACCGGAAAATACGGATTATACTTTCTATATCTTCAAGAATTTAAAACCTCGCCCAAAAGACTTTCTACTCAGGTCATAAAATTGTTTGCATCTGTCCGTAAAGGTAATTTTATTCTTCTTTTGGTGGCAAAAGAAGCAAAACCATTTCTTTTGTAACCAAAAGAAACAAAAGTTAATCCTGGCATTTGGGTCCTTGAGCTTTCAGGACTTGACTAACGTTGTACGCCTCGTTTCGTCTTATTTGACTCTAGATTTCCCATCTGTGAACTAAGGAGGAGAGCCGTCATGTATATTCGGTTTCGTGGTTCAAAAGTAGCCGGCAGTTCCCGAGAAGCAGCGCAGCCGCTTGCGTATCTCTCCGTGGTCGTGGCGGTACTGGCAATGGTCGCAGCAGGGCCTCTTTCTGCTGCAGACAGGATATTTGTTTTTGGAAACGCGAGCCACGACGCTGCGGATTTCGAGCTTTACACCAGCCTGGCCGCCAGGCTCAAGCCTTACGGCGAGGTGCAGGTGCTGGTCAGCGAGATGGCGGACAAGAACTGGCAGGAGATACCAGAGGGCGGCAGCCCGTGGCATGAGTATGCCTGCTATATCCCGGGGCCGTGGGTGTATTACCCGCACCCTAAGATCGCTCCGTTTATCAACGCGCAGTTTGTGCAGGCGAACAGGAAACTCCTGCTCGAGAAATCCGCGATCCTTCAGCGGCTGGGGCTTTTCGCGCTGTTCGAGAGCAACGATGCGCATTTTCTGCCGGAGGCGTTCTTCCAGAAGTACCCGGAGCTGCGGGGGCCACGGGTTGACCATCCCCGCCGCAGCCGTCAGGAGGCTTTCAGCATGTGCCTGGACCTCCCGCAGAGCCGCGAGATGGTCGAGTGGATGATGTCCGAGATCAGGCGCAACGTTCCGTTGCTCCGGGCGGTTGACGAGGGAGCCAACGATGCGGGCCAGGGCCTCTGCTGGGGCGAGGCGATCTACTCCGGTCCCAACGGGCCCAGTCATTGCCGAAACCTGACCGCAGGCCAGCGTGTGCGTAATCTCAGCGAGGCTGTCCACCGGGGAGCGGTAAAGGGCGGCGGAGATATCCTGTTCTACTGGAACAATGTCAATTTCTGGCGCAACGAGCTGGAGGTCGTGCGGCCCCTGCTCCCGCCGGACACTTATCTCCAGCGCTACGACCCGGCCTTCTTGCATGTCGGTACCCGGGTTTGGGGCAACGACCCGTTCAAGGGAGTGATCGACCCGCTCGAGATCATTACCCGGATGGAGCGCTACCACAGCCCGGGATGCCGGTTCCTGGTGACCGGATGTTCCGGGCCTTACAGCCGCTACGAGGAAACCCCCGAGGCCATGGCCAAGCTGCTTGATATCGTGGAAAACTGTATCAAGGAGCCGACCTCGAGTCTATCGCAAAGGCTCGAGAAGCTAAAGAAATTCGCCGTGCTCTGGGGCGGGGAAAAGAACTCCGAAAAGGTTTTCGAGTCGCTCTACGACATGAACCGGGCGTTCGAACTGAAAGACGAGCTGGCGGGCGGCTACGCCCAGTACAGCAACCTCTACTGCGGGGTGTCGATGCGGCACCTGACCCGGCCGCTCGTGATCAAGCCGGAGAACCTGACCAAGGAGGAAGAGGCCTACTTCCTGCCCTATGTGTTCAACCCGCGGGAGAACGAGGCCCGCATGGACTATATCGATTTCCACGGCGGCCGCATGAGCGGTACAGGGGAGTGGGAGGACCGCGGCCTGCGGCGGGCGCTGTCCATGGCTGTCCGCGCGGGCCGCACCCTCCAGGGCCTCGAAGGCGCGCCCGAGGGCGAGTTCCTGAAAAAGATGGGCCTGAGTGTCAGGATGTGGGCCAGCGAGGTGCGCTCGATCCACAATTTCTACCACGCCCAGTTGATCCGCGATAAGTACAAAGACATCCTCGAGGGGCCGAAGCGTATCCCGACCAAAGTGGATAATTGGGACGGCGACCCGGGGAACCTGGAGTGGAACGAGATCATGCGAGATGAGCTGGACAACACCAACGAGCTGATCGCCATGCTCGAGGATGGCGGTCTGGAGCTGGCGGCCCGGGCGAAAGACCCGCGCTACGAAGACACGTTCCTGATCGGCCCGGACCTGGTGGGGCAGTTGAAGAAGAAGGCGAAGATCATGCGCGAGCACTGGCTCGATGTGCAGGACTACCTCGCTCCGCCGCACAAGTAGTATAAAGATTGGCCCGATCGCCAGTAGAGCTTCAGCTATTGACTTCTCTTACAAGGTAAATGGAAAATTTTTTTATCTCTGCTCCGAAAATAACCTTTCTGACTCTCGGGCTCTTAGCACCAAGAAGAACCGGCCTCACGGCCTGCTGCTAAAATATAATTTGTGCGTGACTCATTTTCATTGTTGCAGGGTGAGCTACTGGCTCGTGCTGTCTGACCGGTATTGTTCATCTTAATAGGGAATATTCCCGTATCAGTCGAGCAAGCAGGCATGATTTATCACGTATCCATTTTTACACTTGAGTATACAAATAGAAACCTTTGAAAAATGTTATCCTTTTACCAAAAGAATATTGTTTTCTTTTTTATAACACCATAAAAATCAATGTATTATTGTAGGGGCGGGTTTGAAACCCGCCCCTACAGGTAACATTTTATACTTTTACCTGGGATTTTTTCAAAGGTCTCAATAGATAGTGCATACACTATTGCTATACTGCTTGGATTCTCTCATAATCAGTGGTTCCTTTTCTAAATGCAGGTCACTCTAGGAGGGAAAAATGATACCTGAAAAAAAGGTAAACCGGCGTAAATTCCTGGGTTCTGCAGCCGCAACTTTTGCCTTTACCGTTGTCCCGAGACATGTGCTGGGCGGGCCTGAACATGTCGCCCCGAGCGATAAAATCAACCTGGGCTATATCGGTCTGGGAACTCAGGGATTAAGGGAAATAACTGGTTTGCTGCCTAATCCGGAAATACATGTTGTCGCTGTCTGTGATCCCAATACAGACAGCACGGATTATGTGGACTGGTCCAGGTACGGACTTCGAGACCAGATACGAAAATTTTTAGAGAACCCTGCGTGGGGAGAAGGCGCTGCCGGTATTCGTTGTGGCCGGGAAGTCGGACGGGAAATCGTGGAAGCGTACTATGCAAAAAACAAGCCTTCAAACAGTTATAAGGGATGCTCTTCCTATACTGATTTCCGAGAGATGCTGGAAAAGGAAAAAGACCTGGATGCAGTCAAAATAATGACCCCGGACCATCTCCATGCGACCATAGCAATTGCAGCCATGAAAAAAGGCAAGCATGTCGTTATGCATAAACCCGTATCTAATGTGTTATATGAAGCCAGATTAGCTATCGAAACCGCCCGTAAGATGCAAGTCGCCACACACTTGTCAGCCTGGAGCAGCAGGAATTCGATTAGCCTGGTACGGGATTGGATATCGGATGGCGCAATCGGTCCTCTCCGGGAAGTGCATAACTGGATAAATAAACCGATATGGCCTCAATGGCCGAGTTATCCGACTGAAACCCCGCCGATCCCGAAAGGCTTTGATTGGGATTTATGGCTCGGGCCTGCGCTCTATCGTCCCTATCATCCAAATTATACGCATGCCGTATTTCGCGGCTGGTATGACTTCGGAAGCGGCATTCTGGGTGATATGGGCAATTACAGTCTTTGGCCGGTATTTATGGCATTCGATCTGGAGGCCCCGGTCAGTGTCGAAGCGACCCCGAGTTTTACCTGCGAAATAAAGGATCACGTAAGCGGGATTCAGGAGAATAACGTTTCTTTCCCGAACGCCAGTACAATTCGTTTTAAATTTCCGGAGCGCGGGAAAATGCCCCCGCTGGACATATACTGGTATGACGGGGGGATGAGACCTCCGACACCTGAAGAATTGGAAATGGACAACAAAGAAATGCCCTCGAGCGGGATGATGTTTGTCGGCGAGCACGGAAAAATTCTCGGGGATTTTCTGGGGAATAGACCGCATATCATTCCCGAAAAAAAGATGCTCGAATATCAGGGGGCGAAAACAACTGCTGAAAGGAGAGCTGGCCGCGATATAGAGTGGATAGAGGCTTTCAAAGGCGGGAAGCCGTCGCCCGGGAATTTTGAAAATGTTAAAGCTTGTGCTGAGGCCATTTGCCTGGGCGGTGTTGCGCTGCGAGTCGGCAGAAAAATAGAATGGGACTCCCAAAATATGAAAATCACGAACGTACCTGAAGCCAATGAATTTCTATATCGGAAATACCGGAAAGGATGGGAGCTTTGAAAAGTACTATTAAAGACTGGAATATCTGTTCCACAAGTTTCGCCTAAATATTAAGATAACGGGCCGAATACGTTGCAGCTTGTTTCGTAAGGATGGTAGTAAAGTGGTCTATGGGAAAAAATCTATCTTGCTATTTATTTTCAATTATTAAATTTTTTGACCTTTTCCAGAAACATGCGACCCTTAGAAAGAGGAATTTAATTATGCTTATGCCCCGGAGTAGCAGAATCGCAGACCGGATATCAGCCGGCCTGTCTGCCGTGCTGGCTGCCGGTCTGATAGCCGGCTGCAGCGGCACTGGCGCCCGGACTGTCGCTGTCAACCCTGTCGAGACAGACGAGGTGCTGGTAAACCCGGGAAAGGGATTTACTACCTTTTACAGTTTCAACGGGGACCAGATCAATCAGGACCATCCCTTGTGCTCCATAGTCTATTACCGCTGGTACTGGGACACTGTGGAACCTGAGGAAGGCAGGATCGCTTTCGGCATGATCGACAGCATACTCGCCATTGCTCATGAGAAGGGGCAGAAGCTAGCTTTCCGGGTGATGTGCCAGAATGGCCATGAGACTGCGGACAAGACAGTCGATGACAGAATGGAAGTCCCCCGCTGGTACAGGGATTCAGGCGCGCCGGGCTTCTATTATCCCGATAAAGTGCGCTGGATGCCGGATTACGATTCCGAGGCGTTTTTCGAAAAGCACGGCCGGCTGATCCGCGCCCTGGGCGGGCGTTATGACGGGCACCCTGATCTGGACCACGTGGATATCGGCTCGATCGGCCATTGGGGGGAATGGCACACCGAAGGGTTGAACTACCAGCACATGCCCTATGTGGAAAACCAGAAGCGGATGATCGATATCTACCTGGAGAGTTTTCGGAAGACCCCTCTGGTGATGCAGGTTGACGCGCACGAGGCGCTTGTTTATGCAGTATCCAAAGGGACAGGCGTCCGTGCGGACTGCGCCGGGGACATGACCGAAGGGCGTTTTTTCGAAAAGGACGGCAGCCCGACCAACCACATGAAAATCCGCTATCCCCGCGCCTTTGAGCTCGAGGGTGTCGGCGAGTCCTGGAAAACCGCACCGATCGTTTTCGAAACCTGCGGGAATATGCAGTGGTGGTACAACGAAGGCTGGGATGTGGACTGGATCTTTAATCAGCTTCTCGAATGGCACGCCTCAGTGCTCAATAACAAATCGTTTTCAGTCCCCCCGGAATGGTGGCCCAAGGTCCTGGAATTCCAAAAAAAGATGGGCTACCGCTTCGTGCTGAGAAAGCTCGAATATCCCTCTGCGGTCAAGGCTGGCGGCAATCTCACCCTGACCATGGACTGGGAAAACAAAGGGGTCGCGCCGTGCTACCTTGCCCACCCGCTGGCTTTCCAGCTTCGAAACGCCGATAGCGGTGAGACAGTCGAGCTGAATACCGGCATAGATATTACCCACTGGCTGCCCGGCCTGCATCAGGAGGAGGTAAGCATCACTCTCCCTGATAACCTCGAACAGGGTGACTACGCCCTGCGGCTGGCCCTGCTTGATCCATACAGCAGGCTTCCCAGGATCAAATTCGCAATCGAGGGCCGGGACGAGGACGGCTGGTACAGCCTGGGAAAAATATCTGTCAGATAATAATAGTCCATCCAATATATCGGGGGGAGCACCCGGGAGGCGCTGATACCCGGGGCTTCCTCCTTTACCCGGAAAACAGACCGGTCTTTTCGGCAACCGAGCGGACATACCCGGCCGCCTGATCGAATTCTTCCGCAGTTTTCAGGTGCTCCAGCATGAGCGGCGTATCAGGCCACTTGCTCAGCTCTGTCAAATACGCGGCGTAATCCAACCCGCCCAGACCCGGACGCACCTCATCGAGATGGGTGGTGAGTTTCGGCTGCAGGAGGATATCCTTGGCGTGGCAGCTCTTGATATAAGGCCCGAGCTTCTCGAAACACTCGCGGATCAGCTCCGCGCTATTATAATATCTCTGCGGGCTGCACACGAGATTGACCGGGTCGAGATGAACTGCGAAAGCTTTGCGATCGATTGCTTTAAACAGACGCAGGTATGAATCCGGGGAGTCCGGGTAAGCCCAGGGCATGGTTTCGAGTGTAAAGCAGGTCCGGGCCGGTTTCACCTCATCAATGATCGAGCGCGTTGTCTCGACAATCAGGTCAAAGGTCTCCGGGGTCAGGTTGTCCGGATGCGGGCCATCCCAGATTTCACCCCGCGAGCCGCTGATATTCACGCAGCACCTGGCCCCGATCCGGTCGGCAAGGGCCAGATTCTCGCGGCATGTTTTCAGGGCCGCCTGGCGCGCTTTCTCATCCGGGCTGATCGGGTTGCTCCATGCCCCGACCTCGGCGATAATTATGTCCGCCTTTTCAGCGGCCCTGGCGTAAGCGTTCACCACCTCGTCCTTTTCCTCAGCTTCCACCGGGCAGTAAGCAGCCCGGTAGCCGAGTTTCTTGAGGGCTTTGACCCAGGATTCCGGATCTTCATATTTCTCGAAAACAGGGCCCCCCAACTTCAATGACCGGGCTTTTGTCTGCGCGGCCTGGGATCTGACCGCTGAGGAAGCTGCAAACAGGCCTGCGCCGATCATGGAAATTTTAGTAAAATCCCGGCGTGAAATCGATTTCCCATTTTTTTCCATTCTTAATCTCTCCTTAAATTTAACTGAAGGCAAGCGATTGGCGGCAATCCATATTTCTACTCTATTATCCGAACTTGAAACAACTTATTGGTTTATCTCCTTAAGCCTATTCTCCTTAAGCGAAAGCAAATTCCGTCTGACAACATATTGCTTTGGCTCTTTATTCCGGAATCACAGATGAGGCGGATGTAACACGGATTTCACGGTCCCATTCATTCCCTTTAAGGTTGTTGTGTTGGGCATCCGTGTAAAGCAGACCTTTGATCCGTGCAATCCGTGATTCTCAAACAACCGAAGAAAAAACAGGAGATTCTAATTTATTAACCGGCATTATTCACAAAATGAATCAAAACCTGTAGGGGCAGGCCTCTGTGCCTGCCCATTGTTTGGGATTTCCTTGATGTAAATCAGGCGGCCACAGGGGGCCGCCACTACAAAAACGGGAACGAAAAATTTTTTTATGAATAATGGCGGATTAAGAAATACAAGATATTATATATGCCCCGAAGGCCTTATCCGCTGTTCAATCCCTTCTGCGGTGGACCCGTCGCCAGCGGTAGGGTTCCATAAATGGCGGCTGGCCCGCTTTTTTTGCCGCCCGCTGGATCTCGCGGGCCAGGTCCGGGAAACCGTTGTCCCCGTAAAAGCTCACTGTCTCATAAGCCAGGGAGGCCCCTATCATTTTAACAGCGAAAAGCTCGCCGTCCACGAACACGTGGGCCAGCAGACGGCCGTAAGTGTCATTCCGGTAAGGCACGTATTCGACAAGGCGGGCCTCTGAAAAAATCTTTTCCGCCTCGCTCTTTGCCTCGCGTCCGTAAGGCTGGTCCTCGAAATAGCCGTGCTCCGGGCTGCTGATCTCAGGCGTATCCAGGCCCAGGACCCTGATCGTGAGGCTGCCTGCCTTAAAGGTATCCCCGTCATTGACTTGTATTTGACTGCGCTCGATCTTATTTGCCCGCCCGGCATAGTGAGGATATTTCCCGGCCACTGCTGAGGCCGCAGCCTGGCAGGCAATATACAGAGCCGGAACCAGAATGAAATGCCGCCATCCGAGTTTCAGTATGCGCTCCATTGTCTTCCATCTTTTCAATTATCAGCCGCGGGAATCAAACTTCGTGGATCGACATATCCCTGGCTGCTTCCACACTTGCCCCGGTGTTCTGCGCGCAAATCCTTGCCAGTTCAGCCGGGTTTAACGGGGGATAGACGTGTGTCAACAGAACCCTTCTCACTCCTGATTCCCGAATCACCCGGGTAACTCCCGAGGGACTCAAATGCCCTGGCACCTGGTGCGCATCATCGGCCGAGCATTCGCAGACCAGGAGATCGGCTCCCCGGGCCAGGCTTACCAGAGCCGGGCAGTATTCCGTGTCCCCTGAATATACCACGCTCCTCGTGTCGCTTGTTACACGGTAAGCCAGAGCCCCGGTATCCCCGTGCGCCACGAGCGCAGTCTGCACCACCCACCCGGAACCGCTCTCCACGGTTTCACCCGCAGCGAGCTCTCTTAAGTTGAGCCGGAAATTTTTTGGCACTACCGAGGGCCAGGCCGCGCCCAGAGCCTTGTAAAACTCATTCAAGCCGCATGGGCCGTAAATGTTCAAGTCCTCGATCCTTTCGGCGTTTGGAGTATAGTTCGAGGCGAAAAGGAACGAGACAAGGTCCAGGGTGTGGTCAGGGTGGTAGTGGGTGTAGAAGATATGCGAGATTTCGCGCCAGTCGAGCCAGGCACGCGCCGCACGGTAGAGAGTGCCCGAGCCGCTGTCAAAGAGCAAGGTTTCTTTCCCTGTAGTTACGGCCAGGCCCGGAGCACCGCGCTCCGGATGGGGCACCAGGGTACCGGCGCCCAGAATGGTTACGCGCAAGGTTGCCTCCTTTTTCCGAAGGGCTTCTCTTGAACGGGGTGCCACCTTCGGCCCTGGAATCATGGTCGGAAAGCCGGGAAACCGCTCAGGCCGGGAACTTATCGATTTAGAATGAAACTCCGGCGGGTTATCATTTCCCCATCAAATTAAGCACCGCAGCGCTCATCGCTTTCACTCCGCAGCGGATAGACGGCTCGAGCTGCGGGATATAAAGCGGAGAATGCAGGCCCGGCCTGGAGGAAATATCCGATCCCGGTTTCCCGGTACCAACCCGGAACAAAAGTATCGGCACTTTATGCGATGTCCGTCCCAGCTCGCTAAAATCCTCCCCGGCGGTGGTGGGCGTAATCTTTATGACATTCTCGTCTCCCAAAGCGGAGCGGAAGGCCCTGGCTGTTGAATCGGTGAGGGCTGGATCATTGTACAGCGCCGGGAAAAACTCATTCTTACGGTTCAGAATCTCCGGCAGACGGTCCTCGGGAACTCCGGCAGCCCGGCAAGTATTGACTGTGATGCGCTCGATAGCCTCGAGGATTTTTTTACGGACCTGATCCGTGAAAGAGCGGACTGTGAGCTGAAGGCGCACCTCGTCCGGGATAATATTATGCTTGGTCCCGCCGTGTATCGAGCCAACCGTCACCACAGCGGCATCCACAGGGTTGATTTCCCGGCTGACAATTGTCTGGAGGTTATTGATCACCTGGGCCGCCATGACTATAGGGTCACGGCCCTCATGTGGCCTGGCGCCGTGGGCTCCCACTCCGCGGATCGTTATATCCAGCATGTCGATACTGGCCATGGCCCAACCAGGGCAATAACCCACCTGGCCGGCATCCAGCGTGGGGTCCACGTGCTCGGCCAGAGCGTAGTCAGGCACCGGCCAGCGCTCATACAGGCCATCCGCCAACAGGGCGCGGGCGCCGTAGCCTCTCTCCTCGGCTGTCTGGCCGACCAATATCAGGGTGCCTTTCCACTGGCTCTTCATCCGCGCCAGCAAGCGGGCGGTTCCCACCAGGATAGTCTGGTGCATATCGTGGCCGCAGGCGTGCATTACGCAGGTCTCCTCTCCGGTAACATCTTTCATGCGGACCTTGCTGGCAAAAGGAGCTCCGGTTTTCTCCTCGATCGGCAGGGCGTCCATGTCAGTCCTGACCAACACTGTCGGGCCGGGGCCGTTTTTCATTACTGCCACCACACCATAGCAGGTAAGACCCGGTTCCGGATATTTCCCCACCGGATGGGTCACCTCGAATCCGAGGCTGCGCAATTCCCTGGCCAGGCGGGCCGAGGTCTCTTTCTCGAAAAAGGTCAGCTCAGGAGCGGCATGAATCTCCTGATAGAGCGCTAAAAGCGAGGGCAGCTCCTTTTCCACATCCTGGGACAGAACCTGGGCTGAACCCGGGCTAGAGAGACTCATCACCAGGGGAAAAACAATCAAACAGCAGGGGAAAAGAGAATTTTCGAACATGGCGGTTTCTCCGTAAAACGAGGTTATCATTTGCCCATCAAATTAAGCACAGCCGCGGTCATGGCCTTGACCCCCGTGCGGATAGCAGGCTCATACAACGGAAGATAATATGGCGAATGCAAGCCCGGCCTGGTCGATAAGTCCGACCCCGGCTGGGCTGTTCCGACTCGAAACATAAATACCGGCACTTTTTGCGGAGTCAGGCCGTACTCTGAGAAATCCTCACCCCCGGTGGTAGGCCTGATCCTGACCACATTTTGCTCGCCGAGAACAGGCACGAGGGCTTGAGCCGTGGACTCGGTGAGCACCGGGTCGTTGTACAGGGCCGGAGTATGCTCGACACCACCGCTGATCACAGGGAGACGGTCTTCCGGGACCCCGGCTGAGCGGGCCGTATAGACTGTAATCCGCTCGATAGCCTTGAGGATCCTCTGGCGCACCTCATCCGTGAAAGAGCGGACTGTGAGCTGAAGGCGCACCTCGTCCGGGATGATATTATGCTTGGTTCCGCCGTGGATAGAACCCACGGTGACCACCCCGGCATCCACGGGGTCTATCTCCCGGCTGACTATTGTCTGGAGGGCGTTGATAACCTGGGCGGCGATCACCACAGGGTCCCGGCCCTGGTGCGGCCTTGCTCCGTGGGCGCCGACACCGCGGATCGTTATATCCAGCATGTCCACATTGGCCATGGCCCAGCCCGGACAGTAACCCACCTGGCCGGCATCGAGTGTGGGGTCCACGTGCTCCGCCAGGGCATAGTCAGGCAGCGGCCAGCGCTCGTACAGTCCGCCGGCCAGCATTGCGCGGGCGCCGCCGCCCCTCTCCTCTGCAGGCTGGCCGATCAGGATCAGCGTGCCGCTCCATTGGCTCTTCATCCGCGCCAATAAGCGGGCGGTTCCCACCAGGATGGTCTGATGCACATCGTGGCCGCAGGCGTGCATCACAGAGACCTCCTGTCTGTCAATATCACGCATGCGAACCTTGCTGGCGTAATCAGCTCCGGTCTTCTCCTCGATCGGCAGGGCGTCCATGTCAGTCCTGACCAACACTGTCGGACCGGGGCCGTTTTTTATAACGGCCACCACCCCATAGCAGGTTTGGTCAACGGCTTCATAATTCCCGACGGTACAGGTCACCTCGTATCCAGCCGCCCGCAGCTCTCCTGCAAGGCGCGCCGAGGTGTTCTTCTCGAAATAGGACAGCTCCGGAGCGGCGTGAATCTCTTTATACAAGGCAACCAGGGAGGGCAGTTCGCTTTCGACCGGTTTGTCGAGCTCCCCGGCTAAGGCCAGGCCTCCGAGGCGCAGTAAAAAAAAGATCATTACCAAGCTGCGGGCATTGCGTACGAACATGGCAACCTCATGGATTGAATAAATTTTAAATTAAGGTCTACTGAACGGGGATTATTCACAAGTTTGCCGGATGATTTCCTTAAGATATTGTGGGGTTTAACGTTAACTGAATCTCTTTTAAAATCCCCCCGGCCCCCCTTTGGTAAAGGGGGGAAGCCGCCCTCCCCCTTGGAAAAAGGGGGATCGAGGGGGATTTAGAAGAAAATAATCCCCAAGCTGAATTTTATGAATAATCCGGGCTGAAAAAGTTGCATGAAGATTTTTAACAGCCTAATTTTTTAAAGTTGCAACTTTTAAATACTTCATTGTAGAATTAACATTTTAAACAAAACTCATTGTGCACTGAGCAACTTTAAAAGTTCGAGCAGGTCAAAAATATCCACATTATTATCTTTGTTTACATCCCCCTGGCTGGTATGCTTAACTAATCCTCCTAATTGTTTAAGTAGTTCCAGCAAATCAAAAATATCAACTTTCCAGTCATCGTTGATATCCCCAGTTTTTTGTAAAGACACTTGTAAAATGTACGTTTTGAAAGGAGCATCAGACGGCATACGTTTAATCTCACCCGATGCACTGACAACCTCATAGTAGTAATTTAAAACTGTTCCCAGTGGCTGAGCCGGCATTTTTACATTATATCTATCTTGATCAACAGAACATGAAACCGTATCCCTGAAAGTAACTCCACCATCTTCACTTATAATCATTTTGACAACAGGCTCAATCAGCACATCGTTCAGTTTAACCCACATATCATAATAGCCTGTTGTATCTTTGAAAGTAACATTCCCAACTGATGAATTGAACACTGGAACAGGAACACCGCTACCATCCACAACAATGTATATTGTACTGTCGCTATTCAAGATTGTTAGTGTGTCATGGTAACTCTGTTCAGAAATAGGGGTAAATATCACAGTTACTTGTTGATTGGCATCGGCTGATATCTTTGCCGAGTTTGGATTAACTTTGAATATTGCGCTTTGTCTAACCTCTATGCTATTAATCCTGAGTGTATCGGTACCAGTATTGCGGATAGAAAATACCCGGTTTGATGTTGAATCAATGTATACGGAGCCGAAGTTGAGAAACGTGCAATCAACGGAAATAATAGGGGTTGCCGGTATAATTTCAACTTTTATAATATTCGACCACGGGCTTTTTAGGCTATTGCCTGATATATCAATTGCCATTACACGGTAATAATATACTGTGGACGTGGATACAGTATGAGAAAAAGTTTTATTATTATCTGTACTCACTATGTTGTTTGTTTCAGAAAAAGTAGTATCTATAGCCTCTTGTATAGAATAGTTGCTTGCTCCGGACACATCATTCCATAGGATTGTATATTCATTGCCAGATAAAACATTTAACACAGAAGATTTCACAATAGGCGGATTTAAAACACTCATAACCATCATATCAACAATATTTGACCATGCACTGCTATCGCTGGAAGTACTATTAGTTCTAACTCGGTAAAAGTAGGTAATCGTAGTAGATGTATCATATTGGAAGATTTTTGATGTGGATTCTGTGTTAAATTGTTCAACATCTTTAAAATTGATATTAGTAGATTCCTCAATAGTATAATTCGCAGCAATAGGATTGGAAGTCCATTGGAGGGTGTAAGTTGTGCCCGATTTAACATATTGTCCCGGATCTGTTAAAATAGGTGGCTGAATTAAAGCAATAATGTCCTGAACAATAATATCAGAATCGCTAATATTTACTTCAAGACTTGTTGGGTTGAATATATATCCACTCTTTTGAAATGTTATTGTGTATATACCTCCATTAAGATTTGTTAAGGAATAAACACCTTCTAAATCCGAAGCAAGCATAGTATCTATATATTCCCCTGTAATGAACACAGAAACAAAGGAGATACCAATTTCTCTCAATTTTACCACTCCCGTCAAGCTATATGATTCCACTATTCCAAATACAGAAATGTTCAAAGTTCCCTCATCGCTGTCATTACTGGTAATTGTAATAATAGCGCTTTGATTTACGAATGCAGTGGGACTAAAAGTAATCGTAACTACATGACTGTCGCTTGGTGCAATTGTAGCCGAATTAGGGTTAACCGTAAAAAGATTGTTATTGCTTGAAATGCTCGAGACCACGAGGTTTGAGGTTCCATCATTCGTGATTGTAAATTCGCCCGTCATGCTTGAGCCAACCCTGACATTCTTGATTGAAATAGAAGTAATTGACAGGGTGATTTCTGGAGCAGCAGTGGCATTACCGCTTACATTGACCGTTAGAGTGGCCTCGTTGCTATCGTTGTTGGATATTGTAATCGTAGCACTATAGATTCCGGCAGTAGTAGGGTTGAATGTAACCATTACTGTTTGACTCTGCCCAGCGGCAATGGTGACGGAAGTAGGACTCACAGTGAATACACCATTGTCACTTGATATATTACTGACAACAAGGTCCGCTGAGCCATCGTTGATTATCGTAAAGGTTCTTGTAATGGTACTGCTTACAGATAAATCGCCAAAAGAAATTGAAGTAGCTGATAATGTAATCTCCGGGGAAATTACAAAACCCTCAGTCTGGATCCGAGCGGTCATAGTAGGTCCAGAATCGCTTATGTTGCTTATTCCAACTCCGGTTGACAGACCTTCATAGTCTCTGCTGTTTGGTGTTGAAACGTCATTAAAGTTTCTATTGTTTGCGGTTCCTGGATATGGATCACCAGCATCTCCATAACTAGTACGGTTATCGAGTTGATCCAATCCATCTGCTTCTTCAACATCTATTAACTTGTGTGTTTCGTTTTGCATACTTGTTTGGGTTTCGTCAACATGATATATCAATAATCCTGAGCCGGGCAAATAACTGTCAAATCCATCTTTCTGTCTATTTTCGACAAGAAAGTACTGGCTAGATTGATAACTATCTAACAATATCTTGAATACCTGGGGATAATTTTCCACCTGTGATACAGAAATTATACCCCCATTTACTTCTAGGGGAGTTATCCATCCCAATTTGATTTTACACCAAGCCGAAAGATGGACAGGTCTTTTCCCTTCATTTTTCCATATTCCAGATGACATCGTACACCAATCGCCGACACCATATGAGGAATAATCATAATCATACAAGTCTGGAAGCCCCAGATTGTGGCAAAATTCATGTACGAATATACCGATATGACTAATTTGATTTATCTCCCCAACTTTACCGTATAGTTCAGAACAAATATTTCCTGATCGTATGATTATATTGCCTCCATTAGCAGAGTTGTCATCAGTTTTGAAAAAACTTCCTGCAGCACAAGTCCATAAATCCGTAGTAGAATCTTCAGAAAATTCACCCCCAGCTCCAGCAAAAACTACTGTCACACCATCCACATATCCGTCATCATCTCCTGAGTTCGGCAAGCCGTCAGGTCCATCATTATCAAATTTTCCAAAATCTACAACTGGATCAGCTTTTACACATACTTCATGAAAAAAACCCCTACTGTTTTGGGGATAAGTACCTCTACGACCGTAACTACCACAGGCATAATATGTATTGGGATTATCCACTGTAAACCAGCCATAAACAGTGCCAGTTACATGAAATTGATTGTAGGAAACTTCATCAAAGTAATCAGTTATTGATCCGGTAGGGTTGTCTCCAAAAAGGTTATTCTGAAAATCCTGTACAGAAAAACTGTTGGACTCGTTTGGAAAATTTGCTAATAAAACGGGCATATAATAATTATCAGTCCATAAGGCCTGGAGTGAGGCCTCTCCGCGCGAAATTTTCTTACGGAATTCTAGCCGCCTTTTAAACTTTTCAATCCAGCCAGGGTCCCCATATTTAAATTGCGTAGAATCTTGTAACAGCTTTTGTAAAAACCCTTCAGGAAATTTTCCATCCTTAGGAGGTATAATGGCTAATAATTGTGCTGGTAAGAGAAATACGAGAAGAGTTAAAAAGAAAAATTGGGAAAGAACAATGTTTTTGGAGAGATAAATTCTCATTTTCTAACTCCTTAGAATAAACATTGGTGAGTATGCCTTAAATTAACAGTCAATAACTATAAAACCCTTTTCTGAATTATTTAAATGCTTCTCTATGGAAAAAGCTGCTTTTAAACCTTGGGAATCGAACATTATGGTTTAAACAAGCCGGACTTGGAGATGAGCATCTTGATTTGGAGCTATAAAACCATTAAACTTATTATTCCGGTTGCTTGCATTTTAGCTGACTTTCGCATTTTCTCCCAGATAAATTTATCACTTAAAACGGGATAAGCATATCATGACCCAGAGTTACGATAAGCCGCAGGTCGTGCTTGTAGGCGGCGGAATGATCACCGAGATTCAACTTTTACCTTCCCTTTATCATATTCAGCGTCTCGGCCTGATCGGGGAGATCTCAATCTGCGCCCTCAACGGGGCGCCGCTGAAAAAAATCGCCGGAAACCAGTCTCTCAGGAAAGCTTTTCCCGGCCGGAGATTTATCCCTTACCCGGACTTTAACAAAGTCGATCCGGAAAAACCTTTCCCTGACCTGTACCGCGAGGTACTCCGGGAAGCCCCTGCCTGCAGCATAGCTATAATCGCCGTGCCGGACCAACTGCATTACCTGATGGTCAAGGAGGCGCTCAACTGCGATAAGCACATTCTGGTGGTCAAGCCCTTAGTGCTGAAATACAAGGAAGCTGTCGAGCTCGAAAAGCTCGCCCATGACAAAGGCTTGTTTGTGGGGATCGAGTACCACAAGCGCTTCGATGACCGGAGCCTGGTCACCCGCGGGCGTTTTCGCAATGGAGACCTGGGTGAATTCAGGCTGGGTTACGCAAGCCTGATCGAGCCCTGGTACTACCGCAACTCTAATTTTCAGAACTGGTGCACCATAGAGAATTCCGACATGTTCACCTATATCGGCTGCCATTATGTGGACCTGGTGGCCTTTATCACCGGCCTGTTGCCGGTCGAGGTATCGGTTCACGGGGTGGTGGAGAGCTACCCCAATGGAAATAAGGGCTATCTCTGGACAGATGGCCGGGTGATCTGGGACAATGGGGGCTGCCTGGCGGTGTTGAACGGCATGGGTTATCCCAATGTTGCCCCGGGGGGCAACAGCCAGGGAATGACCCTTTTCTGCAGGGGAGAGAATGACGGGGCCCTGGTGATACACGACGACCAGTACCGGGGAGTCAAGCACAGCTACACGAACAAGGGTCCGGATGAGGGTGACACATACTATAACGAGGTAAGCCCGGACTATTTCAAGCTTGTCGATCTTGGCGGAGAGACCCTGACTCCTGTAGGCTACGGCTACCGTTCAATCGAGGGGATCGTGCGCAGTGTCCACAGGGTGGAAAAAGCCGCCGCCGGAGCTGCGGGCGCTGAGGCACTGAAAAAGCGGCAGGCTGAGATCAAGGCCATAGACCGTGAGGGCATAATCGCCACCCCGGCCAACAGCTCCTACAACGAGCTGGTGATCGAGGCAGGCAGGATGTCGATCACCAATCACGCCCGCCCTGTGGTGATCGAGTACGGCGACCACCCGCACGTGCGGTTCAGGGAGTAGGATGGGGCATTATAAGCAGTTATAACTATAAAGGGATCTGCCGCCGTTGCTGCGGTGATCCCTTTTAAATTCTGAAACAACCGGCGTGATCTGTATAATACGCTTTTTACGACAGACATATGGGATTCAACGGGCATTATTCTGATGAAATCCCCCCTGCTCCCATTAGGGGGGAAATAATCCTCCCCCTTTGGCAAAGGGAGACCCCAGGGGGATTTGATAATCTGCTCCCGATTTTTAAATGGCTTTATTTCTATAATGAACTACCCCTCGGCAAGCCGCGAGGTATCATAAGGTTGGTAATGATTATTTTCACCTCCCGCCCCCCGGGCGACCGCCGGTCGCCCCTACGGTTGGCTTAAGGAGCCGTTTACCCCGCAGCAAGCTGCGGGGAATTCTTTTCGATTAAAAAGCGTATTAAAACGACTCGACTGTGATCGCAGTCTTGAGAGTCATCGGGATAGTCATACCCTCGGGACTTTGCGGACTGCCTTCTACTGTCAGCTCCCCTGACAACTGCTGGTCCATTTTAGCGCTTTTCACCCAGCCCGTAGCTTCATCCAATTCCAGGGTCCCTTTGGACCCACCTGTGAATTCCTGCCTGAGTTTCATGGGTCCTATCTCCATCGGCGCCGCTCCGGGATTGGGTTTAATCAGAGAATTCATCTCAATCACTGCCCGGCCCCCCTGGCGATCTTTCAATGTCCAGGTGTTATCTATTATCATGGGATACCCGTGGGAAATAATCGATTTCCGCGTCCAGGAATCCCCGATGCCCACCGGCTGATCCGGGTAGATAGAAAACATGCTATCCATCATTTCTTTTATGGTTTGATCCCCGAACTGGTTTTTAAAATTACTCTCCACAGCCTGTCTCTGAGGCCCATCCGGTATTTCAAGTTTTTCCAGCAAGCGGGCCATGATGGCCTGCATTCCTGTGACATCACTGACACGGCCCGCCGGGGTTATTTTCATTCGGAAATCCTGCCCGGCAAGAGCGGCAAAAACTTTCAACATGGGATTATCGACAACAGTCGGGTTGGCGGAGTCATATTCCAGCTTACCGTTGGGCCCATCCATTTTTATGGCGCAGGAATGATAGGTGGTCTTGACCGAAGCGGTTCCATCGGCAGCCAGGTCTTCCACCTCGAACGTGTAGCCCATGCTGATTGTCTGGACCATGTCCTGCTTTTGCCCCTGGATTGCCCTGGAAATCTCCTGTTCCCTGACCTCCCGTATGTTATAAGATTTCCCCTTTTGCAGATTGAGCTTAAACTGGATTTTTTCCCCGGCTCCCAGGCCTGAGGCGGTTAAAACTAAAGTTAGTGCAGCCAGAGAAATTCCGAGCAGAACTTTTTTCATTTGGGGTTCTCCCTGTGGTTTAAGATAGCCTTTCCCTTAACCTGACCCAAAACTTCCGGTTCAGGCCAAAGCAAAATAATATGCTTCCTCCCTGTTTTAAACAAGCTTAACGAGGGTTATCTCGAATAAAACGGCTGCTCCCGATTCTATCAGGAGCTATCCGGCATCCGTCAATCACTCTCCGGTCTGGCGCAGGTTTACTCCCTTTGGGTGCCTTTCCTTGTACTGGAACAGATCCTCGACTCCCAGGCCGAACGTTCTGGCCAGCTTGAAAGCAAGGGGCAAAGAGGGCAGGTACTTTCCGGCCTCGATGGCTATGATAGTCTGGCGGGTTACGCCTACTTTATCGGCCAGCTCAGCCTGTGTCATCTCTCCATGCTCGAAACGCAGAGCGCGCACGCGATTCTTGACCTCATTCTCAGGCATCATCTCTGCTCCTTAGCATAAAGGAGCAGGACCGAAACCGGCCGGACCAAAAGCCCGACAGCGAACCCGCAGAAACCGATAAAAAATAACATGTTAAGAGAAATCCATTCCGGGCCTTTGAGGAGATAAAGAACCGCCAGGCCCAGGCAGCCGAGGGAAAATGTGATCACCAGCCCCAGAAGCCCCAGTTTCTCAGCCCTGCGGCAGATTCCCGCATCCCGCTCACCCATCTGGAGACTTTTATACTGGTTTTGCATACCCCAAAAAATGCCCCCGGAAGCCAGACATACCATTATACCGAAAATATTTTCTACCACATTACGGCCTGCAACAGGAAAAAATAACAGGAAAGGAATGAGTACACATAAAAGTATTGCCAAAGTCATCCAGGAAGCCTGCTGCAGGCCGGCCATGTTACGGAACCGATCCAGCAGACCGCTTTCTGCATTTGCGGACTCCCTGCCGTACTGGATAAGAACGGCAACTGAAAAGGTGAGTATACAGAAGAATAACGCTCCCCACAGGATTGTCGGCAAAGCCTGGATGGCAATCGAAGTTTCGCCTTTAGTGGAATATATAAACCACGGAATCATACAAACAGCCCACAGGTAAAGCCACAATACAAAAAGAACAGCCAGGAGAGACCTTGAAAAGATAGCTCTTTCCCGCTCATCGAACACGAGTTTTCGGGGCCTTTTGATACCGTAATAAATTGGTACGAATCCCCAGAGACCTATTATACCTATCATACCGGCCATCCCCTGAGTAGTCTTCTGTATTCCGAAATATGGGATCAGGCAAAGATATGCGATGATAATCAATGCAATGACTACCAGGTTGGCCCAGGCGAATTTCTGCATACTTGTCATGAAGAACCTCCTGTTCAATTCATTGATTTTTCGCGGGCTGTTCAATCATCTGTCAATATCTGCTCCTTGTCATAAAGAACTAATATGGAAATCGAGTATGCAACCAGAAACACCAGGTTTCCGATGACAGAGAAGTTTATAATCACTTGTCGCGGTATGAGGTCATTTCCAGTGAAACATCCAAGGTATAGAGAACCGGAAATGAAATAGATGATGAATACATAGAAAGTGGCTACTTTGGCTTTTCGGTCAAGGTTTATGTCGCGCTCATCATGGATTGTCCTGCCCCTCTCGGTAGCTAACATTACGAACCCGAATGCCAGGAGTATAAGCAGAATAAAAGCTACCTTGGCTCTCTCGATACCGACAAACGGGATCAGCGCGAGAAAGACTGCTACTGTCAAAGCAATTACCGCCAGGTTGAACCAGGCGATTTTCTGATAAGGTGACATGCGGTTTCTCCTTTATTTGCACTTCTAATACTGATTAAAATGGCGACCAATGTAAGCTTGCCTATACATATAGTATAGTTTTATTTACATTTTGTAAAGCTTTATATACTTCAAATTATATTTTCTTCATTTTAAGCCGGATTCTTCACAGGCGTGTATCATGGACTTTTATTGTTCCGAGGAAATCCCTTCCTCTTGAGCAAGGGGCGGGGGGGGGG
>DATKXY010000091.1:0-32071 GCA_035528795.1 archaeon | reverse complement strand
ATTGAAAAAAGGAGGCCGGCACGCCCTTCCTCCGTGAATACACACATGCGCTGTCACCTTTCGGTAAAAAATCTTTTCACTTCCATTTAATTGACACGCCGGTTCGGCTTGAGTTATTATTTCAGCAGTCAGCCCCTTGTGCATTCAATATGATAACACTTGATTCGGAATGCTGTAGCGGTTGACCTGGAACTGACGGCTGCCGCTAAAACATGTTGTCCTCAAGAGCCGCATGCCTTAGATTCAACTTGCAGTGCAGCCGAAACGATCCTTTATACTCCTTTCAAGTATTTGATAGATATTTCCGATTCTGAATCTCAAGCCGGACTGAATTTTGAACCGGAAGGAGCAGGCGAAATGCAGATTCATGTCCCCTTCGACCAGGCTGCCAGGTTGAAATACCCGGAGCAGGTGGTATTGGTACTGACTGTTGATAGAAATAATAAAGTCAATGTTATCACTCTGGGCTGGTCCATGTTCACTTCCCACCAGCCGCCGATGATGGCTATCTCAGTGGGTTTGAGCCGCTACAGCCACGAGGCGCTCACCGGGCGGGATGAATTTGTCCTGGCTTTTCCAGGCAGAAATATGGCCAAGGAAGCCCTTTACTGCGGCACTAACAGCGGCCGCGCTGTGGACAAAATCATTGAGACAGGGCTTGAGCTGACAGATTCCCTGGAGGTTTCAGTTCCCTTGCTCAAAGATGCAGTGGCTAATTTCGAGTGCCGGATTGTGGAGCGCCTGCTCACCGGTGATCATACCATATTTGTCGGTCAGGTGGTGGCCTCGCACCGTAACCAGATGCCTGCCGAGCGTCTTTATACCCTGGGGCCGAGTTATCAGCTTGGATATCCGGGCCTCTGAGCCCATGATGAGAGCAAGGCATTTTCTCCCCCCCTTCCCCCGGTACAGGGATTAATAAATACTCCCGTTGAAAATGCCTTTGGCACCGGTGGGTTGGGACAGGCGAAAATCACTCTTTCCGGGTTTTTCAGACCTGATTCTCCAGGAGGCATGGATTGCCATTGGCTTGGATTGACCATAAATTGAATAAAACCCTTTTTCAATCGTTACCAATAATCAACCGACTTAAAAAATGGATAATGACATGTTAGATCCCAAGATAGAAAAAAAAGCCCGCATCTGGCTGGGCCCGGAGTTCGACAGGAAAGTAAGGGAGGAGATCCAAGGTCTCCTTGATTCAGGCTCCTGGGAGGAGCTGACCGACCGCTTTTACAAGGATCTCGAATTCGGCACCGGAGGTATGCGGGGAGTACTGGGTGCAGGAACCAACCGGATGAATGAATATGTTGTCCGCATGACCACTCAGGGTCTGGCTAACTATCTTCTGCGGCAGGGTGGCGACAGGTTCGCCGGAGTGATTGCTTATGATTCGAGGCATAAAAGTAAGGAATTCGCGCTTGAAACCGCGCTTGTGCTGGCGGCCAACGGGATTACCGCCTACATTTTCGAAAGCTTGCGTCCTACCCCCGAGCTTTCTTTTGCAGTGCGCTATCTGAGAGCTACGGTCGGGGTGGTGATTACCGCCAGCCATAACCCGCCGGAATATAACGGGTACAAGGTTTACTGGTCGGACGGCGGGCAGATAATACCCCCGCACGACAAGGGAATCGTCGAGGAAGTGGGCAAAGTAAGGTCAATCCAGGATGTTAGATGGATCTCGCGCAAGGAGGCGGAAAGAAGCGGTCTGCTGCACTGGTTAGGGGCTGAAGTGGATGAGAGGTTCCTCGAGGCGGTAGCCCGGCAGATCGTGCAGCCGGATCTAGTGCGCCAGGCTGCCGAAACCCTGAGCATTGTCTATACTCCACTGCATGGCACTGGGGTTACCATGGTGCCGAAGGCGCTTGAGCGAATGGGGCTTAAAAGAGTGGATGTGCTCGCCAGCCAGCGTGAGCCGGACCCTGATTTTCCCACAGTCAAAACTCCGAATCCGGAGGAGAAAGCCGCCTTGGAGCTGGCTATCAGCCGTGCAGGGGAGACAGGGGCCTCGCTGGTAATCGCCACGGACCCGGACTGTGACCGCGTGGGGCTGGCCTACCGCGAGGCCGGCGGGGAATTCAAGCTCTTGAACGGCAACCAGATAGGCTCGATCCTCTGCCATTATATGCTGGAGCAACTCTCCAGAAAAGGAACCCTGCCGGCTTGTCCGGTGATTATCAAGACCATCGTGACCACCGAGCTCCAGCGCGCCATAGCCGAGAGTTTCGGCGCCGAGGTGATAGATGTGCTCACGGGTTTCAAATATATCGGTGAGCAGATCCACCTGTTCGAGGAAGAGGGGAAAGGGCGGCATTTCGTTTTCGGCGGAGAGGAAAGCTACGGTTACCTTGCAGGGACCCACGCACGGGACAAGGATGCCGTGGTCAGCTCCCAGCTTATCGCCGAGGTGGCTGCAGCCTGCGCCTTGCAGGGCAAGACTCTCGGGGACTATCTGGATGATATTTACCGCAGGTACGGCGTTTACCTCGAAACGCTCCGCTCGCTCACCCTGAAAGGCAAAAAAGGGAGCGAAGAGATCGGCGCACTGATGGAGCGCTTCCGCTCGGACACGCCGGGGAGTATCTCGGGCAGCAAGGTGGTGGGCCGCTGGGACCTGGAGCAGGGCGAGCGTGTCGACTTCGAGACAGGCAGGACCACCTGGACCTCTTTGCCTTCTTCCAATGTGCTCGTTTTTTACCTGGATGATAAAAGCAAGGTTACCATGCGCCCCAGCGGCACAGAGCCGAAAATCAAATTTTATTTCGGCGTGATGACAAAGTCCAGGGGACCGCTGGAGGAGGTCAAAAAGGAAGCATTGCAGCGCCTGGGCCGTCTGGAAGCTGATTTTATGAAGCTGGTAGATCAGGCCCTGGGTAAAGCCTGAAGTTCAGGATTCAGGAACAGGCTGGATCATATAAAAAACCGTTTGCGGGTCATTTAAAGGAAAAACCACAAAAAAGAAGGAGCTATGAAGCGCAGAAAATTTATTGGCCATGCAGCTAAGGTCAGCGCCGGTCTCATGATAGCCGGATCAGCGGGCAGAAAAGCTTTTGCCAAAAACGATGAGATCGTCATGGCTGTGGTTGGAATCAACGGTCAGGGCAAAAGCCATCTCGAATGTTTCAGTGCTGTTCCCGGAGTACGGGTCAAGACGATCTGCGAAGTCGATGAGCGCCTGTACCCTGCCGCGGCTGAATTCGCGAGAAGTCTTGGAGTGGGAAAGGTCCTTTTTGAGCCCGATCTCCGCCGCGTCCTGGAGGACAAGGATATCGACGCCATTTCTATCGCTACGCCTGAACAGTGGCACTCGCTGATGGCGATCTGGGCCTGCCAGGCCGGAAAGGATGCCTATGTTGAAAAGCCTGTCTCGCACAACATCCGGGAGGGACGGAAGCTAATTGAAGCGGCACGGAAATACAACCGCATCGTGGCCTCAGGCACCCAGCAGCGCAGCTTCCCGCATGTCCAGGAGGCGATGAAACTCTTGCACTCCGGGGTTATCGGCGATGTGTTTATGGCCCGGGGCCTCTGTTTTAAACCCCGGGAGAGCATCGGACGCAAACCGGACAGTCCGGTGCCGGAGGGCGTGCACTATGATTTATGGCTCGGACCGGCCCCGCTTCGCCCATTCAATGAAAACCGCTTCCATTACAACTGGCACTGGTTTTGGGATTACGGCTGCGGGGATATCGGCAACCAGGGGGTCCATGAGATGGATACAGCCCGTTGGGGCTTAAATAAAAATACGCACCCGAAAAAAATCCACAGTGTCGGCAATTACTGGGCTTTCGATTCTGACCAGGAGACCCCGAACACCCAGAGCGCCACCTTCGAGTGGGAGGATGGCAAAGTATTGCAATTCGAAGTGCGCGGACTTTATACCAATAATGAAGACGGGCTGAAGATCGGAAATCTGTTTTACGGCACCGGGGGCTGGATGCATGTGGATATAAACGGTTTCCGGACTTATCTGGGCCGCAAGGATGAGCCTGGACCGGGCATGGATGCAGTAATCGTTTCCAGGGATGCTGCTGTCGGCGGTCCAAAGGGGTTTACCGAGGACGAGGCTCATGCTTCGAGCCGGATCATGCACCGGGAGAATTTTATCCAGGCTGTGCGCTCGAGAAAAGTGTCGGACCTGACTGCGGATATCCTGGAAGGCCACCTCTCGTCATCCTTGTGCCATCTGGCCAATATCTCCTGGCGTCTCGGCCGGGAGCTCCGTTTCGATGCGCATTATGAGCGGTTCGAAGGGGACGATACGGCTGACAGTTACCTGACAAGAAATTATCGCTATCCATTCGTCGTACCCGAGAAGGTTTAGGGCTGAAGCTGGGTGGGAAGTGTCGAGGGATCTTCAACCTGCATGAAAAGCTTATATTTCCTTTATGAACCCTCGCCCGGAGAGGCCTGCGGCGAGAGCTTCCTCTCTGGCGTCAAGAAGCTCTTTGTGGCCGGGCCGCCTGCCGATCTGGGGATCCCCAACAGCATGGTAGGCTGGCCGGTACTGGCCCATGATATTAACGTAAGAATCCGGCGAAAGCTCCCGGGCGATCCAGCGCGCCCACTTGCCGGTTCCCGCAAGGGAGCCCGGCATGACCAGGTGCCTGATTAAAAGGCCCCTGTAAGCAATTCCATCAGGCGTGGTTTTAAGCTCTCCCACCTGGGCGTGCATTGCACGCAGCGCCTCGCGTGCGCGCGTGCCGTAGTCTTTGGCTGTCAGGAAGCGCTCTCCCACCTGGTCATCAAAGAACTTTGTATCCGGCATGTAGATATCAACCACACCCTCCAGCAGCGCTAGCACCTCCAGACTCTCATACCCCCCGCAGTTGTAAACGATCGGCAGTGAGAGTCCCTTTTCCACTGCAATCAAGAGCGCGGCGGCTATGGCGTGCATATAGTGGGTCGGGGTAACCAGGTTGATATTATGGCAGCCGTGGCGCTGGAGATTGAGCATCAACGAGGCGAGTTCCTCCGCGCTCAAAACCTCTCCGTGATCTGGACCATGGCTGATCTCCCAGTTCTGGCAGAAAATGCAGCGCAGATTGCAGCCGCAAAAGAAGATTGTTCCGGAACCCATTCTGCCCACCAGGGGGGCTTCCTCGCCGAAATGGGCGAAAGCGCTGCTTACCCGAGGTTCCCGGGGGGATTTACAGACCCCCAGGCTGCCGGGAGTGCGTTCCACATTGCACAGGTGGGGACACTGGCGGCAAGGCTGTGAGATCTCTGTAAGTTGATCCACCCTATCCTCCAGTTGTCCGCTTTCATAAAGCTCAAGGTAGGAGGGACTGTACATAGGGTTTTCTCAAGGGTTTTCCCTCTGGTAGCGGATTTCTGAGATTATCGCCCGATTGTTTTCCAGAATTGCGTTGCTTCTTTCGGTGTGCATTTTTGCGGTTTGGGCGAGCTTTTCATCCCTGGAGGCAAGGCGGTAGTCATCAAGAGCCTTCTGGCGCAGGTCGACTGCCTCGAGCATTTGTTCCTCGGTCAGAGAATGGTTACGAATCGCTTCCTCGAAGTCGAAAGTGCTTTCATCGGCATGATCGATCCGTCCGGCGAGTTTGTCATAAATGCGGCCGCGGAGCAGATAATAGCCCGGCGCTGGGGAGAGAGCGATGGCCTGATTGCAGTTTTTGAGCGCACCATCGAGGTCGCCCCGCCGGAACAGGAGTTCGCCGATATTGGAGAGAATTACCGGTTTTTCAGCATCTTGTGCGCTCTCCAGCGCCTTCCGGTAATATTTAAGAGCCTTGGCGGGCTGTTTAGCCGACTGTGCGCTCTCTGCCGCCTGAAGGTAGATATAGGGATAAGTTGAGTCCTGTGCTGCAACCCATTCGAAATATTCAAGCGCGCGATCCGGCTCGCTTGTTTTGAGGTGGGCCACACCGAGAGCGTAGCGCAATTGGAGCCGGTCGACCAGCAGGGTGGCGCCGATCAGGCTATCGGCGGTCAAAAAGAGCGGGATGCTGGCAGCGTATTCTCCAGCCGAAAATTTTTCCACCGCCTGATTGTATATTTTTGCGCCCTCTCGTTCTTGTTCTGTTTTGGGCTGCTGCTGGGCTGTGAGAGTGGAGACAACGCTCAGAAGAATTGTTAAAACGACCATCCGCATCATTCTCCCTCCATTGAAAAAGCTAGCCAGGCAATGTTTAGCGGAAACCGAGCCAGTCAGGATAACAAAAGGCCGCAAGACTTATGCGGCCTCTCTATCCCGGATTATTCATTAAATAAAAAATGCAAGCCTCGTGTTGATGAAGAGGCGCACCTGCGTGTGCGCCCTGGCATGATCAAAAATATCAATTTTCGGGTGGACGCTATTTGGTCTTTTCGTAATAGTCGATTTGCAATTTGATCTTATTCAGTCTCTCGATGAGCTGGTTGATTCTACCAATATGCTGTTTGGCGCTTTTCTCATACCTTCCGGTAACCTTGTCCAGATCCGGCACGGCTTTGTCATAATATTCCAGCGCCTGAGCGGCCCGCGCCTTGGTCATTTTCTCCTGTTCGATCAAGGCCTCCATATCCACATTTTCATTTTCCGAATAATCCAACACATTACCATAATCGTGGTAGCTCAATCCCCGAAATAGATAAAGCGCTACTTTTTTATCCGCCGGCGCGGTTTTGAGCGCCTGAGTGAAAGCTTCGGCCGCACTGAGGTAATCAGTTTTTTTGCGGTATATCGATCCTATAGTCTGATAGATACTCCAATGCGAGCTTTCCGGCATGTACTTGATGGCTTCCTTGTAGTAAGCAAGAGACTGGTCATCTTTATTCAGATCACCGGCCGTTCTGGCCAGGTATAAATACAAATTCGGGTAGTCTGGTTTCAGTTGAACAAGTTCTTCAAACGTGGCGAGAGCCTTCTGCTTTTCAGCCGCTTTCAAATGGCTCAGGGCTTTATAATACAGGCAATCGGCCAAACTCTTCTGTGTGCTTTCATCCGGGTTCTTAACATTTTTGTATAACTCCAGAGCGCGGTCAAAGTTCAGCACAGCCTTTTTCGCCACAGGCTTGGCAGCGGTTGAATCGCCTTTTTCCTCCTTATTGCCGGCAATCGTATACTCCATAAAACCCATTCGCACCCGCATGGCTGGATCCTCGTCCTTGAGCTTTACCAGATTGTAGAACATCTCGAGAGCTTTTTCGTTCTTTCCCAGTTTGACCAGTGTATAAGCCATGTACTCGAGATAACTGTATTCTTTCGGTTTATGTTCAATCAGAACCTTGTAATGTTCGAGAGCTTTTTCATAATTTTCCCGAGCGAAATAGGTTTTGGCCAGGATTTCCCGCGCAGGCAAATAGTTGGGATCGATCTCCTTAAGGATATTTTCGTACTTTGTGATAGCCGTTTGCACTGAATCCATTTTCAGGTAGCTTGTAGCTATCGCGTAATGTATATCCACATTTTTCGGCTCAAGCTCCAGGAGCTTGTTATAATTTTCGATGGCCTTATCGTAGATCGCGCTGTTGAAATAAGAGCGGGCAATCGACATGCGGCTGATTTTTTCCGAGGCCAGAATAATGACCCGGGCTACCTGTTCAGCTAAACCCGCGGTCTGCTTTTCATCGGCGACTGACTGTTCCTCACCGGTTATGGCATAATCGCTTTTCGGGAAAATAAAATCGATTTTTGCTTTCAGTTGAGTCCCAGGCCCGCCTTCCTGGCTCAAAGTTCCCAAGGTACGAATGGTGGCCTTGAGGGTGTCCATCATCTGCGGGATCAGAGAATCTGGTATTTGAGGCTCCCGCTCCATTTTCATCACTTTCAGATACTCCCTGTAGTCCTTTTCGCTGACTATATCGAACTTTCCGGATTTATCAAGCGCCTTGGCCAGATCCCATTGGAAAGCTTCTACCACTTTCTTGTCCAATTCCGTCTTTGGTGTAAGGACCAGCACTTTGGGCCTGCCGGTGCCCTGGGCAAAAAGGCTGTTAAAGAAGAATTGGACAACAAGCAAGCATAAAGCGCCGGCGAGCAGTGGATATCTTGTTGGTTTAACCCTCATTTTGTCACTCCCGATTCGTTAAGAACTTTTGGCTTTGATAAACCTTATCGACTGAATTCAACTTTTATCTCTATGGAGCTTGGACGATTCAGAAAAATTTTTTATTCAGCTCAAAGTACTTTATACAAACTGCTGATTTAAGAGATAATAATCAAGGCATTTTTAAGGTTATGCCTCTTTTTTTCAATATTCGCAGAAAATAATGAACGCAAAATAAGATGTCAACGTTTTGAGTGCTGGTTTTTGGAAGAGCTTAATATTTAATCCTGTATCTGAAATCAACGCTGAAATGTCCACGAGAGTCGGTCTGGGAGATGATCGAGCTGTTGCGGTTGATCAGGTATTCTATTTCCGCGCTGCGTGCAGTGGGATCGATCAAGTCTTGAGAGAAGCTGAAAAAGACCGACTCGAAGAGGAATTCTCCCATAGTTATTTTGGCGCTTGCCCGTTCGTTATCCCGGTCTTCCGAAGAGCCGCGGTTGAAAAGCTGGCTCTCAAAACTGAACTCGTCAAGTCCCGTTATATCCTGCAGATAAGGGTTGGCCTGGTTCAGGGCCATATTTGCCGCCTGGTCCAGAAGTTTGCTCTGGGATAGGCTCGACTGCTGCTGAAACTCCCGGTAGGTCTGATCGAAAATAACGAGGGTTCGAGCCTGTTCCTCGGTGATCGGCGGCTCGATGTCCCTGTTCTCACGGTCCTTAATCGTGATCGTGAACAGAGGGGTGTTGAGCGTCCCCCCAATGTGCAGGTAAAAGGTATTGCGGTCCATCTCGTACTGCTCCCCCGGTATAATAGGTCCGGATGTGCCGCGAAAAGCCGAGGCTGAGCCGACAAAGTTCGTCAGCAGCACTTTGCCGCGTACAGTACGTTCCGCATTTATATTCAGCAGCGGATTGAGGTTCGCCTGGCCCTGGAACTGGATAGTACCGTAGCGGATGCGAAATCTCCTGCCGTACATGGAATAAAAACCTGCGATGGTGGTTATTTCCCCGTTGATCTGCGGAGTTGTATCCCGTTGGGTGGCGCGCAGATTGGCTGTGAGCTTGATACTTGCGTTGCGGTTGCGCAGCCAGAAATTTTCAGCAGCGGAGAAGGTTAAATCATAATTAATCGGGCTCAGCGGAAGCTGGACCACTGAATTTTGGGTCAAGTTCTGGTCGGCCACTTGCACTGAGCCGATCAAGGGATTAATCTCGCCTGATAGCACGCGGACATTTCCTGAGAGAAAAAGATTCGATATCGGGCCTTGCGCAGTTAAGTCCACCTCCAGATTCAGGTGGGTTACATATTTGAACTGCTGAAAGACCAGTTGCCGGCCGATAATTTTCAAATCCAGGCTGTCAGGCTTGAAACCGTCAAGGGGAATCCTGCCGGAAAGATTTATTTTGCCTTCAGGGCTGGCCGACCCGAAATCGCTTAGAATAATGACACCCGGTTCAAAAGAGATTTTGCCGCTCAAGTTTTTAAGCCGCGTGTTAATCGGGGCGATCAAGCCCTCACCCTCGGCCAGCAGAACCTCCCCCCTGACTACTGGTTTGTCCCTGGTGCCGGTTATCACCAGGCGACCGTCAAGCAAACCTTCGGTGAGTGGAATAACGTCGCTTTTCACAGAAGAGATTGGAAATCTCGAGAGACTGGCTTCGAGCGAAAAAGTCTTGTCCGGAGCAGGCTGTTGCCCCTTTTCTCCGGGCGGGAAGTCCAGGGGAATTTTCCCGGTGATCAGGCTGGTGGAGCTTGAGTCGGTCAATTCCAGCCGGTCGATCCGGAGTTCTCCTCCGGCAAGGACAGCTTTCACATTCGCCTTTTCGACAGAGAGTATCGAAAAAAGGACCTGATCTATCCTGGCTTCCAGGGTACAAATTGGATCGGAAAGGCTGCCCTGGAGGCGTAATTGTCCATCGAGGTTTCCTCCAGCGCTCAGATCGAGATCGAAAATTGCGGGAATCCTGCTCAAATCAATCCCGGTAAAAGTCAAATCCGCTTCGATCTCGCGGTTACCGGCCACTGAGAAAGCCCCTTCGACTTGGCCGGCCAATGTGTGAAGCCTCATCGCGGGCACGGCAATAGTATCGGCGCAAATGTTGAATTTCAGGCTGTCTGAGGCTGTTAACCTCTCACCACTGTAAAGGAGATCGAGGGTGTCGACCTGAAACTGCCGGGCGCCGGTTTCGGGATTGTGAAAATAATAGCCGCTGGCAAAGAGGTTGTTGAGGCTGTCTTCAACCAGGTAAAACTGCGAGAATCGCACCATGCCGCTGTCCGGGATAGCGGCGGCAAGTTTCAGTGTTTCAAAGTGCCTGCCGGAAAATTCGACATCGCCCAGGCTCAACCCAACCGTTCCCTCAATCCGATCCATCAGATGGCTCAATTCGCAGGTTCCCTCCAGCCTCTCGAATTGGAGCTCGCGCCAGGAGCCAGGTGCCATGCTGAAATCTCCTTTCAACTGCGGGTCGAAAAGGTCGCCGGACAGTGAGCCGGAAAAATCGCAGGTTCCCATTAGATTTTCCAGGGGCAGAAAGCCGCTCAGGCGCTGGACAGGCAATTTTTCGATCATCACGAACATAAAGAGTTCGCTCCCATTCACATCCCCGATAGCCGTGGCCTGCGCTCCTTGAGAGTAGACAGCGAGTTTGTCGATACGGACTTTTGAATCTTTGTAGCTGAAACTGGCAGAGGAAGAGTCGATAGGGATGCCGTACAATTTACCCCGGAGAGAGCTGACAGTGCCGGCCAGGGCGAGATCCCCGAGGTCGTATCCTGATCCCTGGAGCCGGAGCCGGCCGCTCAAAAGTCCGTTCAGGTTTTTCAAGCGCGGGATTTTTAACTGATCGGCCCTTATTCTCTCGGCTTCGATCCGGATAACATAACCCTCGCCAGCACTGCCGAAAAGAAATTCCAGACCGCTTTTGACCTTTCCCTCACAGACCTCGGCCTTGAGGTTCTCAAAGCTCAGGCGGCCGGCTGTGTAATGAAGGTCGCAGGAAAAATCGCTGACCGGATAGCCGAATATCACGCCCTCTGTCATACGGACCCGGGAATCGACAGCAGTAGAGTCGAAACGGCCCTGGAAGTTTGCGGAGACCTCGGCAATACCCTGCAGGTGCTCGCGCATCCCGAGTTCAGGGGGGAGGTGGGCCAACTCGAGAGACCCGGGCTTGATCTTGTACTGGAAAGTATGATTGGAAAAATCAACGAAACCCTCGCTGGCAAGATCGGTCCGGCCTTTAACAAAATGGATATTCCTGAACCCGAGGTAGTCTCCATTTATTGGGAAAATGCCGGAAAGCTCGATCCGGCCAGCAGACCAGTAGGTGGTGTTGATCTCCGAAGCAAAAAGCTCCACCAGATTTTCTCCTGCTATCCTGGTAAAGCTGCCTTCCAGGTGGGATATTTCATTTTCTATAGGTTGCTCGTCGATATCTTCCAGATGAACGCGGCAGTCCTTGAGGAGGAAGTCGCGGATCCTCACTCGAGAGGCCAGGCCGGATGATCCGCCCCTTGATTTGAAAATTTTGCCAAGGTTGATACTTCCGCTCCCGGGGTCTTTGTGGATATAAAAGCTTGCTCCATGGATTTCCAGGCGGGACAGGGTGATCCCGCGCCAGAACAGGTAGAGAGGGTCGAATTGGACCTCCACCCGTTTGGCCTCCAGCAACTTGATTGACTTGTCAAACGGATCGGTGATCCGGAAATCGTGGAAAATAAAATAGCCTAGCGCAGCGGTTTCCATCAGACTGAAACTCACCTCTGGCGCAAAAAGATAATGGGTCTGGTTCTCCACCCAATGGCTGAAAGCGATTTTTATTTCGTTCCGGTAAGTATAATAGATTCCGGCAAGCAGAGCTCCAACCAGGAACGCACCCAACAGTATGAGCCGCAAAGCGCTCAGGAAAGGATGCTTGCGCCAGAGATGCAGATAATTTTTCAGACGGCTTTTCTTCAGCTTTTTTGTTTGTTGTGACAAAAGGTTCCCTCGCACAGCGGGCGTTTTAAATGTGATTGCCGTCCTCAGCCGGCTTTTCAGTTTGCATTAATATGTTACCCTTTAAAAGAGAAAAGTTGCACACCGGATAGAACTTTATCAATTCGGATAAAGATATGCAAGTAGTTTAAACCGGGGTTTTTATAATATTACTACTCAGGTCATAAAATTGTTTACATCTGTCCGTAAAGGAAATTTTTTTCTTCTTTTGGTGGCAAAAGAAGCAAAACCATTTCTTTTTAAACAAAAAGAAACAAGAGTTAATCCTTGCACTTAAGTCTTTTACTCCGCTTCGCCCAGCTCGCCTGGCGCAGGTAAGCTCGCGCAAAGGCCTGCCTGGGCGTTGTACATCTAATATGGCAATGATGGAAATTACTTGTCTTCTACACGCTCCAGAAACAGGGTCCTCGCACTTCAGGGATTTTTATAGCCTTGTTTCACCCGGGATGGCTTTATCATCCCAGGTAGTTGCACTAAAATCTCTTTTCGGCAGTTGTAGAAGCTTTTCTCCCGGGGTATTTCAATCGTTGTCAGGTAAAGTAAGTCGTCGGCGCCTTAAATGTAAGAATCGACAATTGGTAAATTATTCCTGTTTACTCAACTTATATTAATAACCAAGGTTAAAGCATATAAAAACAATATAAATGGAAACTATTTAATGCTCCCTGTAGTAAGAATTTCTTTATTGAGTCAGAGGGTCGTAAAAACATCTGCCGGACCGCTTGTCTTGGGCCGCTAGACACCAGAGCTAACGCTACTGTAGGCATGGGAGCGGTACTTTTTATGTATCCAGTCTAGAAGGCATGGCCGATACCGAAATGGATCCTTCCCCGGCTGCGTTTTTCCCTTTCCAGGCCGTTTGATACTGTCTCCAACCGAGGGCTCCGGATGTTATTCAGTTTCAAGGCGCCGTCAATGCGCAAAGGACCGACAGGGGTGAGGTAGCGCAAGCCCAGCCCAGCGGTGGTCAGAAGATGAAACCGCTCATCGAGGTAGAGGTTGCGGAAAACATTGGCTGCATCCAGGAAGATTACTCCGCCCAGGTTGCCCCTGATAGGATAGCGCAATTCAAGATTGGTCTGGATAAGCACGTTACCGGCCACATCGCGGTCGTTGATCGGGCCGATTGAGAGTTCGCTGTAGCCCCTCAGGCTTCTGCCTCCGCCGATATTGAAAGCCTCGGTGGGAGGGACTGAGAGTGTGTGACCGAACTCCCGGACAACTCCCAGCTTGAGCCTGCCGGCAAGAAGCAAGGGAGGCTTTTTTTCCCATCTCCATAAAGGCTGGATGTAGCTGCTCTCAATCGAGAAAAGATAGAAATTAATCGAGCCGAGCAGGAAAGGGCCGCCTGCCAGAGTGGATTTGCAAATAATCATGTAGCCTCTTTCCGGGTTAAAACGGTCGTCCCGCTGGTCGAACATCAACAGTGGAGAAATAAGATTGGTGGCCTTTCTGCCGGTGTTGTCGATGATGCTCCGGTCTGCAGTGGCGGTATCCACATCGAAAATATTCCGGGTGTTAAATTCGACCAGCAGGCTGATCTCCTTTCTTTCGGTGACCATGTTCCGGAACAGAACGTTTAACCCCAGTTTTTCCTCTTCATGGTGCGCATAGGAGACCTTTTCAAACAGACCGGTAGTGCTCGCCTCGATCCGCGAGTTGAAAAAATAGGGTTGCCGCAGGGTCAGGGAGGAAGAGAAGGAATACTTATAAGCCGGCCGCTTTTCAAAAGGCTGGTAAGTGAGCCGGGTAAACTGTATCAGACTTAGTGCCCGGTCCAGAAGGTTGTAATGGCCCCATTCAAAATAGCCCCGCAATCCATCCACATCACCGATTCCACCTCCTACACCCACCGAGCGGAAGTCACCCTCAGTGACACTGATCACTACATCGACCACCTCTTTCTTTTCTTTCAGGCCCAGGAGTTGGTGCCTGATGTCCCGCAGGATACCGATCCGGTAAAGGTTGCTCTTGCTTTTGCGCATTTTATTGTCAGTGTAAATTTCTCCGCTGCGGATTTCGAGTCCCTTGAGAATAATATGGGTCTTGATTTTCTCATTCCCCTCGATTTCAATCTTGCCTGTTTTAACCTGTGCCCCCTCCTCGATGTCAAAATACACTTCCGCATTGCGCTCACCGGTGGGAAAGTAGTGTCTGTCTTTCACCTCTGCGTAAAGGTATCCATTGTCATTATAACGGTTGAGAATTTTCTGCTTCAGGAGGGCCAGTTTTCTGCTGTTCAGAGGTTTCCCCGGGTCTATTTCCTCGAGGCTCAGCAGATCTTTGGCGGCAAATACCGTGTTTCCGGCAAGTTCTATTTTCTTCAGGATGGTCTGCATCCCTTCTTCAATCTGGATATTGATATCCACCGTTTGATTTTCGATATCGATTTTTTTGTTGAATTCCACCACCTCGGCCTGCAGAAATCCCCGGCTGCGGTAGAGGGCAATGATTATCGCCCTGTCTTCTTCCATTTTCCAGTCAGCGAAAGGTTTTGACTTTTTCAAAGACATCATGTCCAGGATTTCTTTATCTTTAATATTCCGGTTGCCTTCAATTGTGATTTTGCCCACATTCCACTGCGCCGCTGCCGGAGTAAGCCGGCAGAAAAGAAGGATCAGACAAAAAAAAGAAACCCTTCTTGGCAGGCCGGTATGAAAGACCAGGTTAAACATCTTTCTCCATAGTTGCTTGAAGCTTGTCCGCAATCGCTTTTTTGAGTTGGGAATACTCTAAAAATATCGGTTTCAATAGCCTGACAAAAATTAGCCCGGCCCAGACAAACAGTCAATAAAACCGGAGGCTAGAACGGGAATTGCAGTGCTTACTGGAAAATTTCAATATATGGGTATCTCCTTAGTTGGTGTTACCCCATACAGATTGTGTTTTCAATTTTACGAATCAGGCGGTTAACCCGGGCGGGCACAACCTACAGCGTTTTGACGCGTATTGTAAGACCATTCAAAAAGCGCATTTCTCTCAATTAAAAGTCAGGTCCTGGCCGTTTAAATATTGCTTTGGCTCTTTATTTCGGAATCGCGGATCACACGGATGTAACACAGATTTCACGGTCTCGCCCACTTCCTTTAGGGTTGTTTTGCGGGGCATCCGTGTAAGCATAGCTTTTATCCGAGAAATCTGTGATTCTCAAACAACTGAATAAAAAACACCAGACTCTAATTTATTAAAAAACACAATATATTGGATCTACTCAAGTCAGAAGGATACTCCTTTATCAATATAATAAAAGAAAAATAAAAAAAATAAATAAGATCCATTCGGAAAGAATGTAAAAAGGCCGGGCAGGAAAAGGGACATGTTTGATAAAGCCGGACCCATGAGCGCTGTGCTGAGCATGAAGACCGGTCAAATAAGAGGGGGATAAGACCTTTTCTATTGCCTGATATTGGAAAAAAGTACACGGCGATTAGGAAATATTGTCGCACCATGCAAATCAAAAATGATTTTAATAGTAAGCAAAAAATTCCCATAAAGAGTTTTCATTGTTTGTTAAATTTAAAAATAACAATAAGATAGAAGTGTATTAAGCCCAGAAGCAGGAATCCGCTCGAAGATGGCACACGGTTTGCCTAATCCGGAATAGAAAAATTTTACATGGATGTAGAATATATTCAGGGAAGAATATTCAATGATTAACGATTTGGCCATCTTTCAATTACTCGCTGTTCCAGCTCCTGCGTCAAACGGCACCGAAAGCAGCGCCTCCTCCAGTCAAACCGGCCACGTTTCTTTTAGTGGTTTGCTGGGCGGACTAATGGAAGACAACAGCCTGACCCAGGCGGCAAATAAATCTTCGGCTCCCTCTTTATCTTCTTCTCCCGGCTTGCCCTCCAATTCCCTTGCGAATATCAACTTCATCGATTCGGAAAGCGACTCTCCTCTCCAGGCGGGGTCACCACTTCTTTCAACTTTATCCGGTCTGAAAGCCATGGTCCTGGGTTTTCTCAATCAAATCTCCGCGCAAGAGCTGGTGCCTTTAAACATTGCTTTTGACCTCCAAGGGCTTGCCGGCGAGCAGCTCGATCTCCTCAAGACCTTGGGAATTTCTTCCTTAAATAACGCCACTCTGTTTGTAAAAGTCACCGATCTGGAAAATCTCGCCGGAGAGGCAGCCTCTTCAAATGGGGAAATTACGCTTCCTGTATTTGTCATGCTGGGCGGCGATGGGGAAAAAGGACAGCCTCTTTCTTTAGTGAGCGGAACCCTGACTGTGAAAACGAGTGAAAACAATTCAGACGCTAATTGTCAAAAAAATATCGGTGAGATGCCTGCTTCCCGGGTGGAATATTTTCTCAATCTTGAGTGCCCGGTTTTCACCGCCGGTGACGCTCAAGCCGATATGGATCCGGAGCAATTAACAGAGGATAAAAGCTCCGCTTCAGCATTGTGGGATTCTCTGGCTCGCGTGGCGGCATTTCTCAGCTCTGCCGCCGCTCTTCTTCAGGGTGAGTCCTCCACTCAACATTACCCGGAAAACAATAAGACTTTAGCAGATAAAATTACCGATATATTAATCTCTGGAAACGCAGGTCCTCAAACTGCAGAGCAGCAGGGATTGACCTCCACAGCAAGATTGAGTTCACCGAATGGCATGACATCCCAGTCACCTGCCGGGGTTTCGGATCTACTCAATACTTCCGATAATATCAGCACAATCCCCGTGAATACCGAAGCCGGATCTCAGGTAGAAGTCAACCCGGAAGTCGATAGTGAAGACAGCTCCGTAGAGCAGAGTGTTCTTTTACTTCGGGAAGCCATGATTATCCTGACAGACTTTTTAGGGAAGAGCCTCAAGCAGGCGCTGGAAACCGGTGATTCGGAAAGAGCGCACCAGGTTTTCTCTCTTTTGGAACGTCTTTCCCGTCTTGATGAGTTGTCTCCCGCTGAACAGGCGGTTTCAGTCAATTCCTTATTGAATGAAATAAAACGCTTTTACCTCTCAGGGCGGCAGGAAGCTCAACAGGCTGATTTTTCTCCCAACAGCGAAGCGCAGCCTCTTTCCGGCCTGGAGACACAGTCAACAGAAATGGGGAATGATGATCCTGCCCGGCCCGGTTTGGAGATGGAGCGCATTTTTGCTTTTATAAAAAGGCTTGGCAGTCTGTCAGATAAATTAAATGTGAGCAATCAGACGGAGAGCTCAACTGCCGCTGCGGGTAATGCTCAGACCCCTTCTGTGGAAAAACAGGACCAAGGCGTTAAAATTCTTACCGAGGCGGCAAACAGGCTTGCCGGGTTTGTCCAGGCATTGCTCCGCGAGGACAACGAACCTTTGCACAATCAGCCAGACTCGCAGACAGGCAGCCACCTGGGCCAGCTGGCTGGGTTGGTTGAAAAGACGCTTGCCGGAAGAGAGCCGGTTAATACCCAGAAGGCGGCGGATTATCCAGGGCTGGCGGGCAAGCCCTCAAATCAGTTCGGCAATCCTGCTCAGGCAGTGATGGATACAGACATAGGAGAACCTCAGACAGGCATGGGAAAGATAAAAGCCCCTGAGAAAAGCGTTCCGGAAGGTTCAAGCACCAGGGAGGTAGAAAGGGCAGTTATAAGCCGGACATTCGAGCTCGAGCCTTTGAATGGGAAAGACTCGGGGAAAAACGAGTTACTAAAGCTCCAAGGTTTTGCAGAAAAAACAGCAATTAAAAACGAGACGCAAAAAATCACAGTTCCGATACAATTAGTCGGCCAGACGGATAATAAAACCTCAGGCGAGACAAAATCCAGGCACCAGGCAACAGTTGAATATATCAAGCAGTCCCAACAAGGCGGGTCTTCTTCAAATGGAGAAACCAAACTCTCCGGCAGCTTTACCGGTCTGCAAAGTACGGCGGTTGAAGGCGTGGTTGATGAATTTATCGATACTTTGCGGGAAAAACAGGCCCAGGTGGAAGAGCTTCGTACCAGTTTTGAACGTCTGGAGACTGCCGGGGGAAAAATAGAGAGCCAGCCGCGTTCTTTGCGCTTTGATTTGAACTCGCTAAGGCCGGCAGCCGAGACTCAAGATCAGAATGGCCGGACAACGTGGCTTGTCAACCAGAAAGAGGTTTTCGATAAGATTACCTCCGCCGCCCGTCTCAGCCAGCACGGCGGCACGAGTGAAATCAGCCTGCGGCTGGAACCCGACCACTTGGGTTTCATGAGAGTGCGCCTTACAGTGGATAACAATCAGACTGTGACTGCACGGATACAGGTCGAAACCCAGGAAGCGCGCTCATTGATCGAGGGCAGTCTCCACCGTCTGAAAGATTCCCTGGCTGAGCAGGGTCTCAAAGTGGAAAAATTCAATGTGGATGTGCGCCAGGATCAAAACCAGCAGCAAGCACAGCAGCATTCTCCGGCAGCCGGCAGAGAAGGCCATTATCGGTCTACAAGGAATTTTCCCACCGCTGACAACCAGTTTGCCGGTACTGAAAAAGATTTGGAACCAATTGCGAAAATACACCGGTCGCCGACCGGAAAATTCAGTTACAGCACCCTTGAGTGGGTGGCTTGAGTAAGGCTTGAAAGGAGATTACGGATAATGCAAGTAGATAACACGACATCAGCGGTTCCCAGTTGGGTTACACCCCAAACGGAATGGGTCCCGACACAATCAGGAATAAACACTGTTGAAAACCGTTCGTCACTTTTAAAAGACGATTTTCTCAAACTGCTGGTGGCGCAACTGCGCAACCAGGACCCGCTCAATCCCGCAGATAACCAGGAGTTCGCCGCTCAACTGGCACAATTCTCGAGCCTCGAGCAGTTGCAGCAGATGAATAGCTCGCTGGAGAAGAGCCTCGACTCCAACAGCCAGATCGCCAATTACCTCAACAACAACACAGCCACCGGATTTATCGGTAAAGAGGTTCGCGCACTAGGCAACCAGGTCTATCTGGATGAGAGCAGTGATCCGGTGATCCGCTTTCAACAGAACCGCAATTCAATTGACACCAAGGTGATAGTCTACAATTCAGCGGGAGTGCTGATGCGTACAATCGGACTGGGAGGAACATCTGCCGATGAGATGGATGTAGTCTGGGACGGCAAGGACTCACAGGGCAACAATCTTGCTGAAGGTACATACTGGTTTGATGTGGCAGCTACCGACTACGAGGGTAATCCAGTGAAGACTGTCGGTTTCATGGTCGGTATAATTACGGGTATCCGTTACCTGGACAATAAAGCTTACCTGCTGATGGGTGACAGGCAGCTTCCGCTCGAAGATGTGATCGAGGTAATCCAGAGCCAGGAAGGCTCTTAAAAAATTGATCCTTGAAGGAAAAATCAGAGGTTACTTTTACGATTAATTAAACCAGACCTGCCGCTGCATGATGCGGCGGCCAGATCAATCGACAAGGAGGTCGACAAATGAGCTTGCAAAGTAGTCTGTATACCGGGGTTTCCGGTCTCCAAGCCAACAGCGTCCGGCTGAACGTGATCGGCAACAATATCGCCAATGTCAATACGGTCGGTTTCAAATCCGCCAGAGCCAATTTCACCGAACAACTGGTGCAAACAATCGCCGAGGCCAAGCGACCGCTTGAGGGAGCCAACGGCGGGATAAACCCCATAGCTTACGGATTGGGTGTCGGAGTGAACAGTATTGACAATCTTTTCACCCAGGGAACTCTCGAGTCTACGGGCGTCACCACGGACCTGGCACTTCAGGGTGAAGGATTTTTCGTGCTGCGGGACCACCAGCGGAAACTCTACTCGCGCGCCGGAGCCTTTCAGTTTGACGGCAGCGGCAACCTCGTGCAGAACGGCACAGGATTCGTAGTCCAGGGAAGGCTCGCTGATACCTCAGGCGTGATCCCATCGGGTTCCCCGATCGAAGACATAATAGTTCCTCTCGGACTTACCACACCGGCCAAATATACCTCAAAGGTCGTGTTTAAAGATAATCTGGATGCCGATTCGGGAGTGCTGGCCAATGTTTTAACGAGTGGTGTTCCGTTTACCATTCGAGCTACCAGCCAGCTAGCCACCGGGGTTACCGATATTAACGATCTGACCCAGACTATTAACCCCGTGGACGAGGGAGACAGAATCAAAATAAGCGGTACGAACCCGGATGGTACAATAGTCACGGCTATTTTCCGCTACGGCACAGGGAACGAGCTCTTGTCGGATGGTTCCACAGTGGCCCGGGATGGTACCTCGCTGGCTAATCTGGTCAATGTGATCAACAATGCCTTCTCCGGGGTTACCGCCTCGATCGATGCCAGCGGGAATATCGTGCTGACTGATGAATCCGCGGGAGCCAGCCAGACCTCGATCAGTCTGGCATTTGATGAAGATGCCAATTCAGCTTCCGTGCTCGGCAATACGATCCAGGACAATTTTCTTCCTGAATCTTCTTCTTCTATTTTCGGAACCCCGGTCGTGGTTCAGCCTTATGATCCCGACACCGATACCGGGGGCTTCAAATTTACCTCGGATATACAGGGTGAACAGTTCTCCCGCCAGTTCGTTCTCGCGGTCGGCGGCATTGACAGCGGCCGGGACAATGTGATCACTGTCGCCGCTGATGCCAATGGTGACGGAGTTTATGAGAGCTTGAGCGAAATTGCAGATGCAATCAACCTGGGGATCAACAACGACCTCGAGATGGCCGGCTCGGTCCAGGCAGTGGTGACTAACGATAATGCGCTCAGATTGATCACCACCAACCCGGCAGATTTTATCAGGGTCAAAGTCGTGCCCAACGGCGATCAGACAACTCTTTTAGATCTCGGTTTCACCACAGGTCAGCAGGGCCTGGGCGTAGGGGAAGGCGGCCTGAACCTGTCCAGCCTCAAGTCCACCAGTCAGTTTCGCCTGCAGATCAATGATGATCCTGCACAGACTGTCAGCATTACTCCCCAGGTTTACGCAGATGTGGAAGATCTGGTTGCCGGTCTCAACGCCGGGATCAACTCCAACTCCAATCTCAGCGGTGAAGCGACGGCTTTCGTTGATTACAGCCAGGGAGCCGCGGCAATCTCCTTTGCCACCAACCGGCCGCAGGCCAAGTTGTCAATCCTGCGGGGCACCCAGCCGGTGCCTGTAGGCGGCAACGATATGTTCGACCTGATAGGATTTGATGACGCCAATGAGCTGGCGCTCGACGGAATTCCAGGCAATGAAACCGATTATAACAATATCAGTACGGACGGAAACGCCACCAGTTCAATCGCCCTGGCCGCCTTCGATCAGACCCAGACAGGACGTGACGCTGCCTCGCATATCGCCTCGATCACCGTTTTTGATTCTTTCGGTGAAACCCACAACGTGGTGATGACTTTTACCAAGTCTACACAAGAACTGCCTGCAGTCGAACAGAAGCTCATTTCCACGGCGTCGCCGCTGATGGCTACATTCATAGATCCAGAAACCGGAGAAGAAGTTCTTCAGCCAATAACTCCTTCCCTTGTGGAAACCAGGCTCACCGATCTCTGGAGCATTGATAACACTGATCCGGAAAATCCGGCTAAAGGTGATTCTCAGCCGAGGGCCGGAGACACGATTCGCATCACTGGCACTTCCACTAAAGGTGTTCCTCTGACCAGGATAATCACTATCGAGGGCGGGACCGCTCCCACCACTGTGCAGGACGTGCTCGATGAAATCAACCTGCTGTACGGATCGAGGTTGTCAGGCGGAGACGGCACCGGCGCTACTGCTACGGTCAACAATAGCGGGCAGATCGTCCTTTCAGATGACTCCGCTGGATCCTCGCTGGCCACAATATTGATGGTTTTTGAAGACAGTGCAAGTAATCTTCGTGATCCCCTTCCCACTTTCCCCTATAAAATGGCCGAGGACTTCCGGGTCCTGAAGCAGGGCTCCAATGAGATCGTTACCGATGTCGGAGGACAATGGGACTGGGGTATCAGGCTCACCCGCAACGAGACAGCACTTACCGGCAACCAGGGTACAGTGATTTTCAACCCGGACGGCAGCCTGCAGGGATTCACGATCAGGGACCGCAGCTCGACTTTCGGTTTTGATCCAAACAACGGCGCCGACCGGATGGAAGTAGCTCTGAATTTGGGTACTATCGGTGGATTCGACGGGATGACCCAGTTCCGCGGACCTTCCACTGCCATTATCTCGAGCCAGGATGGTTTCTCAGCCGGTAAGCTCAGTTCCATGGAGATCGACCAGACGGGAGTGATTACCGGCGTATTCTCAAATGGAGTAACCAAGTCCATCGGCAAGGTCGTGCTGGCCAGCTTCAACAACCCGAGAGGCTTGATAAAAGAGGGTAACAACAACTACCTCGAATCGGCCAACTCAGGCGTGGCTGTTATCGGTGAGGCTGGAACTAATATTCAGGGCAGCATATCCAGCGGATTTCTCGAAAGCTCGAATGTGGACCTGGCTGCTGAATTCGCCAATATTATCACCACTCAACGCGGATTCCAGGCCAACGCCCGAATCATCACCTCGACCGATACCCTGCTTGGTGAGGTGGTCAACCTCGCCCGGTAACTGAATTGAAACTCTTACCCTGAGAACGAGGGGACCCAAGGCACGGGCCCCCTCGTTCTCTTTGTACCATAAGGGAGGAAAAAGAATCCTTAATCGGAGTGTGCTATCAGAAACTGTATGCTCAAAAGCTTGCTTTTAAGCATGGATTTGAATATATTAATAGATGAAATAAGTGTATACATTCCAGTATGTTACATATTGGTAAAACCGCCGTCGATCCTGCAGGCCCTGTCTTTATCGCCCCAGTCGTGCGGGGCAGGCGGAATGGTATGCTTTTTGCCCATGTCAAGTGAGCAATGTTTTGGAGCGCGTAGAAAGAAAGATCTTTAACTGTTTTCTGAAAGGGTTTAATTTTCGGGCGGTGATAATCATTTTCTTATGATTTTTTGCTGGCTGTCGAATTATTAAGTAAACGGCTGTTTGTATTTTTTGCTGGAGGTGGGGGATTGATAGAGGTAACTAAACTTAACGGCGGAGAGATGGTTATCAATGCCGAGTTGATCGAAACCGTAGAGGCGACTCCTGATACAATTGTCTGTCTCACCACCGGAAAAAAGTATATGGTCAGGGAGACGGTCAAGGAAATTATTGCCAGAGTTATCGCATACCGCCGTCAAGCATCGCTGTTGGTGGAAAAGCTGGAGGTGTCTGCAAGGAAGAATCCCGAGACATAACACGCGGCCTCCTGGATGTGTTTTTCCAATGACCAAACTGAAAATTATAGATGTGAGGTAGCAGCATGGATCTGACTACAATTATCGGCCTAGTCTCTGGTTTTTCGATCATATTTCTGTCCATTCAGATGAGTGGCGGGGTAGCCATTTTTATCAATTGGCCGTCAGTCCTGATTACCATTGGGGGAACTGTTGCTGCTGTGATCATTAATTTCCCGTTAAACGATCTTGTCGGAATGATGTCGGTGGTCAAGAAGACAATTTTCTCGAAGACCTTGCCGATTACAGAAACCATCGCCACACTGGTTTCTTTTGCGGAAAGGGCAAGGCGCGAAGGAATTCTCGCCCTTGAACGTCACATGGAAGAGATTGACGACGAATTTCTTGCCAAAGGCATCCAGCTTGCGGTTGACGGCACAGAGCCGGAGCTGATGCGCAATATCCTGGCCACAGAGCTCGATTACCTGGAAAAAAGGCATTCCAGCGGCCAGTCGATCGTGGTTACCACCGGCGCGCTGGCTCCAGCCTTTGGCATGATCGGAACCTTGATCGGACTGGTGCTGATGCTTTCGACCATGCAGGACCCCTCGACCATTGGCCCGAAAATGGCCGTGGCCTTGATCACCACTTTTTACGGAGCATTAATCGCCAATTTGGTATGCATTCCGCTCGCCGGCAAACTCAAGCGCCGGTCCGAAGAAGAGGTATTGGTCAAGGAAATGATGATCGAGGGAATACTTTCGATACAGTCCGGAGACAATCCGCGCATAGTAGAGCAGAAGCTTACCTCCTTTATTTCTCCGAAAATGAGGAGAGCTATCGTAGAGAAATAAATTCTAGCCGCTGAGGGGATCGGATTATAAATGGCAAAGGATAAATGTAAATGCGGAGAAGCTGCACCGGCCTGGTTGACTACTTTCAGCGATCTGATGTCGCTGCTGTTATGCTTTTTCGTGCTTATCGTTTCGATGAGCAAAGTAAAGGAACGTGATTTCTTTCTAGCGGCCGGATCCTTGCGTGGAGCCTTTGGAGTGATGGCCGCCGACCCTGCGATCATGAAGCTGGAAAATACCCCGCTTCCCACATTGAAAAACGTGCAGCGGGCGATTATCGACAAAGCAGTATCGAATCTGCAAGACTTTATCAAGGCCAGAAAACTGGGTGATGATGCTAAGGTGGCCGTCTCGGACAAGGGAGTGGCTCTCACCCTGGGCGCTCCGCTGTTGTTTGACTCTGGAAGCGCAGAGCTCAAGGAGGGGTCGTTTCCACTTTTGTCCGCGGTTTTCGATATTGCGCGAGGATGGCCCAACATTATCAGAGTGGAAGGTCATACTGACAACACGGCAATTCGCTCGGGCATTTACGAATCGAACTGGGATCTTTCTTTTGCCAGGGCCTTGAGTGTAGTCAAATTTGCCGTACAGTTTTCAAAAATACATCCGAGCAGACTCGCCCCGGTGGCTTATGGCGAGAACAGACCGGTGGCCGACAATTTAACTGAAGAGGGCCGCGCCAAAAACAGAAGAATTGAGATCTTCCTGGAATACAAAAAAGAGAATGAGGATCCCTTTAAATAAACACCTGTAATTTTTCGGTTCTCATGATCGACTGCCCTGGCCGGGTGAGTGGATTATAGAACCATACGGAGTATTTACAATGGTAGACGAAGCTAATGGTGCAGTAGAGGAAGCTGCAGAAGCTCCTCGACCTAGTCCAAAAAGCAAGCTCTCTTTTAAAACCTTGATTCTGATTGGCTTACCCTTGGTGATGGTGCAGGCGGTACTGGCTTATTTTTTGGTTTCCAGTTATGTCAAGCCGCGTTTGCCGGAAGCCAAGCCCCGACCGGAAGAAAAAAAGGAGCAGGAAGGCAGAGAAAGCGCCACTGTGGAGGATTTAAGCAACTATGTCACCTTTCCGGTGGATGATATTATTGTTAATCCAGCGGAAACCGGAGGGCAGAGATACCTCAGCGTATCTGTAAACATCTATGTTACCAAGGAGCTGGAAAAGATTATTCCGTCCTTGGAACCGGAAATCCGCGGTGTGATCATTGCGCGGATCAGCCGGAAACGCCTGGACGAACTCGATGAATTCAAAGACCAGCAGATTCTGCGCGGGGAAATCAAGGATGATCTCAACGAGATAATAAAGGACTATTTCTCTGAAAAATTCAAGGATTTTAAAGTACCCAGAGTAGTTTTTACAAAATATACAATTCAGTGATTTAACGGATCAGCCATGAGCAAGATATTATCTCAAGACGAAATAGATGCCCTGCTTTCCGGAGAGGGTATCAGCGGTGGGGGGGGAGGCGGTGCAGCAGCTATGGAAATGGGGACTGAAGGGCAGAAAGAGAAGCTTGTCAGCCTCTATGATTTCAAACACCCTAACCGGGTTTCCAAAGACCAGCTGCGGACCATCCAGACAATCCACGAGGCTTTTGCCCGCGGTTTTGCCACCCATCTTTCCACCCGATTGAGAAGCCTTGTAGATATAGACCTCACCTCTGTGGACCAGCTGACATATTCCGAATTTATCATGTCCATGGCAGACCCGAGCGCGGTTTATATCTTCAACATCAAGGAACTCGAAGGCGATGCGATTTTAGAGATCAGCCCCCAGCTCGTGCTCTATATTATCGATCGCTCGTTTGGCGGCGAGGGAGGCGTGATCCAGGAGGCGCGGGAAATTACGATTATCGAGCAAAATGTCATGAAAAAAATCGTTGACAATGCGCTCGAGCAACTGGTACGCGCCTGGCAGAATATCACTCCTCTTACCCTTGAACTGCGGGATTTTGAAACCAATCCCCAGCTGATCCAGATCAGCCCACCGGGCGAGACTGCGATCATGATCTCTTTCGAGGTTAAAATCTCGGATTTCAGCAGTCTTCTCAACCTCTGCTTCCCCTACTTTGTGCTGGAAGACGTGATGCCCAAACTCTCGGCGCAGCACCAGATAGCCCACAACCAGAAAAAGAAAACACACCACGAAGAGAGCATTATCGAGTACAAGCTGCGCTCGGCCACGGTTCCGGTCAAAGTGAATCTGGGCAAAACTGAGCTGACCCTGCGCGATGTCCTGAGCCTCGAGGTGGGAGATATAGTGCGCCTGGACAACCGGCTGGACCAATTGTTGGGAGTGGCGGTTGGGGACGCCAGAAAATTCAAGGCCAAACCCGGTATTTATCGCAATCACAAGGCAGTGCAGATAGTCTCTGAATTCCAGGAAGGAGCTGTTTCAGATGAGTAATTTTACCATGACACCGGAAGAAGCAAAGGCTTTGCAGGAATTTGCAGGCATAGTAGCCGAGGAAAGCGGGGTGGTTATGTCCACTCTCCTGGATAAAAAGATCGACATCAAGGTAGAGAGTACAGCCGCTGCTGACCAGGGAAAACTGAGCGCTGATTTTCCGGAATCGATTGTTGTGGTTGAATGCTCATTTGCAACCGGGTTCGATGAGAAAAATTACTTTCTTTTCAACAAGTCGATGGTGTCCAAGCTTAGCGACTTGATGATGATGGGCGATGGGACTGCCGAGTTCAGCGAAGACCATATTGATGCCATCCAGGAAGGTGTTAACCAGATGATGGGAGCCGCGGCCACCGCCCTGTCCACCCGGCTCAACAAGACGGTCGACTTCCAGCCTTCGCATTCTCAAGTGGCCGCCCTCGACGAGGCCGGCCTGGATTTGGATAACCTGACAACAGCGAATTTCGAGCTTCAGATAGAAGGCGCCTCGGAAGGGAAAATCTCCATGTTGATCTCCTATCCGGTGATCAAAGAGGTAGCCGCTGCTTTCGGTACAGCGCCCGCTGCCGGGGAGGAAGTGGGCGGAGAAGCTGAATCCGATTTGGGTATGGAAATGGCCGGATTTGAAGCTCCGGAAGCTAAAGAACCGGAGAGCTTTGCCCCCTCAGCCGGAGACCAGTTTGATTCATTAGCCAGAGTCGGTTTGCTTGAAAAGACAAAATTGGGCAGTAAGGAGCATGAAAGGCTTGAGCTTTTGCTCGATTTAAAACTCGATATCTCCATTGAACTCGGACGCACCAGAATGCTCGTGCGCGATATTCTGGAACTTGGTCCGGGATCGGTGATCGAGCTTGATAAAATGGCCGGTGAGACAGTCGACCTTCTGATCAACGACAAGAAGCTAGCCGAGGGAGAAGTTGTTGTAGTCGATGAAAATTTCGGCATCCGGGTTACCCATCTGATCAGTATGGAAGAAAGAATCAAGATGCTGCAAACCTCGTAGTCTCGCCGGCAGATTCAAGCCGCTTTATACTGTGCGGCGACGCTCCTGTGCGGGTCACTCAAGCCGGGAGCCTGCTTCCACTGTGCTCCAGTCCCAAATTTACGAGGATAATAATATTGTCGTCTTCCCGGTCCGGATTATCAACCTGCCTGTTGCCTGTTGAACGCCAACCTTCAACCAGCGCTTTCCATGCAGTCGCCCGGGGTATGAAAATAAAATATTTTCTGCTTTTTTATTTCTGTCTGGCAGCAATGCTATGCGTTCCTGACCGCGCTTTTTCTTTTCCAGCCGAGGCTGATCGTTCCGCTGTCCAGGAAAAAGCTTCGACACAAAGCCCGGCGGACAGCCTTCATGTCCGGGAGGCTGACAGCCTGCGGGATTCAAAAGAAGGCGGTCTGGAGAGCATACCAGGCTCCAGATCCAGCGAGCCGTTCGACTTTTCCCGTCACCAGAAAAACTCGGGTATCAGCCTGATCTGGGTTATCTCGGCCATCTTAATTGTTTTCGCCCTGCTGATCCTTTTTCTCCATTTCCTGCGGAAATTTGTTTACCGTCCTCTGGGCGGTTTTGCCTCAAGGGGACAATTTGAGCTTTTGCGGCAGTTCCACCTTGGTCCGAAAAAATCGATCGCCCTGGTTAAAATATTCAACAGGCTCTTTATCCTGGGAGTGACCGAGACATCGATCACGACCCTGTCCGAGATTCATGATCCGCAGGAAGTTGCTGAAATCGAGTCCAAGTTTGCCGATCCCAAGAAAGCTCAGAACCCGAATTTCCGTGAGATTTACCAGGGCTTCCTTTCCCGCGTGAAAAAGTAGCTCGACTCCCGAGGATTAATCCTCGAAAAAATCTCCAGAACCGTTACACTTTACTATCCCTGGGCCCTGCAAAACAGAGAAGCCATTTGACGGCCCGCTTCCGCAAGGAACCGGAAAAACACTCCTTATTCCTGATTTGTGAAAAATTTCGGTTAATGTTGTGTAACGGAAATAAGGTTCCATATTTCGTAGGGAGGCACACGCGTGTGCGCCCACGGGCAGACACATGGGTCTGCCCATGCGATATGGACTGGACTTGTGTTTCAGATCCGATCCGCAATTTGTTTGCAAACGTTGCCAGAAACAAAATAATATTTTACATGAAAATCCAGGAGATTGTCATTCTTTGTTGTGTCCGTGCACGGACATGAGAGTTTGTTGGAAAATCGTGAAACCCTGTTTTAGATTAAATGAGTCGCTGAATCTTGAAACCAGGGCGGCTGCCTGACACTGCAATAGATTAAGGCTTTTGAGTGTACAAAGAACCTGTTATAATAAATTGGAGCAGATAATCCGTCATAATTTTGAGATAAAAAGGTAGCTGCCATTTATTTCAGATAGATATCAGCTTGTCAGAACAAAATATTTTATCATGGGCGGCTGGCAGATGCGCTCATGATCATAAGGAATATTTTTAAAGCCGCAGAATGCGGTTAATAAAGGAGAGGTCCCCAGATGATCGATACAAGCGCTACCGCTCTAGAGTTTTCAGCCGCCGGGCCGGAGATAGCTTTCCTGCCTGTAGGGGCCTGTGAGCAGCATTTCGGCGTTCTGCCCCTTAAAACCGATAACCTGCAGAGTGAAAGGCTGACTGCCGATATTGCAGCCCGGTTCAACAGCTATGTTCTGCCCCCTGTTCCCTTTGGCACATCGCTCGAAAATACCGGAGCAGGCGGAACGGTTACCCTGATGCCCTCGACCCTGGCCGCGGTGGTTCGTGATGTGGTGGACAGTTTATACCGTCAGAAATTCGAGATCGTGGTGGTAGTCAACTCTCATGGGGGGAACTTCATCCTGCGTCCCACGATCAGGGAGATAAATTACCGCACCCCGGGCCGCAAGACCATTTATGTTGATCCCTGGGAAATTGTTCCGGCCCGGAAAGTGGCAGAGATTTTCGAGGGGAAGAACGAGCTTCACTGCGGGGAAATGGAGATCTCGGTCATGCTTTATATGGAACCCCGGACTGTGCGGACCGAATATATTGAGGACGGCGACCCTGCGGCCGAAAGGGTGGAGCTTGACATGTTCTCTATCCCGGTGCTCTCAGAGGGAAAGCCGTGGGGTCTTGCCTCACGGGCCACGGTGGAAAAGGGCCGCCGGTTTTACGAGTTAATGATTCAGTACTCGGTCGAGTTTATCGAAAAGATTATCTCACGCCATAAAAAGCATCCCTCATATCACGGCTGAGGATCTTTCAGCGCTTTTTGAGAGCGACATAGCCGTATTCCTGCAGAGTCCGGAACAGGGTCATCAGCTTGTCGAGTTCCGGCGTTTTGCCTAATTCCTGGCCTACCAGCCACTGGATCTCAAAAATACTGCGCTTGCCATCGGCCCAGAAAACAGGCGCATTGTGATTGTAATCCCAGGGACTGAAAGTAATCGTTCGCTCTTTTTTCACCTCTTTCGGCACCCGGGCCAAAGAGAAAGACCCCCAGATCTTGCGCTTCGGGATAAGGCTGTCCGCTTCGCGCTCGATTTGGCTTTTGGGCTCACGCTTGAAACCCTCTCCTTGCGGTCGGTTGAAATCGGCCAGGGCCGAAAGGCGGGTTTTGAGGGAATTTATTTTCGCAGCCGCTTTTTCGTGCTCCCCTTTGCCGAAAGTCAGAACGCAGACAGAATCGAGGCTTTTTTCGGCAACAGCAAGATAATACTGTATCCACTCATCATAAGAAGAGCTGTCTCTGTTTTCGGAGGCGATCTTTACAAGCTCGCAGGCTTGTGCCCGGAACACGAGTTCAGCAATTTCCTCCGCTGCCTTAAGTCCTCCATTAGTCACTGTGTAAGCGCAGGCAGCCATAAGAGCGCTTATCTCCTCCATTACCACCGGGCTCAGGTTTTCAGGCCTGTCGCTGCTTGTGTGGTAGTAGCGGTCCCTGAGGAAGATAAGCGAAGGGCAGGGGATGCCGATCATCGGGTCGGCCAGGAAATTATCGTTGATCATGAAAGGCTTGGATTCCCAATGCCAGCGGGGATGATAAGTGTAGACCTCTTTGATAAGGTCAATTGTCAGTTCGTCGATAAACGAAGGGTTGCAGTGCGGCTCACAGTAAATCTGCAGCCAGCTGCGGCAATGGTCCTGGTCTGCGCCGACCATATCGGGGTTGATCGCACAGATGACCTGATCCACGATTTCAGGATGAGCACAGAGATGCGCCATGAAACCGATTATCTCCCATGAGCAGATTACTCTGACAGTGCGTTTGGGCGGATCGAGTATCCCCCGGGCGGCCAGCTCCAGAAGGGTGCGTGAAACTTCCAGGGCGCAGGCCACACCGGAGGCGTTGTCATGCGCCCCGACCTCATGCAAGTGCTGGATTAACCAGACTTCCTTGTCCGGCTCCTCGGTTCCGGGGATAATCCCTGTGGTAACAGGAATGGTATCCGCGTAGAGACGGGTATCTACACGGGTGAAAGCCTCGACCTCTCCATGCTTTTGAAGAGCCTCGCGCAGCCAGTCTCCATCGGCCGGGGTAATCGAGAGACCCAGAAGGTTCTCCTTGTTCTGGGGATAGAGAAAGGCGTTGTGCCAGCGCACCAGATGTATGTTCTCCTCGCGCTCGCGTACTTCCGGCCAGTATGGGAGCTCATCACTCACTACGCCAAGGGCGCCATGTTCAATGAGCTTTTGGCGCAGGGTTTCGTCAAGCGGCACTTTATCCTGAAAGACAAGCTTGCCTTTGATATCCCGGTCGCTGTCGGCTTTGACTATCCCGGTTTTTATTCCCTCAGGCGGGGTATTGCCGCAATAGAGGAACAGGTGGCAAGGGTCGGCTTGACGGTCGACTAGGCGCCGGGTATTCCCTTCCGGAGTGGTCACATCGAGGATGCCGGAAGTGGCGTCCCAGCCCTGCGGCCCTTCCCAGTCGGCTATCAGGTTGCTTCCGGTAGTGGGATATTTTAACACCTCGACCCGGCTTAAACCGATTTCTTCCATCAGCCTGGCTGTCTCTTGAGCCGCCCGGTGAAAAGCCGGGAAAGTGGAAAGTCTGTCATGCACCCAAAAACGGTAAATGTATTCTAAAGCTCTTCTGCCTGAAGTTCTTCCGCGTATCTTATTCAGAATCTGCTGATGAAACATGTAAGTCCCTTTCTCATCAGGTTTATTCTTCGGTGCTGATCACAAATTTTCAACAGAAATTCCCAAACGTTATAACCTAATTAAAATACTTGCTTCAGGCAATAACTTGTTCTACCAGCGCGCTTGAAAATAAAAATTAGAAAAATGGAGGGCGAGATTAAAAACGGTCGATCCAGATATCGGCCTCACGCAAACGCTTAGACAGCTCCCGGGCCAGATAGCGCAACAGCTTGACGCTTAAATGCGGGAAATCGTCCAGAAGGCGCAGCCCATTGAAAGCGAAAAGCTCCAGCTTGGTGGAAGCCAAAGCCGTGGCCGAACGAGGATGATTGTCCAGTACCGCCATCTCGCCAAAAACCTCGCCGGGCTTCAGCTTGGCCAGCACCTTGCCGCTGGCTTCCTTACGGATCAACACCTCGCCCGAGAGAATTGCGTAAAAATACAGGCCAATATCTCCTTCTTTAAAAATTACTTCATCTTTTTCACAACTGACCTGCTCAGCGCAGAACAGGAGCAGAGAAATTTCTTCAAAGGAAAAAGTGGAAAAAAAGTC
>DATKXY010000090.1:0-3650 GCA_035528795.1 archaeon | reverse complement strand
GGTGGGTTACAATCCCGGTTCATTGAGGCTTCTGTTCGAAATGTCCGGTTTTGTCCATCTGGAGACCAGAACTTTCTCCAAGTTGAGCCCGCTTTATGATTTTCATTTCAGCTATTTTGATTACCCGGTGCTTCCGGTGATTATCTGGGACACACTCCCAGGCAAAGGCAACTCGATTGTTTCGTATTTCAGGCTTAATGCGTAGCGGCGAAATCAGTCTCTGATTCTTGATGTCGGTTGTGCCTCGTGCTATTTCAAAAGGGAGAGCTTTTGACAGCCGCCCGGAAAAAGATAAAAAGCAGGTCCCGCCCGGAGGGTAAAAAAGATCAGAAAGCCGGCGCAGCCGCTCCCGGTCTTGTCGAGAAGATAGAAAAGCGGCTGGGTCCCTGGCGCGTCTTAGGGGTCATGTGCGTTTTTTCAGCCCTCTATACATTTCCGCTAGTTTTCTCAGCCGGCAGCGAAGTCCTGGGAAAGTTCACGAATTATTACGGGGATATCTTCGCCGGCATCTGGGAGTTCTGGATCTCCAAATACGAGCTGCTCGATCTCAAAACCAGTCCTTTCCACTACGGGATACTCGCCGGACCGTATTCAGCTTACCGGTTGTCATTTCTGGCCGCGCACAAATATCCTGTGCTGATGATCCCTTTCACGGCTCTTCTCGGCCCGGTTGCCTCGCTGAACCTGTTCAGCTTTTCAAACTTTGTGCTTACCGGTTTTTTTACCTACCTGCTCGTTTATCATCTCACCGAGCGCCGGTTTCCCGGGGTAGTGGCCGGACTGATCTTCGCTTTCTGTCCCTATGCCTGGGCGCGCAGTGTGGTGCATCCGGACCTGGCGGCCACCTGGCCCTTGCCCCTTCTGGTTTACTCCCTGCTCCTTTTCGACCGTCGCCGCTCGCTGTCCAAGGCGCTGCTGATCCTGCTGTCGCTAGTTATCTTTCACTGCTACTGCTCGGTGTATTATTACCTCTTTATTCCCCTGGTGGCCGGCTCTTATCTGTTGGTCCGTTTTGTCGATGCCTTTATTTTTGACTTCCAGGCCGGCCGCGCACCCCGCGGTATCTCTTTTTCCCGGATCGGCAGGATCCGGTGGATCCTGGCCGGGGCGGCAGCGGTAATCCTGATAGTCGGCGCTGTGGCTGCCTACAAGTTTTATCTGGCCAGTCAGGCCGCCCTGGAAGTGCGCCCTCTGCACTGGCAGGAGCGTTTCAAGCTCTCCTGGGCCAACTACCTGCTGCCTGGTGTGGATCACCCGCTGTTCGGGCAAGCCACCCGTTCGGTGGTGCCTGTGCGGCGGAATGTGACCGAGTCCACGGCCTATATCGGCTGGATACCGCTTCTGCTCGCTCTGTGGGGTATGCGGCATGCCGCCAGGAAGTGGCAGGCCTGGATGCTGCTGGTACTGGGGTTAGGGTCCTTGAGCTTCACCCTGGGCCCTTATCTCAATTTAGGCCACCTGCGCATCCCGATGCCTTCTTTGCTGCTCCATACTGTCGCCCCCTTTATCCGGGCGATTGGCCGTTACAGCATTTTTGTCCAATTTTCAGTGGCATTGCTGGCTGGCTATGGGTTCGCTGCCCTGATCCAAAATTGGGGGGAAAAGGCGTCTTTCAACCTTGTATTTGCCGGGATATTTCTGCTGGGTGCCGTGGAATATATGCATCCTGTGGAAACCACCCCTGTGGCGACAAACCCGAAAAATTCTCCTCCTGTTTATGCTTATCTGGCTTCACTCGAGCCCGGGGTCACGGTTTTCGAGTACCCGTCCACTGCCATGAGCGGTCTGGCTCAGGGCGATTACCTCTATTTCCAGACGATCCACAAAAAAAACCTTTTCAACCGCACTTTCGATACCAGCACGATTCCCAGTGAGTATCTCCCGTTCTGGCTTGACCTGGATTATCCGGGAGCCTTGAGCGATCCGAACAACGTGGCTCTCTTGAGCTATTTCGGTGTGGATTACGTGGCCTTTCACGACAAGAGCGGGACAGAGACCCAATCCCTGCCCACAGTGGACCTCTCGAATGTCGAGGGCCTGCAGCTTGTCAGGGAGTTCGGCAAGGATGCTGTTTACCGTGTGGCTGCTGAGCCGGCCACGGTTTTACTTTCTTTCGACACCGGGCCTTATTATAATTATCTGGAAGTGAAGCGGGAGTACGGGGAGTACGACTTCGATCCCCCGCTGACTTTCGGTTCCGGGACTGAGCGGCTGGGCTGGAGGATAATGCACGAGCGGGGAAGGCTCAGGATGCGCAACCTGCTGGATACCCCGCAAAAAGTGGAGCTCCAGGCGCTGGGGGTATCTTTTATCAAGCCCCGGACTCTCGAGATCGTTGCGGATGGCCGCCAGATCAGCCGGCTGCCTGTTGACATGCGGCCGCAAGAACTGGTTATCGGCCCGCTCGAGCTGCCGGCGAAAGGCGAACTGGAATTTCTGCTCCAATGCCCTGAGGGAGTGAGCGAAGTGCCGATCCAGGGCGGATCGATTCGCGCTTCGGTAGCCCTGGCCCGGTTGAAAATCCGAAAGGTGGAATAAGAGCCTCTCCGCCGGTCTTGAGCTTATAACCCGGTTTTTCGCCCGGTAATCTGTCCCTGGAAGTCCCGCATTAGAGGTAAAACATGGAGAACACGATTTCCAAGCCTCAAGTTTCCATTCTCGTTCCGGCTTACAATGAAGTGGAAAATGTCGCTGATCTGGTACGGTCTCTTACCGTCATGTTTGACAGCCACTCCCTGGCCGGAGAAATCGTGCTGGTGGATGACGGCAGCACGGATGACACTTATGAAACCGCGGCCCGGATTGCCCGGACGGAAAAAAGGCTTAAGGTCCTGCGCCACCGGAAGAATTTCGGCAAAACCGAGGCCATGATTACCGGGAATAAAGCCGCAAGCGCAGATGTGATGGTGCTCTATGACGCAGATATGCAGCACTCGGCTGAGGATATTCCGCGGTTCCTGGAAAAAATGAAACAGGGCGGCTTTGACATTGTCTGCGGCCGGAAAGTAGGAAAATACAGTAAGCGCATCATTTCCGGGATCTACAATTTCCTTTCCCGCATTCTTTTCGATGTGCCGGCCAGAGACCTTAACTCGATGAAAGCTTTCCGGCGGGAGATCCTCGAATCACTCCATTTACGTCACGACTGGCACCGTTTTTTCGTGGTGCTCGCTTACAACAAGGGTTACCGGGTGGGTGAGATAGAGATCGAGCTGCTGCCGCGGCGTTACGGCAAATCCAAATATACGGGCTTCGGAAGGGTGCTGTTCGGTGTGCTCGATCTGTTGAGTGTAAAATTCTTGATCAGTCTGGGCAAGAAACCGATGACCCTTTTCGGCACCGGGGGAATAGTGTTGCTTGCGCTTGGCTTTCTCACCGGGGCAGCCGCACTTTACTACCGTTTCGTGCTTATTCAGGGCTACCGGCCGCTTTTATATCTGGTGATTCTTTTTATCCTGGGTGGTGTTCTGCTTTTCACACTCGGCTTTTTGACCGAGCTTCTCGGTCAGCTTCTGGAACGTCTCGAGAGGATAGAAGACAGGGAGCACCGCTTCGAACGGTAGCCTGATAAAATCCGAACCTTTTGACAATGCACAGATCCAGCCGCAAGGAAAGCCCACGGTTTTTTATATCTTCCTCTCTTGAGCCGG
>DATKXY010000089.1:0-7044 GCA_035528795.1 archaeon | reverse complement strand
ACAGCTGCATTCTTTTCATTGTCATTGCCCTGGTGCACCTGTATCTCAACTGGCGGGTCTTTCTGCGGTATTTCAAATCAAAGGTGGAGCAGGGCTTTTGCCTGAAGCGCGAGTTCCTGTTGGCCTGTGTTGTCTGCGGGCTGTTCGTTGCCGGATCGATCTGGTATCTATCGCCTTTCAACACGGTCTTCAACATTCGCGAGGATTTTAAATTCGCCCATGACCCGGTTTTCACCAGAGAGCAGCTACCAGGCGCAGAGGAATTGACTCTTGCCAGGCTCGCCGGGCAGATCGGCGTGAAGCCGGAGGAGATGGCCGGCGTGCTGAAAGAAAACGGATTAAAGGTCGAGAATCCGAAGGCAACGGTTTCCGAGATCGCCACGCAGAACGGCTTGCCCCCTGCCGCTGTCTACGAGGCGGTCTACTTGAAATACGGTCAATCCGGCCATCCGGTCACTCGATTCACAGGCCTGAATCCAGAAGGCCGAGGAGAGGGCCGGGGGCGGGGATTCGGAAGGATGACTCTCAGCGAATTATGCGCCCAGCAGGGTTTGAAAACCGAAACAGCGATTGCCTCGCTGCAAAACCGCGGTGTACAGGCAACGGAATTCAGTACTCTCCGCGATTTGTCCCTGGCGCTCGGCACCACGCCGAGAGAAGTGCTCCAGATTGTTCAGACCGACAAGTGAAAGCCGGTTATTATCTTGAATGAATTTCATATTCGACAGTGACACGGCATGCCCTGTCACTAGCTCTCACCTTTGAGCTTGTTCAGCTTTTCCGGCAGCCAGCGTGTTACCAGCTCATTCCAGCCGGGTCCTGTAGCATGGCCCATGTCGGGGTAGTTCTTGATTTCCTTAAATCCGCGCAGGTTGTTGAATGCGGCATATATAGTAGTGGGCGGGCAGACCTGGTCGATAAAACAACAGCTTGCTGCCACCTCATTTTTTGTATCATATAATAATTTATATACTAAGGCTTATTTTACAGTAAATACCCATTTGTTTTCCTCATCCTTGCGTACCTGGAGGTCAAAAAAGTGGACCTTGCCATCTCCTGTTTTCAGCTTGACATGATACTTTCCGTAAAAGCCCCTGAACTTAACTTCTCCTCTTTTGCCAGTGCTGGTGCTGAGCTTCGTTTTCCATTCCTCATGGATCAATTTTTTAAGTACGTCGTAAACCGGTTTCGGCGTGTAATCCTCTGTCAGCAATCCTCCGCCGGGGAGCCAGATATCCCGGTCTGACAGCCCCCACCAATTAATGGAAACCACTGCGGGGTGCCCGAAACTGAGTCTGAAAAACTGTTCCGCAAACTCCGCTTGCGTCTGGAGCGTCCACGTGCCCTTGCGCCAGCCTCCGGTTATTTCCTTGCCTCCGGATTGCGGTATAAATTCTGTTATATGGAGAGGATAACCCAGTTCCGCGAGACGGTCGAAAGTTTCCCAGACAGCTTTCGGCGGATACCATTCTTCCCTTGGCTCATGGGCCTGAATTCCCAGACCTGAAATGGGGGTATTCCGCTTTTGCAGCTCCTGCACCAGGCTGAAAAAGCGCTCCCGCGTATTTTTCTTGGTGATCGTGTAATACTCGTTGAGTATGAGGTGAGCCTGGGGATTTGCGCTGTATGCCCATTTGAATGCCTTTTCCACATAGTCGGCGATTTTTTGAATCGGTTCATCCACCCCCCAAATTTTTTCATTTTCACTGTCCCATGTTCTGACATTTACAGGCTCGTTGACTACATCCCAGATATCGATCTGACCTTTGAATCCACCGACAATATTGATGACCCTGGCCTTTAATAATTCCACTGTCAGATCCATAGGATATTGGGATAGCCAGGGCGGTTTTCCGGATGGGGTCGCCCAGACCAGAGGATGTCCTTTGGTTGTAATCCCGTTTGCCTTGCACCACTCGATTACCGGAAGGCTCTTCCGCCACTCGGGCATACCCTGTGTTTTCTCATAGGCCTCCCAGTAAAACGGGAAGACCGCGAAGTTGAACAAATCCTTGAAACGCTGCTTAAATAGCTCCGGCCTGTACGGATTCTCTTCCCAAACCAGATCAAATATTATCGCTCCCAACAGAAAATCATGACTTATTTGAGTTATTTCCACTTCCGCGTCCTGAAACGCGCTCCCCGATTCTGTTTTAAAACTAATAACAGCTTCTCCTTTCCTGTATTGTTCAATATTCTGCGCCGCTTTTTTCAACATTGCCGACTCGATATTCGCTACATCTGATTCTTGTGCGGCAATCATGGATGGCAAAAAGAAACTGCCGATTACAAAAGCTCGCGCTAGTATTACAACTTTTATATTTTGCATGACAGACCTCCGGAGAACAGAAAATTAATCTATTATTCAGAAACGAACAGACCCACGAACTCATGGCTATATAAACCGCCTGTAAGGAGATCAAGGCGGATTACTCTATTACTTCAAAACTCCCGGTGAGACGGATATCTGCGCTTGAGGCGCCGACCATGACCTCGAAAACTCCCGGTTCAACCACACGCTCCATATACCGGTTGATAAAAGACAGCTCACGATGTGTAAGGGTCAACTTGACTGTCCTCTTCTCACCCGGCTTAAGGGCTATTTTCTTGAAACCTTTGAGTTCTTTGACCGGTCTGGTCAAAGAGCTGATCACATCTGATATATAAAGTTGTATAACATCCTCGCCTTCGCGGTTGCCGATATTTTTTACATCCACACTGATATGAACTTCACCGGCGGGCCTTGTTTCCTGCGGCGTGATCCGAAGGTTGCTGTATTCAAATTTTGTATAACTGAGCCCATAGCCAAACTCGAACAGCGGCGACGCACTCATGTCCACATAACCCCTCCGCATCCCCATCAGGGCTTTTGATGGTTTATAATTATAGTAAGCCGGTAACTGCCCCACGTGGCGCGGAATCGTAATCGGCAAGCGTCCGCTTGGATTGTAATCACCAAACAGCACATCAGCCACCGCGCTGCCACCCTGTTCCCCGCAAATCCACGGTTCCAGTATTGCGGGCACATGTTCCGCGATCCAGCGGATCGAGAGCGGCCTGCCGTTTATCAGCACTACAACTGTAGGGGTCCCGGTTTCATAAACGGCCCTGACCAGGTCTTCCTGAATACCGGTCAAGTCCAGGCTGGCTGCATCCTTGTGCTCTCCATCAGTCCCTTTATTGTCCGGCGCAAATCTTTCGTTCTCTCCGACCACCACCACTGCGACATCGGCCTCCCTGGCGGCATCCCTAACTTTTGAAATCTCATTGAGATCGAATCCCAATACGTTGCATCCCTTTACATACACGACCTCGGTCTCCGGAGACACCTTGTTCTTGATCCCCTCATAAACTGTCACTATGTCTTGAAGGATCGCTGTCGAGGTATAATCCCCGAGCTGGTTTCTATCGTGATCCGCGTTCGGGCCGATTACCGCGATTTTTTTTATATTTTTATCCAGCGGCAGAAGGTTGTTCTTGTTTTTCAATAAAACTATGCCCTCGCGCGCTGCCCGGAGAGCCAGGTCCTTGTGCTCACTGGAATTGACGACCCTTGCGGCATGAGCGGGATCGACAGACGGTTTTTCAAACAGGCCCAGGAGGAACTTGAGCCTTAAAATCCGCCTGACCGACCTGTCGATTGTCTCTATGGAGACCCTCCCCTCCTCGATATTTTCAATCATCGGTCTCATATAAGCCGGCTCGTAGGTTATATCCACATCCACTCCGGCTTTGATCGCCAGCTCGCCTGCCTTTTTCTGGTCCGGGGCGAGCCGCCTGTCTACAATGGTCTTGAAACCGTCGCCCTCGCTCAGCACCAGACCCTCGAACCCCAGTTCTCCCCGGAGAATCTTTGTCAGGATTTTTTCCGAAGCATGAACAGGCATACCGTCTATTGCGGGATAAGTAGCCATGACTCCCAAAGCCCTGCGCTTCCTTACTCCGGCTTCCCAGGGCGGCAGGAAAACCTCTCTCAAACACCTTTCCGAAATCTCCATTGCGCCCTGCTCGAGTCCGCTTACGGGTTCACTCTGGCCGGGGTAATGGCAAAGCACGGCTACCACCTTGTCAGCGGCGGATATATCCCCGCCTTGAGCCCCCTCGACTATGGCTTCCGCTATGCGCGAGCACAGGTAGGGATCCTCACTGTAGCCCTCTTGATTCCTGCCCAGCCTCGGGTCCCGGTTAGGCTCGATAACCAGGGTGCATAATTCATGGATGCCGATTGCCCTGGCTTCTTTTGCTGCGCATGAGTAAATCTCGCTGACTAAATCCATATTCCATGTACTGCCGATTGCCAATCCCTCGGGGAAAATCGTCCCCCCAGCGCACATCAAACCGTGCGTGCCTTCCTCAATCTGAAGGAGCGGTATTTTCAAACGGGTTTTCTGGAGCGCTATTCTCTGGAGTTCATTAAAAAATTCGGCCTGCTGAGCGGGACCTTTGAGCAAGATTGTATTTGCCAGGGTAAAAAAGCCCCCGGCCGGCCCGATCCCTTTTTCGTACCTCCCCTCGGCAAATTTCCTGCATCCCTCGAACTTGGCGGGTATATCCTCACCGAGTTCCCTTACATAGACACAGGGCATGTTCATCTGGCCGATTTTCTCCTCCAAAGTCATCCTGGCGAGCAGATCCTCGACCCGCTTCTCTATCTTTTGGAGTGGGTTCAGATAGACCGGATTGTTTGTTTCAGACTGCCCAAAGACCGGATTGAAGATGGCAAGATTAAGAACAACAGCCGGGATCACATTCAGGAAATATTTTTTGTGTGACATTTCCTCGTGCCCTTTTTGTTTGGTGAAAAGCAAAAATTAATTTAACTTTTTATTGTCAAATTCTGAATATTCAAAATAATATATCGAACTTATTGCCAATTATATTATAAAGTACGGTCTTAGTGGATACAAGCAAACCAGGGTCACGATAGATTCAATATCTATAACCATTTTCAGGCTTTGCCGGTATCGGCCGCAGCCTGCCGAGAAGCTCGTTCAAAGCTACAATCGCTTCAATGGTCAAATGCTCTCCTGTGCCTTCCGCTGTGTATGTAGCGTAATCGTTCGCTCCATAACCGCCTTTTTCGGCTGCGGATATGGTTGGAAAATACCCAAAGGCTCCATTCGTGTACCCGGAAACAAACAGAAAATCGACTGGAGATTGCTGGCGAATATCCTGCTGAAATTTGACAAAAAACTCCCCGGGCAGACCGACAAAGCCGATTTCCGGGGTGATCAAAACCACACTTAGCGGGATTTTAAAATTTTTTCCCTTATCGGTTAGTCTCTTGATTCTTTCTGGCACATTTTCATCCCCTTCAGTTGAGCTCAATTTCTCCGTATCCCATCTGATCGTGGTTTCCAGGTCCTTTATTTTATATAATACTGAAAATTCACCTGTATATGGTCTGGTTTCGATAGTTCCAGCGACCCGCATAACTTCGTTTGCCAGTTCTCCTCCGGCCTCCTCCAATCTAGATACCGGGTTATCCACTGAATGCGCATAGTAAGGGTTCATGTCCCCGGGCGCTCCCTGAAAGAAAATGCACACCGGGCCGCCCTTGATGCCTTTCTGCACTTCCCGGCAAAGTACACCCGGGAAATCGGCGGAATACACGAGATTAGTCTCCGGTCTTCTGTGAATTACCGGATGGCAGGCATAATTGACCAGCACAGCGATAGTATTGCCCGAAAGATCATCTATCTTTATCACACCGACAGTCTGGTCGACCGGCCCCATGGGGATTTTCTGGTGATTTTGCCATACCATCTCCACACGACCGTCGTCGGGATTGACCTTTATTCTGTTATAGCTTAAATCCACTTTCCCCCATCCTGTACCGAGTTGCACGGGTTCGAGCGATTTATAAGCGCTTTTTAAAGCATCGAGCGTTTTTTCGCATATTACCTGCTCGTATTCCGGTAAATCTTCTATTTTCTCTCCTTTTTTCATTTTCGGTTCTGAATCGATCACCGGGCCTGAATGGGTGTGAGTGGACAAAAAAACAACTTCTTTCAGCCCCGTGGCAGCGGAAATTCGCTGACGGAGCTGGTCGCTGATCTCTTTTCCGAACGGGAAAATCAAATCATAAACAACGAATCCGATGCTCCGCTCATCCGAGCGAAAAACCAGCGCGCGGACATACAAAGGGTCCAGAACCCCGGTGGATATGTTATTCTTCCCCCCGTAACCAGCCATCTGCAAGCCGGTTGCGGGCGTTATCTCCAGCTGCGATACCCCGGCTTCAATTCCCCAGGCTAATTGCGCGGAAAACAGGAGCACTGCTATTGGTAAATAAAATAATCTTCCCGTTCTCATAGTAATCTCCTCTTTATTTAGAGTTATAAATTAATATATAAACTTTTATATATTTCCGCATGGCACATAACAGATCAATCATTGCCTGAAATTGTTATTAAGTTGATTCACAGATTCCCGATCTAGTCGAACGGATTTTCATCCTTATAACGGACTCCTTGCGGCAGGTTGAAAGAAACATCCTCGATTCCGAGCATCTTTACGGCGCTGAAAAGGGTTTTTCCGGCATGACAGAAAGCTACGGCCGTATGATGGGGGAACTGTTTGCCGATCAAGACATGGCGGTAGAACCGGGCCATCTCTCTGATAGATAAAACTCCGATTCCTCCGAAAGAGCATGGATCAATATCGAGTATTTCCCCCTCGGCTGCATACGACCTGAGTTCTCCCGCTGCGGTTGCCTGGAGCCTGAAAATAGTGACCTCTCCGGGCCTTAACCGGCCTTCGAGAGTTCCGCGGGTAATCCGGGGGGTCTTGCCGGGCTCCATCAGACGGTGCATAATCAACTGGTATTTCAGGGAAAAGCTCTCCATGAAGCATGACGGGGTGTTGCCGCAGTGAAAACCCATAAAGAGATCGCCCGGATTGTAATCTTTAACCTTGTCTCCTGCGGCATCGATCAGATCCTGGGGTACCGTATTATTGATATCGAGAAGGGTCACGGGAAGCTCTGTAGCCGTGCAGACCATATACTCGCTGAGTGCCCCGTAAATATCCACCTCGCAGGCG
>DATKXY010000088.1:0-11704 GCA_035528795.1 archaeon | reverse complement strand
GTTGTTGTAATATTCCTAAGCCGGATTATTTACAATAATTCGCAAGTCCTTATAAATGATGATGTTATATCTCATCCCTATGATTGGGAAATTTACACACCCCGCCCGCTTCGCGGGCACCCCTCTCAAGAGGGGATTTTTCCCCGCCGTTGTCCGGTCCATGCGCAAATGCCCGAATGACGGGCATTTAATTCCCCTCTAAAAAGAGGGGTGGCGACACAGTCGACGGGGTGTGTCATTCAAATCATCCTGAAGATTAACTGTCAATAATGTTAACTTAGCGATTATGTGGGTCCGCCCCTACGAGTTTTGCAGTAATTTGCGAATAATAAGGGCTAACAAGTTATCCTAATAACTTCTGGTTGCTGTTTGTTCACAGTGGTCTGGAGCAGCGATGTTGTTTTACGAATAATTCAGGCTAAAGGCCAAGGGGAGCGGGCCGTTCAACTCAAGCTCCTTCCCCTGCCGGAAAACCGGAATCAATTGTTTCGAAAATAGTCCGGATCAGAGCACAGAGCAAAAAGCAGAACAATTCAGATAAACCTCTTCAGGCACGAAAGCAGGTAACTGATCTGGTCTTCCGAATGGGCCGCACTTACAGCCAGCCGGATAAGTCCGCCGGCAGGACTTCCCGGGTAATCCGTAAGGGGAGTCAGGATTCCAGCTTCGAGCAGCTTTTGCGCAAGCGCCTCAAGCCTCTCAGGCTTATCGAGACAAACCGGCGCAATGGGGACAGTCCGGTTGTCGACAGGCAGACCGATTCCTGCCAGGCCGTCTTTAAGCAAGCGCGCGTTTTTATGCAATCTGCCTATCAGCCCCGGATTTCGAGCCAGGTACTCGAATGCTGCGAGGGCCGCCCCGACAACAGGCGCTGGCGCTGGTGTGGAGCAGCTGTAGGCCAGTGCTCTTTTTCTTATCGCTTCAGTCAGAGTCCGGCTTCCGGCGACACAGCCGCCGAAAGAGCCGAAAGCTTTGCTCAATGTGGCACAGGAGAGTACCTCCGGCCTTTCTTCCGCGTGATATTCTGCGGTACCCCTACCCTGTTCTCCCAGCACACCGAAAGCATGGGCGTCATCCAGCAGGATGAGGAAATCCCGGTCCTGGAGCAGGCGCAGCACTTCTTTCAGTGGAAAAATCGTGCCGTATAGCGGAGAAACTCCCTCGGCGGCCAGGATAATCTTGCCTCCTGAAGGGTCCGGGCGGCTGAGAAGTTTTTCAAGACTCCCCAGATCCTCGAGGCTGAACTCGAAAATCTCCATGCCGCTCATCGCCGCTGCCTCCTTGATACTTGAATGGGCCTCGCGCTGGAGAAAAACCCGATCTTCCCTTTCGCCTACCGCAGCCAGGAGCGCGGTCATCCCAAGGTAACCGGATGAGAGCAAAACCGCATCCTCGCATAAGGTAAAGCGGCTTATCGCAGCCTCTAGCTCCAGGTGGAGAGGGTTTGTGCCGCTCGAGATGCGCGAGCCTGAGGAACTTATGCCGAAACGGTCAATGGCGCGTCTCGCTCCTTCCAGCACTTCCGGTCTGCCGGCCATACCGAGATAATCCGTGCCGCCGAAAAAGAGATACCGTTTCCCCCAGACTGTAATCTCAGGACCGACCGGGCCTTCCAAGACGACCTCTTTCAATCTCTCTCCTTTCTCTCTTTTCAGGAAAAAGCGCGCTCGGAGGCGCAGCTTGAAAAACACATCCAGAATCGCCCCCTATCCAGCGGATAAAAACCTGTCGCCCGATATTAAAAAATGACACCATAAGTATCAATAGCATTGTCTTTAAAAAGTGATATTTTAACGATTACAATCTTTCCTGAGCCTCTGATTCGAGAGCCGGGACACCTGGCCGAAGAAAACGACTGTCCCGGCTAACAGTCATCGCTCCTTGTGCGCAGGGCAGCGAGCCTTCGGCTGTTGGGGGCTGCTTCCGCTTTGGCGCTAAAATTGAGATCGGAATAGATTCACTCGCACAGGTACTTTTTCATCCCGCCGTCTTCCGAGAGCAGAATAAAAAGCCGGCCTTCCCGTCCCTCGCCGTAATCCTCGTATTTTCCTGTCTCATCCTCCCCCCACCAGGCCAATACCCGCTCATCGCCGATCCTGAACCCGCGCACATTATCTGCTACAACCTTCTCGACAGCGGGCGGAGTATCACCCTCTCTGAATGGGACATAAAGAGCGAGGAACCTCATCCGGTCTTTCTCCTCTGTGGTTCTGGCGGCAAAATGCCACTGCTCCGGGGCTCCCTCATACCTGTCCTCGGGTGGAGGAAAAAATTTCCCGCTCTGGCTGAACGAGAGGCCTGTATCAGACAGCAGGTAAACAAGCAGACAGGCCCGGCCTCTTTTGACGAGAATTGTTCCTTGCTCCTGATCGAGCTCCATCTTTTCGAGGGCATGGAGCAGATAATCGAAAACAGCAGAACCGTCTGTTTCGAGGTAATCGTGCACTGCGAGCCAGGGATGATCTTTCGAGCCGGCAAAAGCCAGGCTGCGGCGGGCCAGCAGCACCTTGGGCTCCATGGAGGGCAGAGGCTCCGAAAGATAGTCTTTCCACTGTCTGAGAGTTTCCTCGCTTAGAGGGACATTGTAGGCTGCTTTGGCTTCTCCCCGCGCAAAGGTGAGATTACCGGTATGCCTGAAAACCTCGATAGTCCCGTTTGCTGCCATGGAAAAGTTGCCCTGGCCGCGGCCGTTGACCAGAACCGCGTTATGGGCCCGGGTCTGACGGGTCCACAGGATATGGTGAGGGCTGCCGTACCAGGGGTAATAGCCGGAATCGATCAGCAGAGGCTCGCCGTAGGCATTCATCTGGAAGCTGTTCTGGTCGGCGTGGCTATGGCTGATAGATCCGTAGCGGCTCGCTTTGAAAAGCGCCCAGACATCGTTTTCGGCATCTCCCAGAGCCGAATGCATAGCGACCCAGCCGATATCCCGGAGCCACTTGGAGCCTGGCAGCTCTGTCGGCGGTTTCGGTTCTATCCCGGCTGGTACCGCGCCGAGCACTGCGGCTACATCCTCCATGGCCCATTGCTTCCAGTTCATTGTTCCATCCCGACTGCGCAGCCTTGAGGTAATCTCCGGGTCAATTTTGATATGCTCTGCATGCCAGAGGAAAACCGGGTTGCCTGTGGCGAGAGTATATTTTTGCAGGAGCAGCTTTTCATCAAGGTTTGGCGCCCCCTCCCCGCCATCCCCGAATGCCCCTCGTTTGGCGTAGGGAGGATGGAAATAGAGGGCGAAAAATCCGTTGTTCCGGAAAAAAGGCTTTTGATAGAGGTCGACCCCGGTTGCCAGGGGCAAGGCGTCCAGGAAAAAAGTATGCCTCAGGATGTAAGACGACCAGTAGCTAAGGCCCTGGGCCCACCCCCCTTCGTCACCGCCCCAGGATGGATATGAGGTGAGATAAGAGCGCAGGGCATACTCAAGCCAGCGCTCAGCCTCTGGCAGCTCGCCCAGGCAGGACAACCCGGCGAGACCGAAAAAGGCGAGTGCCCGCCCGTCGTGATTGGACCAGGGATTGGAAAGAAAGTCTTTTTCCTGATAATGTTCGAGCAACTGGTTTCCCCGGGCCTTGAGACTGCCCAGGATGATCGACTTTTCTTCAGGTGTAAGCTCCCCGGCCAGCCAGTCGAAAGCTATGGCCATCCTTTGCAGCAAGGGCATGCCTGCCTCATCGTTTCCTGTCGAGCCGTCAGGCAGGTGGAGATTATAAGAGGTTATGCCATACGGGTCCCAGCCGGCCAGGTGAACGAGCCATTTTTTTGCTCCCTCCAGGTATTTCCGCTCGCCGGTCAGCCGGTAAACAAGGGCCAGCCGGACCGCATGCGCGCTGCCCACTTTGCCCGGCGTATAAATCCGGCGCCATTCGTTCACCTCGAACTTCCCGTCTTTATACGGAGCAGGCTCCGGATAAAGAGGCTCGCTTAAAGCGGAATCAGCCAGGCTCCGGCACAACTGCCAGAAAGGCGATTCGCCACGGGCGATCGACCCCTTGATCCGCTCCATTTCGCCGGGGAGCAGGAAAAGCCGCGGCCTGATGCCGGCGAGCCTTGCAGCAAGCCCAGCCATATCAGGCATCACGAGCACCTCGAGGCCCTCTCCCACTATAAAGCGGCGCAAAGCCGAACGGCCGAAAAAACCACCGCTCGAACCCCGATAAGCCACAAGCCAGCTATATTCCCCTAATTCGAGCGGAGAATCGAGAACCGCCACAGTGGAGCTTAAACCATCCAAAACATGGATTGCTTCTTCCGCTTCGCGGCCCTTGAAAAGGACAAACCGGTAGCTCGAGGCTCGCGGGTGTGCGGTCCAGGTAAAGCCCGGCGGGTTGACCCCGACCTGCTGGCCGTCCTCAGGGTAATGAATTAACTGCTGTCCTGTCACCTCGGGTTCGGCAACCTCAAGAGAAAGATCTGCTTTTGCAGGGGCAGTTCTTGAACAAGAGAGAAAAGCAAATGTCATCAAAACTACGAGACAGGGGAAAAACCGGCTTTTCATATCCATTCTCCTATGGCTGAGTTAATCGATTTGAAGGATTAACAATTAATAAATCCGGTTCGCTCTTAAGTCAACAAACCTATGGTTTAATTAAATTTTTTATTTGCAGAACCAAAGCATCTCAAATCCTTATTAAAAAATGTCGGATTCCCAGGTCAGCTCGTTCTGCAAAACTCTTAGACCGTGGTTTATTAGCCGATTCTGCCCATTTTTAAAAAAGCGGCTCATTTATCCTTGTTAAAAAGCAATATACTCTGTTAATATACTTTATAACTGCAGTTTTTTGAGCTTATGGAGTTTCCACCAGGGTGTTATTCAATCCTCATCCTTCCAAGAGGCTGAAATGGAACATTCAAAACCGATAAAAAGAGACTGTTTTATTAAAAAAATCTGCCAGGCCGGGATGCTTTCGACACTCCTGCCTTTTTCCTCAGCTCCAGCTAATGATGATAAAAAATTCCACCTGCTCGACCACCCGCGCCACAAAAGAGATTTTGACGACTGCCGCAGCTACAAGGTTATCTTTCTGGCCCACTGCATTACGAACATGAACGCCCGCATGCATAAATGCGCTACCTTCCCCGCAGCAGTCAAACCGATTGTCGAGTTCTGTCTCGAACACGATATCGGCATGATCCAGTTGCCGTGCGGGGAACTTATGGTTACAGGGCTGGGCCGCGACCGCGACGAGCCGGAACAGGAGTACCTGCGCCAGGCTCTCGAAATGCCGGTAGCGAGGACCCGCATCCGCCAGCTCGCTGAACAGGTTGTGTTCCAGATGAAGGAATACCGCTTCCAGGGATTCACCATGCTCGGCGTGCTGGGGAAAAACGGCAGCCCGACCTGCGGAGTCGAGACTACCGCTTTTCCGGATCCGGAAAAGCGGTTCGGGCCTGGCCAGGGGGTTTTTATTCAGGAGCTTGAACTGTTGATAAAAGAGGCAGGCCTTGAGATCCCGGTTAAAGGATTCGATGACGCAAAGCCGGAAGAATCAGTGGACTGGATCAGGGAAAACCTGAGGCGCGCCGGTTAACTTGCGCCTTTAATAGACAACCCCCTCTTCCGGGCTGAAAATCCAAGTCCCGCGCTTTATCCGGACTTTTTTCACTCGACCCGGCTCGAATTCTTTAAGCAGTTGAAAATTGAAAAAAGGGTCCCCCGACATACGGTTTTTAATCAATAGAGCTTGAGCCTTCAGCCTCCGGAGTGTGTATGATATTCGAGCCGACTGAGATATTTGATATCAGCGTCATCCTTGGGGAGGAGGAACCGGTTTATCCCGGCGATTCGCCATACTCGAGAGAGCTGGTTTCCTCTTTCGATGAGGGTGCCCTGACCCAGGTTTCCCGAATCAGCATGAGCGCCCACTCAGGGACCCATATCGACCTGCCGTCCCATTTCATCCGGGAAGAGAAAACAATCGAAAAGTATGAGGCTGGCGATTTTATCCTTCCAGCCCAGGTGGTGCAGATCGAGGACCCAAGCGCTGTAAGACCGGATGAACTGGTAAAAAAGGGAATAAAACCGGAACTGGCGATCCTGCTCAAAACCACCAACTCGCTAAAAGGTCTGGTCTGCACAGGATGTTTCTCGACTCATTACGTCTATCTCACACCCGAGGCTGCCGCATTCTGTGTCGAGAAAGCGGCAAGGCTTGTGGGTCTTGACTACTATTCAGTTGACAGATACAGCGGGCAGAACTATCCTGCACATCGAATCCTGTTAAAAAACAATATACTCATTCTTGAAGGGATAAATCTTTCAGCAGTGCCAGAGGGAGAATATACCCTGATCTGCTTTCCCCTTAAAATCAAAGGTGGCGAGGCTTCTCCGGTGCGGGCCGTGCTCGTCCGGTGACCTCCCGACAGAGCACCGGTTGCTCATCTCTTAAGCCAAAGCAAAATTCCCTGAAATTAAACCCAAAAGGCCGAAAAAAAACCCAATCTGCGACTTGAAAAGCTGCTTTGCCCCTTTGTGCCTTTGCCCCTTTGTGCCTTTGTGCCTTTGCCCCTTTGTGCCTTTGTCCCTTTGAACCTGTCTGCACAGATACAAATTAGTTATTATGGGACCAGGCAGCATCCACAAAACTTTGTCGGTGTCAAACCATTAAGGGCTTAAGCGCCTAATAGAGTCTCCACCAATCCTTTTATCCAGGCAAAAGCAGTTGCCCGAAGGCTGATAATTTTGCCATTTTTCTAAAGGTACAAGCATCTGCTGTCGATAAAATGAGCAAGAAAGGCATATTTTCGTGCACCCGGAACAATTGCGCTCCGGAAAACACGTAAATGTTTATTTTGCTTTCATAAAGGCCAAGGAGAATATTTCCTGATTCGGGAAATCTTCCCGAACGAATTCCAGCCAAGGTCTGGCGGTCTATCCTAAGCGACAAAAGACCGCCTATTAAGCAAGGAAGCTTAATATATCATCAAGGAGGATGAAGTATGGCACTGTCGCTCAACACAAACATATCCGCTATTACTGCACGCCGTAATCTGCTCAGAGTCAACGACAAACTGAAAACCAGCATGGAAAGGCTATCCAGCGGTTTGCGGATCAACCGCAGCGCTGATGATGCGGCTGGCTTGACAATTGCCGAAAATTTGCGCGCCCAGATAATCGGTCTCAATCGTGCGATAACCAACGCCGCCGACGGTATATCGCTTATTCAGACCGGTGAGGGTGCCATGAAAGAAGGCAATAACATTCTCCACCGCATCCGTCAGCTTTCCGTGCAGTCAGCCAATGGGACTCTGACCAGCAAAGACCGTCAGGCGATCCAGAACGAGGTCTCGCTCTTGATCGATGAGATCAATCGTATCGCCCAGACAACCACTTTCAACAGCATCAATCTGCTCAACGGAAATTCTTCTGCACTGGTCAGCACGAATAATCCCGCTGACATCAGAGGCATAGTAGTCGGTGATGTTGGGGGGGGCGGCATCTATTCGGTGACTATCAATGTGAGCAAAACCTCCAAAGGCAACCGGCTTTTTGGTCGTACTCAAGTCCAGAGTACAGAGATTCTGACCACTGTCGATGATGCCGGGAATTTCAAAGATGCATCCAGCGGAACTACCCTGCAGTCAATCAGTCAGTTCAAAAACTTCAAGGTTTTCGACGGCGGGGTACGCAGTATCACACTCACCTTGAGCTCTGACGGCGACAACAAGATTACCGAAATCGAACTTTTCGCCACGGATACTCTCGAGATAGTGAAAAGCAGGATCTCACTGGCTATCAACGACCCGAATCAAACCACGGACCTGAGCCTGGGAGGCGGTATCTCCTATGGAGCCAGCCTGGTAAGTATCGCTTCAGTGGGTGATTCCCCTGGTGGAGGTCTGCCCGGAAGCACAGTATTGGTAATCATGAACCCGGAACCGGGAAGAAAGCTTGTCTGGGGAGGTGATGACAACACTCTCTCGGCATTCGGTTTCAGCGAAATTCAGGAATCACAGCCACCCGTCTTCTCGGTTACGGTGAACAATATTTCAAGCCCCTTTTTGAAATATATTCCCCGGACCCTGAAAGTTTTCGGCGACAGGGCTGCCGGGCTCATTCAGGGTGTGGATATCAACTTTCGCACCACCTTGAATATCAGCCTTTCCGGTTCCTCAAGCACCCAGGTCGGTGCTTTCAATATACCGGAATTGGTGGTCAGTAAAAATCAAAGTAATACCAGCTTCCTGCTGGAAATTACTCCCCGGCCCCTGATCTTCCAGATCGGAGCTAACCAGGGCGATGTGCTCTCGACAAAAATCAGCGATATCAGTGCAACCAGCCTGGGGATCAGGGGAATAAACATCGTGGATCAAAAACTGGCAGGTGAGTCGATCAGAATGGTCGACAACGCCCTGAAACGTCTCAATTCAGAGCGGGCCAATCTTGGTGCGATACAGAACCGTCTTGAAAGCACGATCAGCAGCCTTCAGGTCGCCTCGGAAAACCTCACTGGGAGCGAATCCCAGATCCGCGACCTGGATTTCTCGGATGAGATTGTGAACTTTACTTCAATGCAGATTCTGAACCAGTCGGCTTCGTCATTTCTCGCTCAAGCCAATGCCTTGAGTAATACGGTGCTTACCCTGATCGGAGGCTGAACATATATAGTGCAGTGACAACTTTGTTTTGCAGGGTTGAACCTTTTTGGGCCAACCGATTCACGTTTTACAGGCCATGCGGATGGAGACTCTAGGCCGTGGGCTAGAGGGCTGCAATTTCAAGGTTTTAACTTTTGTCCAGGCTATCGATTGTATACTATACTCTGGAGGTTGGATTGTGCACAACTACATCCTTCAGCCTTAGCCTATTGTCAGCAGTCTTTACATTCTCAGTTATTTAATCTGTGCCAGTAACTATGCATTTCTAAGTTGTAAAAGCACTAGCCGCCCTGACCAGGCAAGAAAAAGCCTGATATAAATGAATTTCCCAGACTCAAGCCGCAGGGCCGGTAATTAAGCAAAAGAATGCCGGCCTGCAGCAAGGTACGGGAATTAAAGGTCGTGAAAACAGATTAAATCCGGCGCAAGAAAACCGGTCTTGGAAATTTTGCGGCCAATCCTGCCATAATGCTTGATGGGAGGATCGTGCCGTGCATCCGGACGACAGAACGCTGTCTACCAGCGTGGTCCCTTGAACAATTGCAGGCGTTCTGTTGGGAAGGATATTTTGTCCCTTAAAACCCCTCACTCATCGGGTCATGGATGATCCGCTCTGGACAAGGAGGTCCTTTTATGCCAGCTGAATAACCAAAATTTCAACAAGCCATTATGAATCTATGTCGGTACGCCGGGCTCGAGCCGGCTGCTCCAGGAAAGCCGGTTTGTCCTGACAGCAGACAAAAATGCTGATTCTGTCGGGGTTCAACAGGAGATCTGCGCCCAGAATCGGGTCAGCAGCCTGAATCATCCGCTGTCTCAGGCGCCGGGCTTACGTTCCGCAGGCAGGTGAAGTACGCCTGTTCCCAGGGAATAGTGCACCCGGAGCCAGGGCATCCGCCTGGAACACCCGTTTCATCAGGTCCGACTTGCGTACCGGAGGCAGGTGAAGCACGCCCGCCCCTACGGAGAAGTGCACCCTGTAAGGGCAATCGCGGCTTCAGCATTAAACGGATTATTACTTTTTTATCAGGTTAAAGCTCTGCTGGAAAAAATTGTTTTTAAAAGGAGGTAGCCTCTCGAGAAAATTAAGATATTTTTTTCTTGGACACAGAAGTGTTTGCGTGCGGATCCTTTACATGTCGCACATCTAAGCTCACGGCGTGTATCTTCCCCTGGAGAGTCAGAGGCAGCAACCTGCCGCCTGGCTGCTTGCTGACAGGACTCTGTGCGCTTTGTTTTCAACCTCGGACTTTTTATTGGTAACCGAAGTTGGAGTAAGTAAGGAAACTTACTCTTAATGTATCAAGGAGGATAATCTTATGGCAGGACTTACTTTAAACACCAACATTTCCGCTCTCAACACCCGGCGGAACCTGTTGATGCAGAGCAAACGCGTAGGAAAGAGCATGGAGCGCCTTTCCTCGGGCTATAGAATCAACCGTGCGGCAGATGATGCGGCAGGCCTCACTATTGCCGAGAACCTGCGGGCGCAGGTAATCGGATTGAGCCGGGCGGTAGCCAACTCTCAGGACGCAATCTCGCTCATCCAGACAGCGGAAGGCGCAATGAACGAGATGCACAATGTCCTTCATAGAATGAGAGTACTGACCATTCAATCGGCTAACGGCACACTCACCAGCCGCGACCGCAAGGCGCTCCAGGATGAGGTGCTTCAGCTAATCAATGAGGTCGACCGGATAGCCCTGACCACGCAGTTCAACAGTATCAACCTCTTGAACGGAAATGTGGGAGCGCTGGTCAGCTCGGACGACCCGAACAACATTACCGGTATCGTGGTGGATAATGTCGGCGAGGGTGGCACCTTCTCAGTGGCCATTAATTCTGTTGATCTGGGCAAGCTGCAGGTGCACAACTCGCAGACCTTTGTCACGGTCAATGAAGCAGGTGAGCCGCTTGATGCGCAATCGGGCACCCAGCTTCAATCAATCAGCCGTTTCCAGGACTACGGGGTATTCGCCGGCGGTCAGGACTCGGTTATGCTGACCTTGAGCAGTGACGTAGACAACAAGATCACCAATGTCCAGGTCTTTGCCACTGATACCCTGGGAGAGCTGATGGCTAAGATATCTTTGGCCATAAACAATCCTATTGCAGTAACCGACCTGGGGTTGGCCCACAATAAGAGCAATGGAGCCAAGCTGGTCAGCATTGCCCATGTCGGCCTGGCTCCCGCCGGAGGAAGCATCGGTGCGACAAGTATTGTTATCACCACCCCGGAGCCAGGGCGCAAATTGGTTTTCGGCGGCGAGTCCTCACTGGTGACAGCATTGGGCTTCAACGAAATCCAGACTCCCGTGCTGCCGGTGTTTTCACTCACGGTTAAAGATGTCGGTGAGGGATCGATTGCTGACAAAAGCACGCGGGTCTACGGAAACAGGGCCAGCAACCTGATACGTGGAGTTGACCTGAGTTTCCGCACCACTCTGGATATCAGCATCAGCGCTGTGGAAACTGATTCCGTAGGTGTTTTTAAAATTTCCAAGCTGGTGAAAAACTCTCTGCCGGGACCGGACGGGTTCATTGTCCAGGTATCGCCGCGGCCGCTCTCTTTCCAGATCGGCCCGAACCACGGTAACTTTATCAACAGTCAGATCGGCGATATGACGGCCAAGTCTCTGGGAATCAATGGGCTCAACATCAGCGATCAGATCCTGGCCCAGGAAACTGTTAAACCCATTGATAAAGCGATAGATATAGTTTCGGCTCAGCGCTCCACCCTGGGTGCGATCCAGAACCGCCTGGAAAGCACGATCGCCAACCTGAATGTGGCCCAAGAAAACCTGAGCGCCTCGGAGAGCCAGATCAGGGATCTCGATTTCTCCGATGAGGTGATCAATTTCACTGCGGCACAGATTCTGACCGCCTCAGGTACGAGCTTCCTGGCCCAGGCGAACGCTTTGAGCAACAACATACTTACTCTGTTACAATAAGACCTGCTGAGTGCGTATGGTGGTAGTCACCCGAGGTCCGGCCCGGGTTTTCCCGGGCCGGACCGGGTGCTATTTTTCCTATTATTTTTATTATCTGGTACCTGAGCTTGAGAAATCTCTTCCCACCCGGAAGAATCCACTCTTTTTATTCTATAAAT
>DATKXY010000087.1:0-15292 GCA_035528795.1 archaeon | reverse complement strand
CTCGACAGTTATCTGATACTCTGTATCAGGCTCTAACTCCTCATACACGACAATCAAATTTCCGCCTTTTTTCTGGATTCTCCCTTCCGTATTCCCGTTGGAGCCGGAGCATGCGGTATAGCCTGCCAAATCCGGATGGATTCCTGCTCCGCTCGAGGCCCCCGAGAGGACTAATGACAGGTCCCTGATCAAATCCTTGTTTTTCAAAGTCCGGGCTTTGAATATTACCTTTAGATCTTCATCCGCTCCCCCGTATTCTGCGGTAGTCATTAAATAGCAGTCTTCCTCTTTTTCTCTAACAGGCTTGTGGATTATCTTTCCGTTTTTAATTTTCCATTGATTAATCCCGGAGAACGAAAACGGCAGCCAGTCCCGGCCTATTGTCTCAGAATCTGACGGGCCCCTGTACCTGAGCTTCCATTTCCTTCCTTGTTCAAAGGGCAGATTTTTTATCGCATCCAGCTTATTCAGGTATTCCTGAATTTTTTCAAAGTCGCCTTCTTTCAAGAAGCTCCTGACATGTTCTCCCCTTTTTCTCAACCCGACGATGTTTTCAGTAAGCAGAGCTAAATTGTTTGAATTTCCAATGATATGCCAATCCTCATCAAGATAAAGCTCCAGAACATCAGCTGTTAACCTGAACGATTCAAGCTCCCTCGTCTTTTGGTCAACCAGGCATTTTTGTATATCAAGAGCTTTCTTTTGGCTTTTAACCCCTTTCTCCAACTCTTTAATTCTTTTTCCCAGTCCCTCAAAACCCTGTCTTTTGTCTTTCATTCTTACTTCCTTGCAGCCGTTAATGCTTTAAAGGCAGTGGAAACTCTTTTGTACAACGGATTTCCTATCGGATGTGCAATTTATGGCACATATTACCGAATCATAACGCCAAACCTTCAGTCCACTTCAAAATCCAAGCCACTGATTCAAGTAACTTATGAATAAACGAATTGCAACTAAACACCTTACTTTTATACCACAGATATATGGTGCGGTCAAGCTGGATTTATTGATTTTGCCAACATTCGATAGAGGACAGCCTGGGCAATGGCGAAATCGTCGATGACCTCGCGGCATTTTTTTTCAGGATCGGCGTCTGGTAATGATGATAGATTCTGCGCTGCGCTTGTTCCCGATAATTTTCAAAAAACGGTTTTAAAATCGGTAGCTATGCAGAAAAGAGAGTGATTTACTCTGGATGGTCTATTCTTCTCTGGAAGAAAAAATTAGCTGCCTTCTGCTGCCTTTCTTTCTAAAATGTAATATTAGTTGCCGAAAACTGCTTTGTGTCTGTAAAAACATACTGCTCTTTGATTGGAATTTACATCCGGGGTTGCAAAGATAACTGATAGAGAAAAGCCGCTTTTTTATACTGGCGTTTTGGCTGCAAGCAGCCCATATTTCACCTGTTCCATAATCGCTTACTTCGTGGTGTTTCAATTTGTCTGGTCTTATTTGTGAATGACGGGAAGTTTGCGGTTTTTTTTCGAGCAATATATCCTGTTGTCGGATTTTTAAAACTCCTGGAACGTCGGGATTAATAAAAACTCGTAAACAGCTTTGGCTATCAACTGTCAGGCAAGACTGGCAAAGAAAATTATTTCTTTCTTCTTGAATTGAAGCTGTGGTTATATTCTTAATTTTTACGGAAATTATTCCATTTACGATTTTTTTTTATTATTATAGAATTAAAGCTTTATAATTTTTATCCCAAGATTTTTCATTATCGTGCCAAAGAGCTCTGAAATTGACCGAAGAATGGAAAAAAATAAGCGTTAAAATAAAAAACGAGGGCCTTGAGGCGTATATCAATGTTCCCTACCTCGGCTCTGGGGAAGGCATGACAGCTATTTTCACCTTGGATGATGCCAGCAAAGCCCTGGAAGCTGCCAGTGTAACCAATGGCATTGATAAGAATAACCTGGAGCGTATTTTCAGAGAATCACTGTTTGATCAAGAGGTTCTTGTCGCCCGGGGGAATCCTCCTGAAGAGGGCCGCGATGCCCAAACAGAGTGTTTTTTCCAGACATTAAAAGAATTCCACCCTCAGGAAGATAAAGACGGCCGCATCGACTATAAAGCGGTTTCTTTACTGGTTAACGTGGCCAAAGGTGACCAGCTTTGCCGATTACACCCTGCTACTGAGGGAGTGCCGGGTCAATCTGTTACCGGGGAAATTATCAAGCCCAAGGCCGTGCGGGATATCAAACTGCCCCAAGGCCTTAATACGGAGCCCACGCCGGGTGACCCGAACCTTTTGATCTCTTCGGTCAATGGCTGCGTGAGCCTTAACAAGGCCGGGCTTGTCGAGGTTAACCCCAAGCTGGAGATCAAGGGGGACGTCGATTTTGCTACCGGCAATATCAATTACGACGGCAGCCTGTTCGTCTTTGGGGATATAAAGTCGGGTTTTAAAGTCATGGTGACCGAGGATCTGGAGGTAGGAGGCTGTGTGGAGGACGCCGAGATCGAGGCCGGCGGCAATGTGCTGATCAAAAATGGGTTTATCGGCCGGGGTAAAGGCATTATCCGTACCAAGGGAGACCTGATTGTTAAATACGTGCAGGGACAGCAAATTTACTGTGGAGGGAACCTGATTGTGGGTGGGGAAATTATGCACGGTAAGGTTAAAGTAACCGGGGATCTGAAAGCCAGCGGCAAAAAAGGCGCGATCATTGGAGGTACTCACGAGGTTGAAGGTTCGGTTGAAGCCACCCAGATCGGCAACATAAGTTATACACCAACCATGGTTGCCGTGGGCTGCAATTTCCAGCTCCTGGAGAGACTGCAACAGATCGAGGAAGAAACAAAGAGGATAAAAGCCAACCAGGATAAGGTGAAAAATGCGCTTTATAATCTTTCCCGTCTGAGGATCAAGCTTAAAGGCACTCTCCCGCCTGAGTTGCAAAATTTGTCCGATAGACTGCAAGAAACCATAGGCTATTATCCCCAATATCACAACGATCTGTCAAAAGAGCAGGATGATATCGATGCAAAAATCCGCGCGCATAAAGATTCATATGTCAAGATACACAAAACCCTTTTCCCGGGAGTGAAAATAATCATCGGTAAGTTTACCCACCTCTTTAAAGAAAGAATCGATCATACTGTTCTGCGGGAAATCAAAGGGGAAATAGTCGGTACCGCCTGAAAGCTTTACTAGCCATAGCGGTCCCTAAAGATATAGTAAAAATGCTGTTGAAAGATTTGCGGTCTGTGCTGTATCACTTATTCCGGAACAATATTAAATTACCTAGAGCAATCTACTTTTTCAGGTATAAGGACTATGCCGCTTGAAATCGCTAAAATAGTTGATGATAACGAGTTTGAGGGTGAAGAGCTGCTTGACCAGCTTATCGAGCGCACTAAAAAGTACGAAATCAAGGCGATTCAGGACAAACGCCTGATTTTTACCCGGGTGCGTACCTACCTGGGAAAGGTTTTCGGCAGTTTCTACACTACCGAGAAGAACGAGCCGATGATACTGATCGCCCAGGCACTCGTCCGTCTGCGCCAGAACCCTCACCTTAAAGAACGAGATGATAAGATCAGGCAGATGGGGAATCTGTTGGACAACCTGGATGAAAACGGGCTGCTCAAACTCCGGCAAGGCCAGAGTGAGGAACGTGACTATACGGTAATCAGCCAGAAGCTGCGAGTTGTAATTGATACCGGGGAAGAGAAAGTATACGAAATCCTGCGCAAGATACCGGGCCCGCGGAAGTCCGCAGAGGAGGAAAAACAGCGGCTTATCCACTACCGTGATGAACTCAAACTTATCGAACAGATTCGACTGACCTGCAAACAGATCGACAGCCTGATCAGCCAGCCCATGGATGATGAGATCAAACAGGAGGCTGCCCGCACCGCTCGTCAATATTTCCAGGACATTGACCGTAAAATGCTGTACTCGTATTACATGCTTACCGGAAAAGGCTATGTCGAGGATGAGTTTATTGCCTTTCTCAAGCTAGAGTCTCTGGATCTGGCCGAGGAGATGAAAGATAAATCAATGGTCGACAAAATGATTTTTCTGGCGAGTCTTAACTGGTACCGCCACCAATGGGCCTCCCGCAGCTTCAATGAACCTGACAATCTGGTGTATTTCCTGGTAAGCCGCATGATCAACCGTTACGCTCCCTGGAGTCCGAAGGGCAGGACAGAGATTCGCCAGTCCCTGGAAACCATTGGAATTTCTACCGCCGAACTCGAGCAAGCGTTCATTAAACACGCCACTGGAAAAATTGAGCAGAATGAATCGAATTCCATCAAAGTCGACCGCCGGAAGGATAAAATACAGCAGCTCATCGTCCATATCTCAGACCTGAAAAACATGCTCGCTAAGCGGAAAAAGGTTGAATCGGGCAATACCCTGCTTAAAAAATTCCTCCGCCCGGGCATTCGTACACCGGTGAGCATGCGCAATATGGAAATAATCGCCGAGGAGATCCGTTCCCAGGTCAAGATAGAATGCCTGAATAAGATCCTGTTCCAGCTTTCCCTTGACCAGCATTTGTCCGAGCTTATCGGCGGTTTGCGCTATTTTATCAGTGAGGGCAATATAGAGCTCTTCCAACAGCTTCAAGCTTTCCGCGTAGCCCACGGCCTGAGCAACCTTGCGGAAAATAAGGAACGGGAAAGATTATCAGCCTTTGTCAGCCCGATGGATTTGATCCAGTTTATGAGTTTGATTGCCAACGGACAAATTACTTTCACTGAAGTGACATCGGATAAAGTCATTTTCACTGCACGGGGAAGCACAGGAGAAATACTCGATACCGCCAAGCGCACTCTGACCAGTAAAGGGATTACTTACGATGAAGCAGCAAATTACATCAATAAGGAATTCCAAAATCTGCTGCTTAATTACGATGAACCTGATTTCGAATTGCGCTGCTTTGATTGCAATCCGAATTATGAACGTGAAAACGACCATCATGTGAATATCAAACAGTACGAATGGGTCTGCCAGCTCTATCCTTTTATCAAAATGTATTTTGGTGCTGCGGTTCTTCTTGTAAGCCCGATCACGTACAATATTATGGAGGGCGAACGTCAAAAAGAAGAGAAAACAATTCATGAACACACTGCCAGCTTTTTAGAAAAGGTGGTCGAGTTCGAGCGCTATCTCCTGAAAAAGATCGGCGAAACCACAAAATCTCTGGAGGTAAGCGTTCTGGACAAGAATCGCCTGGAAGCCCATTTTGTTTCTGCAGGGGAGAGAGCGGCCGCCAGCTCAGGCGGCGTCTCGAACTTTACGCCGATTTTGGAAGAAGGCATCCATGAATTATTCCCCAAACTGAATTTTGAACTCCAGGTGCTTGTAGAGCAATTAGGCGGCGGCTCCTCTTCAGAGGATATACCCGTAGACCTGGACGAGCGGGCCCTTACCGAAGAAGAGCGGGCTTTCGATGAAAAATACAGCCACCTGATGATGGATTCGCAAGGCGACCAGGAAACCCCGGCAACCGGGGGTATGTTGATAAGCAAAAGCAGTGTGCGCCGCCTTTCGGAAGCTCTTGAGAATATCTCGATCTTTTTTGATAAGCTTAAAGCTGAAGGTTACGAAAGACGCATGCCTGCCATGCGCCGCGACCAGATCGTGACAAACATCAGGGACGCCTGCTATTTCATTCGCGATATCCTTAAAAATTTAGACCCCGAATCAAAGGATGTAGCTAACCTGTTGCGCAAGACAGATGACCTGCTCCAGAAATCCCGTGAATCCATACAGCGCACCGAGGTTATTGAGGAAAGCTTCAATGTTGAAGATGAAAATGTTGAGGTTCCAATCTATGAGATGCACTCTATCCTGGTAACCATTAACTCAAGCTACATGGTGACTCTCAACGGGTTAATGGATCTGATCAGCCAGAAACATCTCTCAAGCACTATGGGTCATATCAAGAGAGACCAGGTAGAGGCCACCAAAAAGATAGTTAAAAACACTGAGTCGGTCCTCAATACACTGATCCGCAACGCCCGCAATATAAAATTGGAAAGCCCCAAGATCTCAATGGGGCTGCGGGATGTCATGTCAATCAACATTACCTCTGCTTTTGGCGAAATTAACCACCTGAAACGCAGTCAGCTCATTATCCAGAGCTGCCAGCACCCGAACGACCTGAAAATTTATCTCAACGTGCTGGCTCGTGACCTGCTGGATCGCAAGTTCGTTTTACCGCTGCAAAACATTCAGAACTCCCTGAAAAAATCACAGACCTTCATAGATGATAAGCAGTACGCAATCTGGAAGCCTGACGGCGAGGAGCCGCTGTCCACTTCCATCTTCGGCCAAATGGAAATACCTGTAATCTCGCTCAATGACTCAACCAAAGTGCTGCACTCGATAATCAAGATCTCGGACCAGTTGGCAGACCATCTGCTGGCAAGAGGCCATGAATTTCGCGATAAATTGGCCCAGCAGAAACAGGGCCTGCCCGGGCAGACAAATTTCGAAATATTCTCAGACAGGATGACTCAAAAAGTCTCCGGCGTCCTGGCCCAACTGCATGTTTTCTTAATCCCTGATCAGAAAAATAACATAACCTTTTCTCCGGATAAACTTGAAGACATTTTACGCATAATCGGCATGGGCGTGGGCGAACTGCTCTCGCTGATCAAAGATTTCAACAAGAACAAATTCGCTTTCAGCAAAGAAATCGATGCGCTGCGGAAAATCGCCCCGGTACTGGAGGGATTGCGCAACTGTGTCAACGACTACAATGACACTTACCTGAAACAGAAAAAAACCGCGGACCTTGCTCGCAGTCAAACTAACTGCGACAAGACTCTTATCAGCTACTGTCATGAGCTATCCAAATTCGACGATCCGACAACCCTTGAGTATAAAATTCTTATTATTCGTGGACGGATATATCTCTCTCTGGAAAACATGGTCCAGCATGTCATGGGCTTGATGAAATCTGATTTCAATGCCGAAAGGCGAAAAAAATACCAGATCTTGGTGAATGAACTGTTTTACATGATGAGCCATGTAAAAACAGAGACGCGTGACCTGCCGCTGTTTAAAAAGTTCAAGGAGGGCGCTCAACGCGCTGCGCTGGATTGCGGTAACAAAGCTCTAGGCGAGGAGGTCATCAACTTGCTCACCAAAGGTGAAGAGGTTCTGGACTGGCTAAAGGTTTCCGAGAGCGGTTTCGAGGAGAGCGTGGTTTCCTCCTGCTACCGTCCGGGTGTTGATCTCGAGCGGCTGCGCAAACTCGCCGAGTCTATCTGAGACGGTTTTTCCTTATGCAGCCGGGCCGAGGAGCTCAAACCGGCTCCGATTATATTTCAGATACGCCCAGGCCTGGCATACCATAAAAAAGGCCGGCAAAAGAAACGCCGGCCTTTTTTTCTCCGCTTGAAAAATTTACTTCAAATCCAGCCTTTTTCCCTGTAGAACTTTTTCATATCTTCAAGGCTAAGAGGCTTGAACCTCTCGGCACTCCCCGCCGTTCCCAGATCGCGCATCTTCTGGGCGACAAGCCGTGCAAGCGCATCTCTCGCCGGCTTCATATAATCGCGGGGATCGAACTTCTCAGGCGTTTCAACAAACACCTTGCGGATTGCCCCGGTGATCGCAATCCGACCGTCCGAGTCGATATTTACCTTGCGCACGCCGTAGGGAATCACGCTTTGGATTTCGGTCATCGGCACACCCTTGGCATTAGGCATGTTGCCGCCGTATTTGTTCACAATCTCTACAAGCTCCTGGGGCACGCTCGAACTTCCATGCATGACCATGTGCAGCTCGGGCAGCCGCTGGTGGATTTCCTTGACTATGTGCAGGGCAAGCTTCGGCTCGGACTTGAATTTATAAGCTCCGTGGCTGGTGCCGATAGCGACCGCCAGAGCATCCACCCTCGTTTCCTCGACAAACTTTACCGCCTGGTCCGGATCGGTAAGCTGCACCCTGCCGCTGCCGACCCCGTCCTCTATGCCGCCGAGAGTGCCGAGCTCGCCCTCGACCGTGACACCCAGGGGATGAGCGTACTCAGCCACAGAACGGGTCACTTTCACATTCTCCTCGAAAGAGGTCGGGGTTTTCGAGTCCTCTTTGAGCGAACCGTCGATCATGACACTGGTGAAGCCGAGTTCAATGGCTTTTTTTGCCGTTTCCAGGCTGTTGCCGTGATCCAGATGCAGAGCGATCGGAATATTGGGATTCTCGATTACTGCAGCCTCCATCAAATACTTCAGATAAGTGAAGTTGCTGTATTTGAGCGCTCCACGGCTTGCCTGCACGATCACCGCGGACTTGGTTTCCTGGGCTGCCTGCATTATCGCCTGGATCTGTTCCATATTGTTTACATTGTAGGCGCCCACGGCATAATTGCCTTTAGCAGCTTCGTTGAGAAGCTGTCTCAGGGGTACGAGTGGCATTTTAAACTCCTTTTTGAAACTAAAGATATTGTTTATCCTTTGCGCTCGAGGGTCGTTACGGAATGTTAAATATAACGATTTCAAGCAAAAAAGGCAAATATTATGATTTTTCTTCCTTGCTTACCCTTACGATCCAGGAGGGCGGGTTTTAAATCCGCCCCTACCAGTGAAATTGTCTGGATCGGTATTGTTATAAATATGTCACAAAATTTATGGAATCATGCCCTAAGGAACAAAATATACACCTGCCTGTTTACAAACCAGGCGAAGCCTGTTAAGTTAAAAACTCATCACTTGGAAATTACTGGCAGTCAGCCTTACCATTTCAGCCAACTGATTCAGGGTGTAATATGCCATCCGTGCTTGTTATCGAAGATCAGCGTTCAATGCGCGAGGGCCTGGCGATCACCTTGGAGAAAATGGGCCTGGAGACTTATACGGCCCAGGACGGTCCCGGCGCACTCGAGCTTCTCCATAGCCGGCATTTCGATCTCCTGGTCAGTGATTACAAGCTGCCAGGGATGAATGGGATCGAGGTATTCAAGGAAGCCCGCGCGGTTTGTCCCGAGATCGATGTGATTTTTATCACTGCCTACGGCACGGTTGACATGGCGGTCGAGGCAATGAAGCTCGGGGCCAGCGAAATCCTCACCAAACCGATCAACTTGGAAGAGCTCATGGTCCGGGTGGAAAAGGTGCTGACCAACCGCCGCAACGCCGCGGAAAGGCTGCGGCTTGTCGAGGAAAACGAGTTTCTTAAAAGCGAGGTGGATGAGGCCGGCGGTTTCGGCGAGATTGTGGGAGAATCCATGGCCATGAAACTGGTTTTCGAGACAATCCAGAGGGTGGCTTCAAGCGATGCCTCGGTCCTCATTACAGGCGAAAGCGGCACCGGAAAGGAGCTAGTGGCCCGCGAGATTCACAGGATAAGCCCCCGCCGTGGAAAGCCCTTTATCAAGGTCTCCTGCGCAGCGCTTTCGGAAGGCGTACTGGAAAGCGAGCTTTTCGGCCATGAGAAAGGCGCCTTTACCGGATCGGTCAAGTCAAGAAAAGGGCGTTTCGAGCTGGCGGACGGCGGCACGCTGTTCCTGGATGAAATAGGTGATATCTCTCCCGTGGTACAGGTCAAGCTTTTGCGCGTGCTCCAGGAGCGCCGCTTCGAGCGCGTGGGCGGAGAGAAAACCATCTCGGTCAATGTCCGCATGATCTCGGCATCAAATAAAGACCTGAAAGAAGAGGTCAGCCAGGGAAGATTCCGCGAGGACCTTTTCTACAGGCTGCATGTTGTGCCGATAGAGATGCCTCCCCTGAGAGAGCGTGAAGGAGATATCGGGTTTCTGGCCTGCCACCTGGCAGATAAAATCTGCCGCAAAATGAACCTTCCGCCGCGCACCATAGAGCCTGGAGCACTGAAAATTCTGACAAGTTACAACTGGCCGGGTAATGTTCGCGAGCTTGAAAACGTTATCGAACGCGCCCTGGTGCTCGGCAAAAGCGCGACTATCACCGCCGAAGATCTTCCGCCGCTTGTGGAAAGAGAGCTAAAATTCCAGCTACCCCCCTCGGGTACAGTAGACCTGAACATGACCCTGGAGACTATCGAACGACGGATTATCGAGCAGGCTTTCACAAAAACGGGCGGCAACAAAACAAAAACCGCCAGCTTGCTTGGAATTAAAACGAGTGTTCTCTATTATAAGCTCGAAAAGTACGGCATTAAGTGAGGCTTTGTAAAATAGAGGCTGCAGCCATACAAAATATTGTGGTATTTCTTGCAAACCAATCTAGATGTAGATAATTTTGAATTTGTTGTGCCATATAAAGATACATGTATACTTAATGCAGTAATTTAGCTTGACAATCTCAAAGCACGCCTTTTAATTTTATATCAGAGGGCAGCGGTGGGCAGTGGTCAGATATTGTCTTCCCTGCGGGCGGTATTCCCAGCGCTTTTTCGTACTTCAAAGTAATTCCATTATTTTGATATTATTACTAACGCAAGCGGCAATTTGTGTCAGAGCTTTCAAAAAGCACTTTGCGCGGGTATGGAATCAAATGCAAGATAATCTACCGACGTGAAAAGCGATTGGTTTCAGATCCTTTCAGGACTTTCTATGCCTCGACGAATACTCCGAATCGGCGCTCATAATCATATTCTTTTTTTATCCCACATATTATAGAATCTAAGGGTGGAAAGGTAATTCTCAGGGGTTTTTCCGGTATATTCAAATTAGAAATCCTTGCTATTTCCGCCTCTGTATGCAGGGAGAACCGATGAGTAAAGAATTTGTTTTTTTCAGCGGAGATTACGGGCTTTCCGATCCCTACCTGGACCTGGAAAGCGGACTGCTGCCGGCAGCAGTCCTCCTGGACAGCAACACTCTTTATGGAGACGGCATTTTCGAGGGGATCCGCATTTACGGAGGACGTATTTTCAAGTTGAAAGAACACCTGAACCGGCTCTGGAACTCAGCCTCAAGCCTCCAGATTGAAATGCCGTACACCCGGCAAGAGCTTACCGGAATACTCAGAACTCTGGGCCGCAAGAACGAAATCCGCGGTACAGGATATATCCGGCTGGTGGTGACCCGCGGTCGCAGACTGGACCTTGGTATCAATCCTAGGAAGGTCGGCAGGCCCACGGTTTTTATTTTCGCCCGCAGCCTGCAGCTCTATCCTAAGGAGTTCTACGAGCTAGGGCTGTCGGTGATTACCGCAAAAACAAGGCGGACCCCGCCAGTATGTGCCAATCCGAATGTGAAGACCTGTAACTATATAAACAACATTCTGGCGGTAGTTGAGGGCAATGCAGAAAATGTTCCCGAAGTGATCATGCTCACTACCGAGGGCAAGGTCTGCGAATGCAGCGCAGATAATATTTTTATTGTCAAAGACGGCAAAGCGCTGACCCCTCCGACTGAGAACATCCTGATCGGCGTTACCAGAAACACGATCCTGGAGATTGCGAAAAGACTGGGCCTTGAGACTGGCGAAAAAAGTTTCGGGCCCCTGGAGGTTCATCAAGCGGATGAGGTCTTTCTTACCGGCTCCGGCGCCGAGGTTGCCCCGATTGTCAGGGTTGACGGTAAAACTATCGGCAATGGAAAACCCGGCCGGATTACGATCATGCTGCTTGAAGCGTTCCGCAAAGAAGTCGATAATCCGGAAAACAGCGTGCCCATATTTGAATAGGGAGTCCTGGCCTTGGTTATGGAGTACACCGCAGAGCAAATCTGGTCCATGATCCTTGATGTATGCGAAAGCAGGCTCAGCCAGCAGACCATCTCGACCTGGCTGACATCAAGCCGGGCCGTTTCTTTGCTTGAGAATGGCTTAACCGTGGAGCTTAAGAACAAGTTCACCGCTTATTACGTCGAACAGAATTACCAGGAGATCCTCGATCAGGTAGCAAGCACAGTGCTCGAACGGCCGTTCAAGATAAATTTCATCTACCGTCAGGAGGGAAAACAGATGGACCTCTGGGATCTCTCAGAGAATGGCGGTGACAGAGCGGTCAGATTAAAAGAACCGGAAAAAGAGACTGCCGATTCCCAGGATCTATCTGGTCCAAAAAAGAGAGCCAGGACACCAAGGAGAGAAAGCCGCCTCAAGGGATCCCTTAATCCCCGGTATACATTCGAAAACTTTGTCGCCGGCAGAAACAGCCAGTTTGCCCATGCAGCAGCCCTGAGTGTGGCCGATTCCCCGGCTAAACGCTACAATCCACTGTTCATTTACGGCGGTGTCGGCCTGGGGAAAACCCACCTGATGCAGGCAATCGGTAATGCTCTATTAAATAACTCGAAATTAAGCAAGCTTAAAATCTGCTATATTTCAGCAGAGGAGTTTCTCAACGAGCTGGTCAGCGCTATCACTTCCGGAAGCAACCTCGAGTTCCGCAATTACTATCGCCAGATGGATGTCCTGCTGATCGACGATGTCGAATTTCTCGCCAAAAAAGAAAGGACCCAGGAAGAATTCTTCCACACATTCAACACGCTTTACGAAAGCCAGAAACAGATCGTCCTTACCTCGGACCGCTCACCGCGGGAGATACACCATCTCGAGGAACGCATGCGCAGTCGTTTCCAGTGGGGTCTGGTTGCCGATATCCAGCCGCCCGAGTTCGAGACCCGGATTGCGATCCTCAAGAAAAAAAGCGAGATCAACAACATTATCATACCGGAAAAGGTTCTGGAGCTGATTGCTGAAAAAATCACCAGCAATGTCCGTTTGCTCGAGGGGTCCCTTCATTATCTCAAGCACTATTCAGATACCCAGAAAACTGATATAAACCTGGAGCTCGCGGAAATTGTTTTGAAAAACATTTTTGATCAAAAGATAAAGCATATCGGCTTTGAAGATATCCTTAACGTGGTCTCAGATATATACGGAATGCCAGGGAAAGCTATCCTTTCGTTTAAAAGGAAACAAAGCTTTGTCGAGCCCCGGCAGATTGCTATGTACCTTTGCAATAAGCTCACTAAATATTCCCTGAACGAGATTGCCGACAGTTTCAAAAGGAAAGATCATACGACCGTGCTGCATGCCTGCAGAAAGATAGCAAAAAGGTGTGAGGAGGATACTGAGTTCAAGGCAACGGTTGAAAGTATAGTAGCCCGCCTGAGAGATAAAAATATGGGCCTCTAAGATTTTTTGAGTATGCTTCTGGTGGATAAGCTGTGGATAAATTGTGGATTATTACCGGTCGAGAAGCACCTTATCCACAGGGTAAAATTTTCCTTGTGGATAAGTATAAAATAAATCTTTTCCTTTCCACTACCTATTATATAGACAGCAAGCGTTTAATTTATTATATTCTTTAAGTTAAAAAGTTATCCACATAATCCACAACCCCTAATAATAATAGTGTTTTAAATATATAAATAATACTAATAGTCTCCCATCCAGGGATCTAAATATCCCTTAGGAGGAAAAATTATGAAAATCAGAGTGGCCAAAGAGAACCTGCTTCAGGCGGTAAATGCTGTAAGCCCGATAGTGCCGGCAAAAAGCACAATGCCTATTCTTTTTAACATTCTGATCGAGGCGGATGACGGAGAAGCAGGATATCTCAAACTTATTGCAACCGATCTTGATATTTCTCTGAGTTACCGAATTAAAGCGACTGTGGAAGAAAGCGGATCAATCACTATTCCGGCCCGCAAGTTCGGTGAGATAGTGCGAGCCCTGCCTAACAGCCCGATAGCTATCGAGAAAACAGATGAAAAGGTAAAAATAACTTGCGAAAAATCAAACTTCATTCTCCCTGGATTGCCAAAATCGGATTATCCTTCTTTTCCTGTCAAATCTTTCGAAGGGGCTTATAAATTTTCAAACTCCACAATGCGAAAATTAGTCGCCACTACCAGCTATGCGGCCAGTAAGGAAGACGACAGGCCGATCCTTAAAGGAATCCTCTGGGAAATCGATAAAGAGGAATCCTCGATGGTCGGGACAAATGGGCACAGGCTGGCCAAGATAGTCTGCAAGGAAAAGATGGATCTCGAGACACCCATTTCCGTTGTCGTTCCACCCAAGGCAATGGAGATGATCGAAAAACTATGCAGCGAGCAAGGGCAGGTCGAAATCGTTATCGACGGCCGACATATCGGTATTCGCGAGGACGATATAGTCATTTTCAGCAGGCTGATAGAAGGGACATACCCCAATTACGAACAGGTGATCCCTTTATATAACAATAAGATCGCCATTGTCGATACAGTTAAGCTGGAAGAGGCTCTGCGGCGCATGCTCATTCTGGCCAATACGGTGACCCATCGCATAAGACTCTATTTCCAAGAAAAACAGGCAACTGTCTCTGTCAGAACAGAGGAACAGGGTGAGGGTGAGGAAACAATAGAAATCGACTATACAGACGAACCGCTGGAGATTTATTTCAATGGAAGCTACCTGACAGACGTGCTTAAATATGTTGAATGCGAACAGGTAAAAATCTGTATGCAGACAAGCGAGTCAGGGATCCTGGTAGTGCCAGCCACTGAAAGCGAAAGCCAGCGCTATTTTAATGTTATTATGCCGCTGAAAGTGTCTGAACATTAAAAATATGGATTAATGTTAAAAAAAGGGGGGGTAACTTTATTTATAAATATATTTAATTATATAGCAATATAAGCCCCTAAAATTCTTGACCATTTTATCTAATTATATTATTTTAATAGGGTTTCAAATTTAACAACTCCGCTAACACAACGACTTTGATTATACAGGGACTCAAAATAGATCGATTCCGGAATCTCGCCGATACAAACCTTAAATTCTCTAGTCAGGGGCAAATAATTCTAGGTGACAACGGTCAGGGCAAGACCAACCTTCTTGAAGCAATATATTACCTGACCATTATCAAATCTTTTCGAGGCAGCAACGATTCAGAGTGTGTCCGTTTCGGCGAAGATTATTTCAATCTGAAGGGTGAGTGGTTGGATGATGAAGGGCAGGCTGGAACGATTTCTGTCGGTTATGACTGCCGGCGGAAGAAAGTTGTTCTTTCAGGTCAGGAGATAAGAAAATTAAGTGAAGCTTTCGGCGCCTTTAAAAGTATTGTTCTCACCCCGGATGATATCTCGATCGCTCAAGGAGGACCCGCTGTCCGGAGAAAATATCTGGACATTGTTCTCTCGATAATATCCCCGCTTTATCTTATCAGCCTGAAAAGATATAAGAAGGCCCTGGAGACAAGAAATTTTCTCCTGCGGGATGAATCAGACAGCGATAAAGCTATCTATCCATGGGAAAGACAGATTGCTGATGCAGGCGCTTATATTACGCGCGAGAGGTTCATTTTCATCCAGAATCTGTCTCCGTTTTACGAAGAACTTTTTAATAAACTGAGTGCAGGAGAGAGAGGCCGGGTAAAATACCGCTCGAGTCTATTGGGGAATAGCGG
>DATKXY010000086.1:0-12936 GCA_035528795.1 archaeon | reverse complement strand
CCCCCCCCGCCCCCTCGTTGATACACGCGGGAGCTTGCTCCCCTGTACCGAAACAGGTTTATGTTTTAAAAATCCCGGGTTAAAGTCAACAGTAGGTCACCCGTCCGGAGCCTGCCTTCATCCTGCCGATCAGATAAGCTTCCTCGCCCAGAGCCTTAAGGCTGCTCATCACTTCCTCATGCTTTTCCTCTGGGGCAATGACCACCATCCCCACTCCCATGTTGAACACCCGGTACATCTCCTTGCGCTCAATGCGGCCGGCCTCCTGGAGAAACTCGAATACCCGGGGCACAGGCCAGCTTCCCAAGGTTATCTCTGCATCGAGGCTGCCGGGAAATATCCGGGGGAGGTTGTCAGTCAGACCGCCTCCGGTAATATGGGCCGCAGAGTCGATAAGCTTGCGCCTGAAGAGCTCTTGGAGCGGCCGCTTGTAACTTCTGTGCACTGCAAGCAAAACCTCGCCGAAGCTCTCACCCGATCCACCGGGCAGAGGGTCATCAATCGAGTATCCGAGCTTCGAAAAGATGATTTTGCGGGCCAGTGAGTATCCATTGGTATGGAGCCCTGTTGACTGAAGGCCGACAAGGATGTGGCCTTTTTTCACCCTCTCTCCGGTAAGGAGGTCCTCGCGGTCGGCAAGGCCCACGATGAAGCCTGCGAGATCGTAGTCATCCTCGCTGTAAAGGTCCGGCATCTCGGCTGTCTCCCCCCCGAGAAGAGCGATGGAGTTTCCCTTGCAGCCGCGGATAAAACCCTCCATCACCTGCAGTATATGTTCTGGAACCAGCTTGCCCACGCTGATATAATCCATGAAAAAAAGCGGCATGGCGCCCTGCACCATGATGTCATTGACACAGTGGTTGACCAGGCATTCGCCGACCGTGTCATGCCGGCCGGCCATCCGGGCCACCAGGAGCTTGGTTCCCACTCCATCTGTGCTGCAGACGAGCACCGGCTCTTTCAGCTTGGAATCCTTGAGGGAAAACATGCCGCCGAATGAGCCTATCTCGCTCAAAACCCCGGAGGTGAAAGTTTCCGCCACCCTTTGCTTGAAACGATCCACGGCTTTCCGGGCCGCGTCAATATCCACCCCGGCGTCTTTGTAAGAGTTCCCTTTTTTGGAGGTATTCACCTCAGTGATCCTTGGCTTGGATTAGTTTTCAGAAGAGCCGAAATCAACAAGCCGCCTGAATTCCTCCACCCTGGCCTCGAGTTCGGTCAGGCTCAGATTTTTCAGGCGGGCGGTCGAGAAATCCTCGCAGCAGAAAGAGGCCAGCGCCGAGCCGTAAACTATCGCCTTGCGCAAGGCCCGTTTCGATCTGGAACCTGCACGCTGGATATAACCCACAAATCCGCCGGCGAAAGTGTCTCCCGCACCGGTCGGGTCAACCACTGACCTTAAGGGGTAACCCGGGAGAGCGAAAAACTCCCCTTCATTGACCATCACAGCTCCGTGCTCGCCCTTTTTCAGCACCACAGTCCGCGGGCCCATCTCCCGGATTTTTTCCAGGGCCTCCATAAGGTTGAGCCTGCCGGTCAACTGGCGGGCTTCATCATCGTTCAGGATCAGCACATCGGTCCGGGCGATCACCTCTTTCAGACTGTTCAGGTCGTTTTTTATCCAGAAATTCATTGTATCTGTAACCACGAATTCAGGTTTTGCCAGGCTGTCGAGGACCTTGAGCTGAGTGGGAGGATCGACATTCGCCAGAAACACGGTCCGGTAATTCCGCCAGCTTGGGGGAAGGCTGGGTTCGAAGTTTTCCTGCACGCCAAGTTCGGTGAAAAGAGTATCCCTGCGGTTGATATCCTCTGCATAGGCCCCGCCCCATCTGAAAGTTTTGCCCGGCAGGGTGGCGACTCCCTCGAGGTCGATATTCTGCCGGGAAAGCTCCTCCCAGTGATCGAAATCCTCACCCACCACGGAAACCAGACCTACCGGAGCCAAAATGCTTGCCGCCACGGCAAAATACAACCCGCTTCCTCCCAGCACTCCCTCGGCTTTTCCGAACGGCGTGATTACTGTATCGATACCGATTGTGCCTACAGCGACAATCGGCTCAAGCTGATTTCTTCCCATCGACTTTCTCCTGTCACATTTTTTCCGGGGCGGTGATTCCAAGTAACCTCAACCCGTTGGCCATTACTGTCCGGACACAGTCTGCCAGATACAGGCGGTCGAGAGAGGTGCTTTTATCCTCGGTGTTTACAATGCGGTAATGCTGGTACCAGCTGTGGAAGAGGTGGGCAAGCTCCTCGAGATAATAAGGGATATGGTGCGGTTCGAGAGCGAGAGCCGATTTTTTCACCACCCCGGGGAATTCGACCAGATGGGTGATTAGATCAAGCTCCTCGGGCTGCCCGAGCCGGGCGGGGGCATGATCCAGCCAGCGGTTCCGGTCGCCGTCCCAGATACCCGCCTCGCGGGCGGTGGGAGTGAGGTTGCAGATACGGGCGTGGACATACTGGCAGTAGTAGACCGGGTTTTCATTGGACTGCTGGCGCGCCAGGTCCAGGTCAAACACAAGCTGGCTGTCTGCCCGCCGCATGACAAAAAAGTACCGGGCCACATCCACTCCCACCTCGCGGCAGAGATCGGCAAGGGTGATAAACCGTCCGGCGCGGGTGGACATGCGCAGCTGCTCCCCGCCCTCGGTGAAACTTACCATCTGGTGAACCACATAGCGCAGCCAGCCCTCGGGAAGCCCGAGCGCTTTCATTCCGGCGAGCATCCGGGGCACATAGCCGTGGTGGTCTGAGCCGTGAATGTTGATCACTTCATCGAACTTGCGTTCGTATTTGTCCAGGTGATATGCCAGATCCGGCAGGAAATAGGTGGGTTCCCCGCTCTTTTTCACTATCACCCTGTCCTCAGTGTCGCCGAAACGGCTCGCGGCCAGCCATACAGCGCCCTCCTTTTTGTAGCTCAGCCCTTTCTGTTCCAGAAGCCCGAGCAGGCGGTCAATTATGCCCTCGGTATAGAAGCGGCTCTCCAGAGACCAGACATCGAAATTGATCCTGAAAGTCTTGAGATCATCATCAATCATGCGGCGGATGCGTTCGGCGGCGTATTCCCGGAAAAGCTTGAGCTGCTTTTCGCTAAGGCCTTGGTCATGCGCGGATGGTTTGAATTTTTCGCCGTATTCGGTTGAGAATTCTTTGGCGATAGCTACCAGATAGTCGCCCTTGTAACCGTTTTCAGGGAATGGAAAAGCGGGGTCAAAAAGCTGGGCGTAGCGGGCTCGAAGGGAACGCCCGAGAATGTTCATCTGGTTTCCGGCGTCGTTATAATAATACTCCCGGCAGACATCCGCGCCCATGGCCTCCAGCAGTGATGAGATGCAGTCGCCGAGGACTGCCTGGCGGCCGTGCCCGATAGTAAGCGGCCCGGTGGGATTGGAGCTCACAAATTCCACCATGATCCGACGTCCTTGGAGAATGTTCTCCAGGCCGTAATGTTCACGGTCTTTCTGGATCAGCCCGAGCTGGTCTATGCTCCAGCGCGGGGAGATGCGAAAATTGATAAACCCGTTCGGGGCCACCTCGATTTTCTCGATATAGAGGCTTTCAAACGCCAGGGCCTGGACTATTTCCTGGGCAATGAGCGCTGGCTTTTTTCTCAGTGTGCGGGCGAGAAGAAATGCTACATTGGTGGCCAGGTCGCCATGCCGCGGATCATTGGGCTTTTCGACCACATAGTCCGGCGGGTTTTCCAGCGCCAGTCTGGCAAGGGCCCGGTCAACCGCAGTCCGAATTACTTTTTCCATATTCTGATGAGCCTTTATTCCGGTACCGTTTGGCCTTAATGTCGCTTAAAGACAAGAAAACTTTTATTTAGACAGGAAGAATAATGGTTCCCGAGTCCTTTTGTCAACATCTAAAGGTCTCGCTGCCGAAAAGTTAGCTTGAAGCCGGATTATTCTTAAACTCTTATGCCCGCTTTGAGGCCACAACGAAGCATGAAAACCCCTGATTTTTCTTGTTCGATTGGAATCTGGAGGCCTTGCAGTTTTAATACTTTATTTACAGGATAGGCTGTATCATGTCCTCTGCGCCTCTGTGCCTGGATTGAGAAAAGGCTGGCTCTGGGATCGAGCTGGACCAAAAGCTTGACAGTTTAGTAATTGAATGCTTAAATTATTGATTTCACAAAGCGATATTCTTTAATGTCGGAGAAAATGAGCGATGAAAAGGACTTTTCAGCCGAGTAACAGGAAGAAGCGCAATAAACATGGTTTTCGCGTCCGCATGGCCACCAGGGGAGGCAGGCAGGTTATCAACAGGCGCCGGGCACGCAGCCGTAAACGTCTTGCAGTTTAAATCCCGCTGACTTTCGCGCATGTCGCAGTCCCATTGAAGCGGAGATTATTTTTGGGCGTACGAATTGAGCATTCAACTCTGGCCGCTCATTTTTATTCTTTGGGACTGTTCGTTATTATTCTTTATGGCGGTTTCCTAACAAAGGAAGGCCGGGCATCACCGGAGTTTTGAAGGTGGGCTTTCCACGAAAATGTTCCATCCGCAAAAGCACTGAGATAAAAAAAGTTATCGAAAAAGGGCGTAATTTTTCGGATGATGTTCTGGGAATTTACCTTTTGCCGGCGGATAGTTCCTCTCCAAGCCGGGTTGCATTTGTGGTTCCCCGTTTCCGTCACACTATCGCAGCTAGAAACCGTCTCAAAAGAAGATTACAGGAGCTTATCCGTTTTTTCCCCACTTTGTCGCAGGGGTATCTGATCGTGATCAGGATTGGTCCTGCCTGCTACGAAACCACGTTCCCGGAATTGCGGCAGAGGCTTTCATCCCTGGTGGAAAAAATAATTCAGCACCGCGCTGCTCATTAGTTGAATTTCAGGTAAACGGCGTTTGTTAACCTGGAATTTCCTGGAGCAGAAACGGTGTGTGGAGTTGATTGTGAGAATTCTTAGACTGATCCTGCAGGCAATAATCATTTCCTGTATCCGGCTGTACCAGTTGGTTATCCGGCCTCTGTTGCCCAGTGCCTGCCGGTTTTATCCGTCGTGTTCGGAATATGCGCGCTTGAGCCTCGTTAAATACGGTCCGTTCAAGGGTTCATTACGGGCTGTTTTGCGGCTTTTAAAATGCCACCCGTTTCATCCGGGCGGTGTGGATCTGCCCTGAAGCAGAGCAGGGGCGAAAAAGGTCTAAGGCTCGTGTTTCAGGCCTTAATAAAATAAGAGAGGATGATGGAAAAAAGATCCGCAATGGCGATGATGCTCATTTTTATGCTCTGGATGGGTTATTTCCTGGTTTTCGCGCCGAAACCCAGGCCGAAACAGATACCCCAAGCAGGAGACAGCCTGACAGTAACTACTGTGGAAAAGACTGCCCCTCAGGCTGCAGAAAAAGGGGAGATCCTCCTTGAGGTGGCCGGGGAAGCAGCTATCTCAAGGCCAGACACCTCAACCGTGCCAGTCGATACAATCGTTGTCTCATCCGATTTGTACGAATACCACTTCATTACCCGCGGCGGGGTTTTGACCCGGGCCTGGCTTAAGGAATATCCCGCTTTCGATTCCCTTGGCGCAAAAGGCTCTGACCTCGGCATACCGGTGCAGTTGATCCCTGAAAGGGAAAGTCTTTTCCTCTATACCCGGCTCCACCTGAAGAACTCTGAAAAACCGATAGATTTGGGGAACCGCAATTTTACGGCAAGTCTTGAGAGTTTAAGGCTCGGACGTACAAAAGAGGAAGGTAAGTTGACCTTTACGCACCAGCTCCCAGGCGGCAGCGAACTGAAACTGGTCTATACTTTACGTAATGATTCATACCTCATTAAGGCCGGCCTTTACCTGCCGGAGCAGCTTCACGGTCCAAAAGAAAATACTGTGGAGGTTCTGCTCGGCCCTTCCCTGGTATCCAATGAAAAAAACCGTAAGGAGGATTATTCTGACTACGGCATTATCTATTACGACAATGGTGAAGTGGTAAAAAAATCCCTTGGCGACCTCACCAAAAGCGACTGGGCGCCCACCGGCGAGCGCAAAATCTTATGGGGAGGAGTAAAGAGCAAGTACTTTATGAGCACTTTCTTCGTGCCGGATGACCCCATGGTTGGGATGTCGGCCTCCGGAAATGAGGAGAGTAAAGCCTTAAATTTCGCTGGACTGTTTCCGATTCCAGCCGAAATAAAGGCCATAAATTATTCGATTTACGTGGGGCCACAGTCCTATAAACAGATCACCAGGCTGAATTTCGGGCTGCAGAAGGTGCTGCAGTACGGCTGGTCTATCATCCAGCCTTTCAGCAAAATATCCCTGGAAGTCCTTCTCTGGCTGCACAAATGGATAAAGAATTATGCGCTGATCATTGTTATATTCTCGATCCTGGTCAAAGTGGTATTTTATCCACTCACTATCAAGAGCACAAAAAGCCAGATCAAGATGCAGCAAATCCAGCCGCTGGTGAACGATCTTCGCAAGCGCTACAAAGACGATCCGAAGAAGCTCCAGGAGGAGACTCTGCGTCTCTACAAGGTACACAAGGTCAATCCATTGGGCGGCTGCCTTCCCCTGCTGGTCCAGATGCCCGTGCTGTTCGCCCTGTTCTATGTTTTCCAGCGTACTATCGAGTTCCGGGGGGCGGAAGCTTTCGGCTGGATCCACGATCTCAGCCAGCCCGACCCTTTTTACATCCTGCCGGTGACCATGGGAGCCACCACTTTTCTGCAGCAAAAGCTCACTCCCACGCAGACTGACCCGAAAATGGCGCCAATGATGTATATTATGCCGTTTTTCATGACCTTCATTTTCCTGCGCTTTTCCTCCGGGCTGGTACTTTATTACACCTTTTTCAACATTTTTCAAATCGTCCAGCAGCTTTATATCAACAAACGCTACCATGCGCCCAAGCCAGCTATTGCAGCAGGGGTCCAGAAACCGGAAAAAAAGGCGGAAAAGGCTCCTGTTTTCCCAAAAGGAAAAAGGAAAGGCTCGTCCGGGAAAAAATAACGGGAATCTTCAGTATACATAATAAAAGACCCCTTTGTTCGCTAAAGGGGTCTTTTATTTTATAGTTTTTCTGCCGGCCTTGGCTTTGTTCGCTTTTTATACCTTCGTATCAAAGAGCAGACCGATTAAATCCTGAGTTCGTGCTACCGTTGTCAGGAACTCTTCGCTTGGGATCTGGCGGATCAATTCTTGAGTTTCAATGTCTCTCAACTGGACAGTCTGGATTTCAGTTCCCGGATCGATATAGTAGTGCGCCTCAACATTAAAGACTTTGAATATTTCGTTGAGAGTTTCCATTAAATGGCGAGACTCCTTAGCAGAGAAATCATCTGGTGCTTGTTGAATAGCGCCAGAGCGGGAAGATTCTGCTGTCTGCTGGGTATCCTTGGACGCTTGAGTTTTTATCCTGGTATACAGTCCATATTTAGCGGTTTTAGCGGCCGGAATCCGTGCCAATTTGGTGCGGGGGGACTTGAGAATTTCACTCGGCCTGATCGGCCTGATCAGCCCCTCGAGTTTTCCAACTTTATCCGGCATGCTGCCTCCGCAAACTCAAGGAGATTAAGCAGAGCGTGAGCGTCGCTCCGAGTATAAGCCTCGAAAACACTCACCGCTTTTTAAAATGTCAAACTATTAAGACAGTAATACCAGCACATTATTTGACAGAGCGTTAGCCTGCCGCAGGAAGCTTGTGGCCGAAGTATTGAGAATCTGCGCCGTTACAAACTCGATAATCTCATTCGAGTAGTCCAGATCGCGGATCTGGGATTCACTGGCTTGCAGATTCTCGGCCTCTACTCCCAGGTTGGCGATCGTGCTCTCGAGCCGGTTAACCACGGCTCCCAGGGTGCTTCTCTGCGCGGAGACCGTGTTCATAGCATTGTCTACTACCCGGATAGCCTGATTAGCCAGATTCTGGTCTGTCAGGTTTATTTGATCCACCTGCAGAGCGCGGGAGCTCATGGTATTGATCTGGGTGGAAAGAACCTGGCCGGCGCCTGAACCGATATGGAAGGTCAGGGGCCGCGGCGCTACCTGGAGCACAAAGTTTGCGCTCCCGGAAACCGAGAGCGGTCTTACAACGCTGAAACCTGCCAGATTTGTGGTGCCTCCTATCGAGATATCAAGGTTAGTACGGAAAGATAAATCGACACCGTTTATCATACCGCTGGCCCTGTCCCCGCTGACTTTGAGACTTTTTTGGGTGGAAGGGCCGCCTTTGGCGCCGATATCTGTAACAGTAAGCGAGAAGATTGGACTGCTGGCCTCCTGAATTTCGGAGAAGCCGAAAGCGGACAGAGCTGTCGCATCTCCGCCGAAAGTAATCCGGCGGCCCGGTTCAGGGGTCAGTACAAACATCTGAGTGACATTTTCACTGCCCACGTTTGTGGCCACACCAACAAGCTGGTCTCCGACTGCGATACTCCCTCCCAGTCCAAGGTCGTTAGAGGTAGTGACATTGTTAATGGCCAGGGAAATCCGCTGGGCGACATCCTGAAGAGTGTCGGTGCGGAAAATAGTTACATCGGCCAGGGTTGTCGAGGCATCCGAGCCCAGCTTGACAGTCACACTGTCCACTCCGGAGCCGAAAACACTGAAATCCTCGAAGCGGCTGATCGATTGCAGTTGTGTGGAGGCAGTGGCATCCGAGACATTGCCGTTGAGGTCAATAGTGACAAAAACTTCCGATGTTTGCACCTGCAGCTTTCCGAGATCCTGGGCGCTCACAGTAATCGAGAAAACTCCACCTTCGCCTACATCACCCACCACTATGCCGTCTATACTTGACGGGTCGCTGGTACTCACAAGAGCCCCGACATTGCCGTTGAGGAGCTTGATCGAGTTGAACTCGGTGGTCTCGGCTATGCGATCGACCTCATCGATCAACTGAGTGACCTCGTTCTGGATTGCCAGGCGGTCACGGCTGGTGAGCGTGCCGTTTGCCGCCTGCACCGAAAGCTCACGGATTCTCTGCAATATGTTGTTGTTTTCAGCCAATGCCCCCTCGGCTGTCTGGATCAACGAGATGCCGTCCTGTGCATTGCTTATCGCCCGGTCTAAACCCACTACTTGGGAGCGCAGGTTTTCAGCAATCGTCAATCCTGCCGCGTCATCCGCCGCACGGTTGATACGCAGCCCGCTTGACAGACGCTCGAGAGATTTGGTAGTCCGCGTGCTGGCAATCCCCATTTGCCGGCGGGCCAGAATCGCCGGCATGTTTGTGTTTATCGACAGACCAGGCATCAAATCCTCCTTGATTCCGAAGGTAATATTCTCCTTACCCTGTGTTAACAGTTGAAGTTGGATAGAATTCGACTCTTGTCAGGATGGCCGGGAACGGTTTGACACCCGGGATGGCCCGGAAAGCCCAACCGCTCCCTCTGGCTGGATCCTGATGATCTCTTCCTCCCAGACCAAAGCTATTTGGCGGCGACCACATAACATTTGGCGAGCAAGCGGGAGGAAGTTTTGAAACCCTCAACACAATTAGATTTAATTCCGGTTCAACCAAGGGATTTGCCGGATTGATCGGGCATGGGAAGAGCGAAGAAGAAATTTTGGGTGGGATTATTTTCGGGCAGCGAGGCCGCACTCAGGCATGAGACTATCAAATGCGGTCCCGCCGCCACTGGTAGGTAACCCCCCAGGATGCTTCTTCGCGGAGTTTCCCCCGGACACGGCAGTTGCAGCTGCCATTCGCGTCCGGTTTAACCATAACCGGCTTAAAACTTTTTTCTCAAGTTTATTTGGCAGTTCCAGGCCAGAATAAACTGCTTAAGCGATTCTCAGTGTCTTACTTTTTCTGTTGTTCGATTGGAAAATTCGCTGAAGAAAATCTTGAAGAGCTTAACAGGTGGCAAAACTGGAGAGTAAAAGACGGTAGATAAGACAAAAGCACAGACCATTTCTCTCTTGACAAACGCCCCCAAGCTTTCAAGAAACTTCTTCGCGGAAAATCAGTCTTGCACCAGAAAAGAAATTGCAGCTTCTCTTCCAGGCGCCAAGCATCCGGCAAAAATAGAAATCCGGACGCTCTTTTTTTATATTATCGGCACCTTGAGATGAATCTTTAGCTTTTTTTACAGACTTTTGTAAGGGATTGATTTTGGGAAAATGTTGCTCTCTTTTATGGAAAATTTTTCACTTCCCGATAATTTCTTCTTTTCCCGGAAAGATAGTTGATTGACAGCTTTTATTTTTTTCTCCGGGCACTGGGTATTGTTCCGGTCCGGCAAAAGCTCATAAGTGGTGTCTGAATCTTGTCTTTCTTGGATTTGAGGGATTCAGGATTTTTAATATCAGGTTTTGGGAATGCCTCAAGATATATTCGGAAAACAAAAAAACCACTTCGGGCCAACCCGAAGTGGTTTTTTTGGAACAAAACTTGCACAAACAGAGATCGCACCTTGAATCTTGAACGCCATTGAAGGCCTCAGGATGCTTCTTCGCGGAAGTGCGGGGTGCAGGGCTTTTGAAGTTGCAGCTTCAAAAGCCCGTTTTTTTTGGCTAAAAAAAGCCGGTCTCCGGAGAAATTATATTCTCCGGAGCCGGCTTTTTCAATTATAGCCCGTTGTTATCCATGTGATCAACTTTTGTCATTTCCAAAGTCCACTTCTCTTATCTGAGTAGCGTCAGTATGTTGTTGCTCAAAGCGTTCGACTGAGCCAAGAACGAAGTAGCCGAAGTGGTCAGGATTTGAGCCGAAGTGTAGTTGATCACTTCATTCGAGAAGTCAAGATCTCTGATCTGGCTCTCCGAGGCAGACAGGTTCTCTTCTGCCACGTTCAAGTTGGCGATCGTGCTTTCCAGACGGTTCTGTATGGCACCCAGGCTGGCTCGCTGGGCCGAGACCTGGCTGATAGCACTGTCGATCGTCTTGATCGATTCCTGGGCGAAGAACTGATCGGACACGTTGAGTCCGTCAATCCCAAGGCTTCTGGATGACATTTCGCTGATCTGACTGTTGAGGTAGTTGCCGTGGTTCGGACCGATCTGGAAAGAAAGCGGCCTCGGCGAGACCTGGACTACAAAACCGTCCGGGCCGGCCAGGCTATTTCTTTCTACTGCGGAGACCTCGTAAGCCTGGATCAGTGTCTTATCCACGGAGCTGATCGAGATGTCCAGCGTAGTCCTGAAGCGCATGTCCACTCCCTGGATGAGGCCCGATGCCCTGTCGCCATAGACTTTGGCAGTCCTGGTGGGAGTAGTGCCCTGCCCGATATCTGTTACTGTAATTGAGAAGATTGGCATTACCGCTGTCTGGATTTCGTTGAACCCGAGGGCTGAAAGTATTGAGGAATCACCGCCCCAGGCGATAGAACGTCCGGGCTCAGGCGCGGTAACCACGACGCTTGTGGCTCCCACGCCGCCGCCGGCTGGAGCCAGACCCACATTACCAATGGAGACCAGGGTGGCGCCGTCCGAGATAGTGGCGGCCATGCCGAGGTCGGTCACCCGGTTGGGATCGTTAATTGCAAGAGACATCTTTGTGGCCAGCTCGCCCAGGGTGTCAGTGGCGAATACCTGGACTTCAGTTATCCGGTTATTGCCATTCTGGCTCATTGTAAGTGTAACCGAATCGATCCCTCCGGCGAACACTCCGAAATCCTGGAAGCGGCTGATCGATTGCAATTGAGTAGCGGCATTGGCGTCGAGCGGGTCGCCGTTTTCCTTGATCGTAACAAAGAGCTCGGAGTTCTGGACCTGCAGCTTGCCGACTGCGATGGCGGTGACGGCTATAGAGAAAGTGCCGCCTTCGCCTACATCCCCGACCACCAGACCCTGGATGCTGTTTACCGGGTCATCGGTGCTCACCAAGGCGCCCACATTACCGTTCAAGAGGTTGATACTGTTGAACTGGGTGGTTGAGGAAATGCGGTCTACCTCGCTGAGAAGCTGGGAGATTTCATCCTGGATTGCTCTACGGTCCCGGCTTGTCAATACACCGTTGGCCGACTGCACCGCCAGTAAGCGGATACGCTGAAGAACGTTGTGCGTCTCGTTCAGGCCGCCTTCCGCTGTCTGGATAAGCGAAATGGCGTCCTGGGAGTTGGCCACTGCGCGGCCCAAACCAACGACCTGGGCCCTTAAGTTTTCGGCAATGGACAATCCAGCCGCGTCATCGGCCGCCCGGTTAATCCGAAGGCCGGAAGAAAGTTTTTCAAGCGATTTAGCGGTTCGACGGTTATTAATCAAAAGGTTTCTTTTTGCATTGATAGCCGGAACATTTGTGTTGAGGGTTAAACCCATCTTTATCCTCCTTGATCGTCTGTTAAGGTTTCCCTACCCAACAGAACGTTTGCTTTATAAAATTCGCAAAGTGTTCCTGAGTTTCGGCGGCAACCTTAAAATTATCTGATTGATTACACAATAAGTTGCATGTTTGCCTCCTATTTTTCCCTTTTTCTGTATGGTCAATTAATTAAATGTTGTTTAATTTTCTCCTGTACGGGTAAAAATTGCTGGTTTTTTTGATAATACTTTGGTTAGTTGATTTATTAAGCTTGCCTGTCGATTTATTTCTTGCTTATTCGTAATACCCTGCTATTTAATGCATTATCTGTTTGCCATGGCCATTAACCGTTTTAAAACGGTTACAACGGGCCTTTTTTATTCCTGGCATACTATTTGCTAGTCTTTGCCTATGCAAAAAAAGGCACAATATACATCAAAAAAGGGCACTTTCCCAAAAAGACCTTTTTACCTCAAGCGATGTTGTTGTGCTTCAAGGCTTTTGGAGGGGGGCTCCAAAAGCCTTTTTTTTGCTTTGTGCTAGAGTCAGGAAAAAGTTGAGATACCTTCAGAGGCGCACTTCACCCTCAAGGGATTAAGGCACCGTTAGAGTTATCTGGTCGCCGCCGTATAAATAATGTGTGCCTAAAGAATCTATTAACTATAATCCTATATCGGCACCTCTAGGGGAAAGTTTAGGATTTTTGCAGAATTTATAGAATAAAAAGAGTGG
>DATKXY010000085.1:0-11392 GCA_035528795.1 archaeon | reverse complement strand
TTACCGGTTCAATCGCCGATATTGGGGACGCCAGGCGTTCCATCGTCTTCTAAATGCCTGTGCTTCAACAAGTACTACTATTACGCGAGATCAATTAATGTGTCCTAAAAAGCTACGCTGAGTAGAGTCAATAGTCCATTCTTTTATATAAATCATTGAAATATGAATTAAATTCAGCCCCTGACAATTGGCTGACAGCCATATGAAACTGATGCGATCTTTTACATTATGTTGCCACTGTCTATGGCTTTTTTGTGAACTTAGCTTGTCCCAAATCATGTAAATATGCTTTGAGGGAAACCGAGGCATATTATATAAGATTCACCGATCAACAGCTAATGATTACTTTTGGAAAGCTAAATGGAGAAAAGTATGGTTAATCCAGCTCAGAAGCTGATGAAAGGGTTGAAATACTTTTTGCGTAATCCCAAATATTTTATGCTTTATTTCCTTGGAAAGCCCGAAGAAGTTTTTACAAAGATAAGCGGTAAATCATCTGCTATTTTTATGAATTTTAAAAAAACACTGAATCGCGATTCTTCCTTTCTGACTGCTTTAAACGAAAAGTCATCATCAGTAATCAAACAGAAATTCAGATTATGTCAAGACCACTATTTCCTTTATGCAATAGTAAGAGCTCTTAAGCCCAGGCTTATTTTGGAAACAGGTGTGTTCGACGGTTCCTTTACGATCTTTTTTCTTAAAGGACTCGAGGCAAACTATCAGGAACACGGAATCGATGGAAAACTTATCTCAATCGACCTACCCTCTTACACTACTATTGCTGAAAGCACCAGCCAAATGAAACGCTCCTGTCTGCCACCGAATCAAAAACCAGGCTGGCTCATACCTGACAATCTGAGGAATCGGTGGCAATTGAGATTAGGAGACAGTTTACAATTATTACCGATTGTACTGGAGGAAATTGATAACATAGATATCTTTCTTCACGACAGCTTACATACCTATTCGCATATGAAATTCGAGTACGAAACGGTATGGCCCTGTATAAAGAAACACGGCATTTTAATGAGCCACGATATACATTGGAATAAGGCCTTCAGGGAATTCGTCAAAAAACACGGTCTTAAGGAAGAAGCTTTTCATGGTTTCGGCGTTGTACGAAAATAACTGAAATGTTTATGCGCCAAACAGAGGATCTTTCTGGTTTAATTTTTGGCTAGACCTTGATTCAGAAGAAATTCCGATGGCAACCATTACTCATAGTCCGTTCAAGGGACCCTCAAGATCCTTTTTTCCGAGATTACTTGTCTGTACAGGGCTTTTCCTGTTAATCCTACAAAAAGTCCAACAAAAAGAAATCCCTAGCATATTGACACAGATTAACATTGTAATTTTGCCATTGGTTCCCTTTACTTATTGGGGACTCTTTTCAATTAAATCCACTCGATGGATTGTTTTATTAAAACCAAGGATTTAACCTTGATAAATATAACGCCTTTAAAACTTATTTTTACAGCTCTTTCAGCGGATTCCTCATGGTGGGGCAAGCGAGCGATTTGCTAAAAATGTATCACCTTTAAAGGTGGAAAAGGCAAAACATAACGCTGCATTTGCGGGCATTTATTCCGGCGAAAAATCGTATTCCAAAACCTCATCCTCAATTTAAAGTGATGATTAAACTGTCATATTCGGAAATTCAGGAACATCTGGACCGGCTTGAGTTGGACGACCTTCCCGAAATTAAAATTTCAATTCTCCGCAATATCGTAATCGAGCCTATCGAGCCATACCTGAAGTATTTAGCCTGGCAGGCTGGTTTCAGAGCGCAAATAAGATTCGGAAATTACGATAATGTCATCCAGGAGGCTGTCGGTGGAGACCGGGAACTTCTTAACAGCGCGATCGATTGCGTCCTGATTTTTTTAAAGCTGGACAATCTCTCCTGGGACCTGGCCCGAAATTTTAATGCCTTGACAGATAGAGAAATCCAGGCCGAAACCGAGCGGGTCCAGGATTATTTGAACCGTGTGCTCTCAGGCATCCGCAGCCAGACTGCGGCTATAATACTCTGGCATGGCTTTGAGTTGCCTTCATCCCCGGCCACCGGAATAATCGACAGCCAGATCGACAGCGGCCAGTCGGCTGTTATCGGCAGGTTGAACGTACTGTTAAAAGAAAGCCTGAGATCACAGGCTAACAGCTATTTTGTGGATCTCAACCTGTGCCGCCTCAGAGTCGGTGACAAACAATTTTATGATCCGCGCTACTGGCACATTGGCCGGGCTCCGTATTCAAGGGAGGCCCTTCGTGAAATATCTGAGGAGGCCTTCAAATTTATCCGGTCGCTCAAGGGCAAAAGTAAAAAATGCCTGGTCCTGGATTGCGACAATATCCTCTGGGGAGGGATTATCGGAGAGGACGGGCTGAGCGGAATCAAGCTGGGCAAAACCTATCCGGGCTCCGCTTATTATGAATTCCAACAGGAAGTTCTCAACCTTTACAATAAAGGGGTGATTCTCGCCCTGTGCAGTAAAAACAATGAGGAGGATGTCTGGGAGGTGTTCCGCAAACATCCCCACATGCTTCTCGAAGAAAAACATATCGCCGCCTTTCAGATCAACTGGAATGACAAGGCCGCCAATCTGAGACTGATCGCCGGGGATTTGAATATCGGTCTGGACAGCATGGTTTATGCAGATGACAGCGAGTTTGAAATCAATCTGATTCGCCAGTTCCTACCGGAGGTGGAAGTAATATACCTGCCTGCCGATAGAGCCGTGGAAAACAGGGACATCCTGGCTGGGTGCGGTATGTTCGAGACCTTGTCACTGTCCGAGGAGGACAAAAAGCGCGGGGCTTTTTACAAGGCCGAAACAGGTCGGAAAAAACTTCGTGCCCAAGCCACTGATCTGACGGACTATCTGAAATCTCTGGAAATGGTAATAAATATTGGCTTTGCCGATGAATTCACTATCCCACGCATTGCCCAGCTTACCCAGAGAACCAACCAGTTCAACCTGACAACCAGGCGTTATTCCGAGGCTGAGATCAATGATTTTTCGGAAAACGACGGCTCGGATGTACTCTACCTCAGGCTGAACGACAGGTTTGGAGATTCGGGAATTGTCGGGGCGTGCATTCTCCAATATGAATCCGAGAAGGCGATTATCGATACATTTCTGCTTTCCTGCAGGGTGCTGGGAAGAGGTGTAGAGGATGCCTTTTTGATCAATGTCCTTAAGCTTGCGGGAAAAAGAGGTTGCCAAAAGGCTGTTGGTATATATTTTGCTACTCGCAAGAATGTTCAGGTTAAGGATTTTTACCAAAAGCATGGTTTCAAGGAGTGGACCCGGGAGCAGGATGGAGAAGGCAAGACATTCCTTTATGAGCTCAAACGGGGTCTTGAGCCTGAGCCGGACTTTTTTAAGAAAATCACTTTAGGGATTGATCAAAACCGGGAATAAGAATGAAAGATAGGGTGCTCAAGATAGTCAGTCGGGTGATGTCGGTTCCTGTCAAACAGCTCAACGAGCAGTCTTCGATTGATACTTTGGAAAAATGGGATTCCATGCGCCACATGAACCTGATAATGTCTTTGGAAGAAGAGTTCCAGGTTACATTTAATGAAGAAGAGATTATTGAGATGGTCAGTGTGGAGATTATCCTGGAAACGTTGAAAAATCATCTTTAAGTTCCATCTCCCTTGGTCGACTATAAATGTCAAGGTTTTAATCAATGAGCAGCCCCCCCTTTATTATCCGTTCGGTATCTGAGAAAGACGGTCCGGGTGTGATTGATCTCAGGCTTCGGATGGATGATTTGTCGGTGTCCGAGAAAAACAGCCTCGATTTCTGGCGCTGGGAAAACCTTCAGAACCCATACGGCAACTCAATCGGCATGCTAGCAATCTCGGATGAGATGATTATCTCGCATATGACCTCATTGCCGCGCCGGGTTTTATTAAAAGGTTGCTCTCACTCATGTTCTCATGTTATTGAAGCAATGACCGACCGCAGATTTCGAAAAGGAATGGCGTTTCTCAGTCTCGGTCTGAAACTGGATCAAGAACTAAAGGAACGAAACGTATCCCTCCTTTATTGTTTTCCAAACTCCAATTCCCGTCCTATTTTCCAGCGTGGTTTCAGGTGGATCGATGTGGGAAGCTCAAGGCTCTGGTTATATCCTTTGAGACCGGACCGAATTTTAGCGACGCAGACAAGCTGGTTCCATCCTGTCTTTACCCTGCCTTTCGCCTTGGCCGGGAGGCTTTATAAGACCTTTTTCCCTTTCAAATCATCCTCCCTGGTCGTACAAACCACTGAATTCGATATGCGCTTTCAGCCCTTGCTCGATCAAATCCACAACAGATATCCAATTGTAATGGAGCGCTCACTGGATTATCTGAACTGGCGCTATTGCAAAACAGTGGGCAGAAAATACACAGTGCTTTACGCTCTTGAAAAAGGTTCGCCTACTGTGGCCGGGTACCTTGTCTACCGCCTGACTTGTCATGAAGGCCTCGATCTTGGGGTTATCATGGATCTTCAGGTCCTGGAAAATGATCCGAACTGGGTCCCCGCCCATCTTCTCGGCACCGCTCTCTCTCAAATTCACCAAAAAGGGGCGCATGCCGCTCTCTGTCTCTCCATGCCCGCCGACCCCATAAACAAATCCCTTTACCGCAGCGGTTTCCTGTCCTTGCCGCGGCCACTTAACCCGAATCCCTTCGATCTGATGATCAAGCTTCCGGGCAGCAACCCTCTCTCTGATTTTGTCACCAATCCGGCCCACTGGCGCCTGAGTTTCGGCGACAACGATGTATTTTGACAATAGTGCTGTTTGGTTGAAGATGCTTAGAACACCGGGAAAATCATTCTTCTTTATTTCCAGCGGACTCTTTGGAATCAGGGAGAAAAACTTCGCGGATAGAGGAGAAGCGGAACTCAGCGAACAGCCGGCGCATTTTTCTTTCGAGCGAACGTCTTCCTGAAAAATGGATCAGCCGCTGCTCGAAAGAAATATTATTAATAGAAGGCTGTTCAATATCCAGTTCCCAGGGATGGAACATGCACACTGCCGGGATTCCCTCCCGATTGATCCTTCTCAAACCCCAGCGGATAAAAGGCAGCGGATAGTGGCGCCAGTAGAATCCTCCAGCCACAGAAAGTCGAAAGTTCAGTATCTCGATTGTAGCAGGCGGAATTTCCATAAGGTTGGTTCCGGGAATCCTGTATGAGACACGCGGGGTGTCCGGCATGCCATAGTAACGCATCCTGATTGGGTAAACACTGCTGTCGTAATAAAATCCCAGACTATCGAGTATCTGCCAAACCCACTCATTTTTTTTACCGATAGACCACCAGGGAGCGCGAAATCCCCGAGGCGCCGAACCGCCAGTACAGGTAACAATAGCCTCCGAGGCACGGAGCAGGTCTTCGCGGAATCTCTCCGGATCCATCCGGTAAATCAATCCATGCTGAAAACCGTGGCTGGCAATCTCATGTCCCGCCTGATGTATCCGGCGTACCAAACCGGGGTAGCGCTGGGCCACATGACCCGAAACAAAAAAAGTAGCTGTTATGTCAAAATCCGCCAGCAACAGAAGTACTTTCTCTCCCATAAACTCGATCCTTCCCGGCCAGCTATTGTAAGTTGCGGGATCTATGGAAAGAATACCCTGGTAGTATTCCTCGAAGTCGATTGTTATGACATTGATCATCTGGTATGAGCTCTTTTCATCTTTTCATATTACTTTAAACCGGAAAACACGAGCAAAACAAATAAAATCTAAACAAAATGCAATTCAGGCGATAGAATTTACCTTTTATGGACTCGAAATAGTAGTTAAATATAATAAAGTGCCAGCGCCAGCGGTATTTTGCTCAGCCCAAGATAACCAATCTTATCGGAAGGTGTTGACAGATTGTTTCAGGACATTTCAATGGCTTAAGAAAATGGTTATTTTGTGATCTGTCAATAGTCATATAACCTCTGGACTCTTTAAACTGGCCGAGTCATACAAGTAAATTCGGCGCCTGGCAGTCAAAGTGTATAAACTCGGAACCCCTGAAAGGCCGATAGATTTTCGCAACAATGACAGTTAGAGGATAAAACCATGAAAAAAGAACTCAGCCCTTATCTTGAAGAGATCAAAACCCACCTTCACCGAGAGCTGCTTCCCTACTGGAAAGTACGCGGAGTTGACAGGGAGTTCGGCGGGTTTCTCACTTTTTTCGACAGCAAAGGCAGTCCGACCGGGGAAACGGGAAAAAACCTGCTGGCCCATGCCCGGATGATTTACACTTTCTCCTCGATCCACCGGGTGGGGTATGATAAGGACGGCTCTTTCCTGGAGAGCGCCGCTCAGGGGGTCCGTTTCGTGACAGACCATTTCCGGGACAAAAAACATCAAGGCTGGTACTGGATATTAAAACAGGACGGGACGCCGGTCGACCGCAAGAAAATTATCTATGGCCACAGCTTTGTGATCTACGCTTTAAGTGAATACGCCATGGCCGCAAAAGACAAGACAGCACTCGGCTGGGCGGAAAAAACTTTCGACCTGCTGCAGATTCACGCCGCGGACAATCTCTACGGCGGATACTACGAGTTTTTCGAGGAGGAATGGTCGCCATGCAGGCCCGGTGCCTGCGGGGGCGACCGCAAGTCCATGGATGTCCACATGCACCTGATGGAGGCTTTCACCAACCTCTACGAAGCCACTGGAAACCGTCTGCATGCGGCCCGAGCCGAAGAGATAATCGAGCTGATCTGCAAAAGGATGCTTCACCCGGAACACGGCACCGGGATTGCCCAATTCAGCCCGGATTTCACCCCGCAGCGGGCAATCATATTCAAAAATGTCTGGGGCTCGGACCGGGAAGCTGAGGACCAGGAGGGCCGGCCCTTGGACAACACCTCTTTCGGGCATAATGTCGAGTTCGGCTGGCTGCTGAACCACTCGCTCAAGATTTTGGGCCTGGATAAAAAAATTTATGCAGCTAAAATTAAAAAGCTTTACGACCACTGCCTGGACTTTGGGATTGACTGGGAACTAGGCGGGGTTTACTGCGAGGGGCCGCACCGGGGACCGGCTCGGGAGAGGAATAAAGAATTCTGGCAGCAGGCTGAGACACTGGTGGCCATGCTGGATGCTTTTGAAACTTTTGGCGATGAGCGCTACCTGCGGGCCTATGAAAAAGTCCACCGCCTGGTGTTCGACTATCTGATCAACCACGAGGTGGGAGAATGGTACCCCCTTCTGGGTCCGTCAAACGAGGTTCTCTGGGATTACATGGGTCACGCCTGGAAGATCAACTATCACACAGTACGCTCGATGCTCGAATGCGAAAGGCGACTTAAAGAGCTTGCCTGAGGTTTGGGCAGCGGCGAGATATTTCCCATACGCCGGTTTGACCGCTCGGAGTACAACGAAACGGTCGCTTGAATCTGTTTAAAGATACCGCCGAGAAAATACCTTCGTCGAAAAAAGTCTCTTGACCGCAGCAATGAATGAATGATATTCTTGAAATAATTAAAAACATCAGCCATATTTTAACGCCATGATATTTAGCAATGATTCGAAAATACTTTCCGCCGTACTGAAAGGCAATACCGACAAGGTAATCGCCTTGCTGAACAAGGGTGCCGACCCGGACACTTTAGGTTCTCGGGACCGTACGCCTTTGATGTCTGCAGCTGAAGATGGCCATCTCGCCATAGTCAAGGCCCTGCTTAATGGCAGGGCAAATCCCGATGTGAAAAACAACGAGGGCTATACTGCCTTGATGTTTGCGGCGCAGAAAGGCAATGCCCCTGTGCTTGAACTTCTGCTTAAAGGCGGCGCTGATATAAATGCGAAAAGCAAAGCGGGCCACTCGGCCCTGATGTTCGCTACAGTCTGGGCAGCCAGAATGGCTTCGATAGGCAAGATGGAAACCGAGCAGAAGGTTGCTTTGCTGATAGCTGCCGGTGCGGATGTGAACGCAGCCGACCGCAGGGGCCGGACGGCGCTGATGGCAGCGGTACGCAGCGGGGGCGGAACCCTGGATGAAAAAAACCGCTTAGCGATCCTCAATATCCTGCTTGAGAGTGGGGCAAATGCGGACACCCAAAGCGACAAAGGCAGGACCGCTTTGATGTCCACAGCATTCAGAGGACTGAAAGACTCTTTCCAGGCTTTGATCAATGCAGGGGCAAACTACAATCTCAGGGACTCCGATGGCCATACGGCCCTGATGGACGCTGCAATGGGCTGTTTCTGGTCATATCGTAAGCCAGGATATATCACTATCATCCGTTCCCTGCTGGACATGGAAGTCGACATTTCTTTAAAGGATAATCAGGGACAAACTGCGCTGATGATCGCCCAAAGGCATGGGCGTGCCGACATAATCGCCCTGCTCCGAAAAGCCGGCGGCTAGCCCTGAACTCGATCGAATACCTCTTTTCATACCCTGACATACTAATATTAAGAATAATCTGCAAGCGCCTGATTCAACTCACCAGGTTGACAGGTAAAACGAGAATTTTGCTGTTCACCGCGAGAGTCAGAGGATTTTTACGCCGCACCTCTGGACCTCCCCAGATGACAGCTCTAGTCTCCGGTTAAAACAATGATATTGAAAAAAATCGAACCGGTCTTAAATTAATTTCCAGCCTGGTAACCTGCTGCAATACGAAAAAAATCAAGTGGGGAAGGTTATTCTATGCCTGTCGCATACATGGCAAGTCATTCCAGAGTAGCATTCAGCCTGCTGGCAGCCGCCCTTACCCTGGGCTGTAATCGCGGGACAGAATTGAAAGGCCCGCCTCCGAACATCCTGCTGATTGTAATGGATGCCGCGCGGTCGGATCATTTTTCCTGCTATGGTTATCACCGGAATACCACGCCGGTGATCGACCGCCTGGCTGGAGAGGGTCTGCGGTTCACCCAAACTGTCTCCTCCTCGAGCTGGACCATGCCCGCGCATGCCAGCCTGTTTACCGGTCTTCTGCCGTTTGAGCACGGAACCAATACCCAGCACAACTGGCTGATCGACCGCTTCCCCACCCTGGCCGAGCTGCTGAAAAAGCGAGGCTACCAGACCCTCGGAATCAGCAACAATCCTATGGTTGACCAGGCCCAGAACCTTTCCCGGGGATTCGACCTCTTTATACCGGTATGGGCCGACAGCAGTGTTGTCAGCCCAAGAAAGCCCCACAGCACAGAGTGGACGAACAAGCAGGTGCGACATTTTCTGGAGCACCGGGAGGATAAGGAAAAACCCTTTTTTATTTTTATCAATTACATGGATGCCCACAATCCTTACGATCCGCCTGAACCTTTTCGCAGCCTTTACCTGAAAGCAGGCGAGAGTGTCAGCGAGCTTACAGACAGCGCCTCCCATAATCCGGAGCTGGTGAACTCAGGCGTGCTGAAAATCTCGGAGAAGGACTTCGACATCTTGGAGAGCCTCTATGATGGGTCTATCAATTACCTTGATCGAAAAATCGGGGAGTTGCTTGACTGTCTCCGAACGCTCAATCTTTTCGACAGCACCCTGATTGTTGTCACCAGCGACCACGGACAAATATTCGGCCGCTGGAACCACTTTACCCACGGGGTGTTACTTTACCGTCCGCTGGTGCAGATCCCGCTCATCATCCGCTACCCGCCCCTTGCGCCCAATGGTGCTTTACGCGAAACCCCGGTAGCCATTACCGACATTTTTCACACGCTGGTAAAAATTGCCGGCATTGAGAATCCTCCCAAGACAAGCGCTCCGGTGAGCTATCTTTTCGCCCCCCGGATCGAAAAGCGGGCATGTTACAGTGAGGTCAAGGTTACGCGCGGCGGGAAATGCCGTGCCGAACGTAAAAACGACAGCCGCTCCCTCTGGACCCCGGAAGGCCGCCATTTTATCCTTACCGATAGCGAAGCTTTCGAATGCTATGACCTGTCTGCCGATCTTGAGGAACAGAACAATTTGTGCCCCTCCCTGGTTGAAAAAACATCGGTGACCGGTGAAATTGTAAGGTTCGAGAGCGGGCTGCTCAGGTTTGTCGAAACAGCGGAGGACTTGCGTATCACCGCAGAGCAGAGAGTCGACCCGCAGCATGAGAGCGCCTTGCGCGCCCTGGGCTATGTGGGTGGAGGGATCTCTGGGATATCTGCCGAGGCCCAAGCTCATCATCCCCATATTATGGAGCATCTCAAGACAAGTAATTTTTTTCTCCTCAGGGATTCTCTGGAAGCGGCGGTGCGCGAGGCCAGAGCCGCCCTGGCCATGGCGCCGGATAATCTTTTCTTGAATAAAATCCTGGCAGGATACCTTTACAAACAGAACAAGTTCGACCAGGCCAGTGAAATTCTGACTAAGGTGGTTCGTTGGGGGGATAAAGATCCCATAGCAGCCGTGCTCCTGGGCCAGAGCCTCTTTCAACTGGGACAGAAAGATGAGGCCCTGAAACAATTCCAGAGAGCCGGCCGAATCGATCCCTCAAATCTAAATGCCGCTTTGGGTTGCGCTGAAATTTGTATGGAGAAGGGCGATTTTGATGGCGCCGGGACATACATCCGCAAGGTGCTGGAGAATCATGCAGGCTCTTTGGCCGCACGGCACAGGTCGATCAATCTCTGCGTACATTACAGAAATTGGACTTTGGCCAGGGAACTCCTTCTCCAGGAGGTAGAAAAAGCCCCCTCGGGAAGGGCCCTGATCCTTCTCGGCAGAGTCAGCCTGAGCATGGGTCGCAAGGATGAGGGGCGGCGATACCTTGAAAGAGCGCTCACCATGAACCTGCCCCCTGCTTTGCAGCAGGAAGTCGAGCGGCAGCTAAAGGAGCTTTAAACCCGCGCGTCCAGAGCAGCCGGGGCCAAGCGGCAGTCTTACTAGATCAGGGGAATCCAAAGAAAAGCCAAGCAAAAAACCGGCCCGATAATTATTAAATTGCCGATAAACCGCTCTCTCTCACTTTTACCCATAGTTTCCTCCAAGTTTGTCTGTTGATTTTTCTTTTCCAACCTCTGTATATTTGGACGCTGGCAAACTGAAACCAGTTCCAAAAAAATAAGAGCAGATCGTTATTTTTTATAGATTTACAGGTAGTAACTGCCCTCGCCCTTTCTATTTAGAGTCTAACGAACAACTCAAAGGTACAGCTTACATTTCAGCAGTCAGAATCCGGAAAGGAGTTTCGCCATGTGTCTAGCATTCATGTTTCATCGGACCCTGAAAAAGAGCTTCAAAAGAAATAACCCGCTTGTCCATGACTTTTACCTCAGGATTACCCTCGTTCTTGCAGTTTTCTATGTCGGGCCGGTCCATGCTCTTCCACCGGAGGGGAAAATCATTCTCCGGGCCGATACATTCGCTGGCCTCTCCGCTGTCACCAGCCAGGGTTGGGAACAGTCGAGCCAGCGGGATGAGCTCCGGCCTGCGTTTTT
>DATKXY010000084.1:0-12697 GCA_035528795.1 archaeon | reverse complement strand
GGCCCTGGCTTTTTTCAAATCCAGGAGCAGGGAGGCCTGATCCCGCTGGGCAAACAGCAAGAGCGGTACGGCAACCAATATCCCGGCTATCAGGATCGAGATTTTTAACAGTGATTTTTTCATCGTTCACTCCATGGATTGAGAAGAGTAATCAATTGTGTATGCTTTGTTCTTGTTGAAATCCCATAAGGTCTTTCTTTTCAGATCTGCTACAGCCAGTTGATAGGTCATGTAGGCATCTAGATAAGCAAGCTGGGTATCCGCCAGCCTCTCCTGTTCCACTCCCAATTCCTGGCTGGTGATATTGCCGCTTTCAAAACGCATGCGGCTTATCTGGTAGCTTCTCTGGGCCAACTGCTCGTTTTGCTCATGTATATTCAACCTGTTCGTGGCTTCCTCGACACTGCGAATATTGTCCCTTACCTCGCGAACAATGGTTGTTTTCAGGTTTTCCAGGCTGAGCTCCTTCTCTCTCAGGTTCGCTGATTCCTGCTGCACCCTGGCAGACCCCCGGCCCCAGTCGAAAATGGGATAAGAAAATGTGAGGGTGATTCCCCTGTTGGGCGGCCGGTCGACAAAATTCCTGAACGATGACCTGAACAGCTCACCTGTGGAACCGTGCTCGATAGTGCTGACACCCGTGATATCATAATACGCCGAGATATTGCCGCTGATCTCCCGGATCCGTTTGGCCCGGTCCAGGTCAATTTCCTGCAGCTTAATATCGAGTTCCGATTCCTGGATTTCCAGACGGTATTTCAGAGCCCTGTCAATCGCATTATCTGAATTGATCACGAATGAGTCGTATTTCAGGTCGGTCAAGACCTGAATGCGCTCATCGAGACTCATGCCGATCAACTGTTTGAAATCATCCGCGGTTCGCTCGAGGTTGCCCTGTCTCTCAGAGAGGGCCGCCCTGTTTTCGGCCACAGCAATTTCCGCAATCAGCACATCACCCTCCGGAATCCTGCCGGCTTCACCTTTTAATTTCGCTATCCGATAGGCCTCCTCTGAATTGGACAGCTTCTCCTGTGCTATTTCCACCTCACGCGTGGCTTTATAAAGAGCGTAGAAGCCCTTGGTCACCTCATAGATTATATCAAGCTGACGCCTGGTAAACTCGCTGGATGTTTTTTCGTACGAAGCCCGCGCCTCTTCCAGGTTCTCCTTGAGCTTGTTTTTGGTAAATATCGGCTGATCAAAGCTCAGGCTGATACTGCTGTAGGCCTGCCTGGAGTTTAATGTCCTGTAATCCTGCAGGGACAGTACGGTTTTCAGGCTCTCGCGGTACATCTGGGAGCTGAGCGCGAAATTTCCCCCAGTGGGCAGAATATAGGTGAATTTCAGCTTGCTGCCGTACTGCATCGAGCCGATGGAATTATAAACCGGCAAACCGTCGACTCTCTGGATGCCGCTTACATTTTCATTCCATGAAGGAGTGAAAACACTGAAATCGAGCTGGGGACTGAACTGGGCCTCGTAGTAATTAAAAAAATGCTGCATGGCCAGTTTCTTTTCCTGGTAGGATTTTATGGTATAGCTTTTATGCAAGGCGACATCGATGGCCTGGTCTAAAGTAAGGACCAGCGCCTCCTGGCATTTTGCGCCCCCGGCTGAAAACAGCGGGATGAGAAATATTATGATCAGCGATCTTTTCATTTTTCCATTTTCCTTGGCAAGAATGTTTTGCTATCAACAAAGGAACAATCAAATAACTTATTGACCAAAGGATAATCTCTCCTTTAAAAGCTGTTCCCGTTTCCTGCCTGAAGCAAAAGACGTGCCTGGAGCAAAAGCGCTGGTTGAAAATCACATAACTGCAATTTAAATAATAACTTAAGAAATGTTCGCCGGGAAATGGCTATCAGCCTTGTATCTTCTTTTCACCAAGGCAGGCCGCTGATGAAAAAAGGGTGCCAAAGGGGTTTCTGAGAGAAAGATTTCAGCGCCCTGACTGAGAATGACCTTAAAATGAAAACCAGGCTTCCTGTCATTCAATAAGGCACTCAGCGGAAGCCAGGCTTGCCGCCGGGAAAACAAGGCCCAGTAAATGTTTGACGGTTTTTTGCGGAAGAAAGTGGAAGGAGAATAACAGTATCAGGCGCCTTTAGGCAGAGCCGGCAAAAAATGAATTATTATAACCTTGTTACAATCTATAGGGGACCAATTTCAGCTTAATAAAACAGGATTAAAATCATCAATAAACCCTCCATAATAAATAATTCTGGTGTGTAAGCCCTTACTCATCGGGTGTTACCCTCTTTACACACTTCGAGCAAGGCCGGGAGCGGAATACTTTAAATAATTTACAGACATAATGACCGTTTCTTGTTTTGTAACCGATTGTCAAATAAGTTGATACGCCGCAATTAAAAGCGATCCATTATAGATTGGCATTGCTCTTGCTTTAAGCGTGTTCGCGTAAGATCAGAAACTGACCAAAGTCTTATCCTCTCGAAGCTTAATTCTTGATTAATTTGAGGCTGAAACCATGATCTGGAAGATTGCCAGAAAAGAACTGCTTTCAAATTTGATCACTTTCCGTTTTTCATCCGGCACTGCGCTGTTTCTGGCTCTGGTTGTCTTTTTCACTCTTTTGCTGACCGGAGTTTACAATCAGAAGCTTGAGAGGTACAACCAGCTTGTTTCAAGGAACAATGAAGAATTAAGCCAGTTGATGACCTATCAGAATCTCAAGCCCACGATATACAAGCCACCCGAATTACTTTCAATTTTCAGTAAAGGAGTGGAGGCCAATCTAGCCAAAGCGGCGCAGGTCTCTGTCGCCTCCGCGCCTGTTCTGGCAGGTGCTTATACTGAAGAGAACCCCATGCTATCAGTGTTTCCTGAATTCGATATTGTCCTGATATTCAAAATTGTAATCAGCCTGCTGGTCTTTCTTTTTATCTATGATTCCATATCTGGAGAAAAAGAAGATAAAACTCTGGCCCTTATGCTCTCAAACAGTATCCCGAAACATCATGTTCTTATGGGTAAATTTGTCGGCAGCCTGATTACCATAGTCATTCCTCTAACGACGGGATTTCTTGCGGTCGGATTGATCTTGTCCATCTCACCGGCAATAAACCTGACAGCTTCCGACTGGCTGCGCATAATACTGATTTTTCTTGCCTCTCTGGTAATGGTCGGAACTCTCTGCTGTTTCGGGCTTTTTATCTCTTCCCTTACCAAAAAGGCTTCCGATACACTTATCTTTCTGTTCTTTTTGTGGTCCATCTTTGTTTTTGTAATTCCCAATGCAGGCACCTACCTGGCAAACCGGATAATTCCGATTGAGCCCCGGGAAAAAATAGATCTGCAGGCCGAAAATAACATGAACGAATTCAGAAAAAAAGTCGGGGAATACATGCGGCAAATTCCCAGGGAGGGATATATCGTTCAAAGCGACGCCCAGGAACCATGGGGCTATTATCACTCTTACGCCTCGAAAGGGAAGATCCGTTTCAATCAACAGCTATATGCTTTTGCCGGACCTCTGGAGGCAGAATATGTGGATAAGGAGTGGCGGCTTAGAAAAAACTATCTGGAAAGCCTTATCCGGCAGAAAAAGCTGGCTGAAATGATCTCGCGCATTTCACCCCTCTCCATGCACGAACATATAATCTCCGCACTCTCGAGAAGCGATCTGGCAAGTTTTGAACGGTTTTACCAGCAGGCTGCAGAATACCGGAGGCAATTGTTGGATTATCTTGACCAGAAAAATGCCTTTTCCTCGATCAGATACACCTCGAGTGTGAAAGAGGAACATCTCTTTTATGTAAAGAACAGCGCAGAGTATTCGGAGTTGCGAAAAAAATATGAGAATGTAAAAGCCTTACCTCTTAATCTGGATGATCTGCCGCGTTTTCAATACATTTCTGAAAATTTTCCGGATACTCTCAAGAGAATTTTACCCGGTGTGGTCCTTTTAAGCATAACAGGCATTCTGTTCTTTCTCTGTGCCTTCGCAGCTTTCCTGAAATATGATGTCAGGTAAAGGAAAACGGCCATGTTAAGGATTATTATAATAAAAGAGCTGCTGAACAATATAACCGGTTTAAGGTTCGTTCTCGCTCTGTCGATATCCCTTGCTGTGTTTACAGTGGGCGGCTTTGTCTTTGTAAGCAGGTACGATCTGGAACTGCAAGAGTTTTATGAAGAAACCAGCAGAAACCTCTCGGGATTGAATGAAAGTTCCATGAACTTGAGCCAACTGGCAAACCATGAACAGACTATCCATAGAAATCCCAAGATAACCTGGCTTTTCTGCGAGGGATTCGAAAGGACTCTGCCCAATTCTTTCAAGCTGGATGTCTTTGCGCTGCAAATTCCAGATGTTACTGGAGCCACCAACTTTCTCCTCCCGCAGTGTGTCGATATAGACTGGATGTTTGTGATCACTCTGATTCTCAGTTTTTTCGCCATTCTTTTGACTTTTGATACTTTTTCAGGTGAAAGAGAAAGAGGCACCCTGCCCCTGTCCCTTTCGAATTCCATACCCAGGGACCTGCTGATAACCGGCAAATACATCGGCGCGGTCTTGACCCTCGCCATTCCGCTTTTTTTCGGAATGCTGTTGAACCTGATCATTGTCAATCTGTCGGGTTTTCAATTCGACAGCGGCCAGTGGCAGAAGATCGCTGCATTTGTCACAGTCTCGTTATTATATCTCTCCATATTTTTATTTTCGGGCATGCTGGTTTCAAGCAGAAGTTCCAAATCCTCGACCAGTATCGTAATCTCGCTATTCGTCTGGATTGTCCTGGTGGTTTTAATTCCGGCTACCGGAAAAATAATCTCGGAGAAATTTATCCGGGTTCCCAGTCGCACGGAAGTGGACAGAATGATACATGAAGCCCAGACCGAGATCTGGGATAACAGCGAAAGATACGGTAAGAATGCAGGGAGCTGGGGCAGTAACCTTAATGCTGATTGGATCAATCCTCCGGCGAGAGCGAGATTGTATAATGCGCTCACTGATGCTATAAACCGGATAAACGAGGATTATATCAATCGGATAATGGAACAGGTCAATCTCGGCCGCAGGATGACCAAGGTCTCACCAGCGATAATCTATCAAACTCTTTCCGAGAAAATTTTCGGCACTGGCGTGCCGAGGCTACAGAGTATGCACAATCAGATAAAAACATACAAGAATGTGCTAAGAAACTTCCTGATAGAAGAGGATAAAAAAGACCCCGACAGCTGGCACCTTCTGGCCTGGAGACACCCAATCATCTTTTCACAGAAACCGGTTGATTTCAATACAATCCCAAAGTTCCAAGAAACCGACCAATCAGTCGGAAATGCTTTAGGATCCGCTCTTTGGGATATCACCGCCTTGATCTTGATAAATATCTTTCTTTTTACAGCCGTTTTTGTTTCTTTCCTGAGAGGCGATGTAAGACAGCGCTGAGCTTTTGCATCCGCAATTTGCTTTCCAAGCCCTCCGGTTCCGCTTATTCCAAAGCCATGCAAGATCCAGGATATCTCCATATTTTTCTTAAAGGCATTCGTGATTTTATTTGATATATTACTTCCTCCAATGAACACATTACCCATAATGGTCTTGCTTTTCTCCTTGAAAATCTCCAAACTCCGGGTATAATTTGAACTGAACCTTTTGATCTTTTCAAAACAGCCGCCTTACGGCGCTGTTTGAGAACCTCCCAATCTCACTTTTCTATGGAAATATTCCTTAAAATAATCAGGTGCCTCTGGCCCAAAACCGACCGCCGGAAACACGATGAATTCAAACGGGCCCTGGATGAATTCTCCAGGTCCCTGACCCTGATTGTGGACCTGGAGCAGTTGAAAGCCAATGTTGTATCTGTCATCCGCGAGATTGTCCATGTCGACACCCTGTTTATTTATCTGCTCAACCTGGACCTCAACCGGTTCCAGCTTGCAGAGGTCAGGGGGTTCGAAACAACGGGCCGCGATCAGCTCTATTTCTTTCCGGACCAGCCCCTCATCCGGTGGCTCACTGTCAATGAAACCCATTTGAAAATTTCGGAGCATCCCGACATATTTTCGTTTTTTTCAGCCTGGGATCAAAAGATAATCCGGGACACAGAAGTCGATTATATCGTTCCCCTGATGTCCATGAACCGTCTGACCGGGCTTGTGTGTCTCGGCTCGAAATCCTCGGGGGGTGAGTTGAACCGGGACGAAATCGAGCTGCTTAACATGCTCCTGGGACAGGCGGCCCTGGCTTTTGAAAACGCTTATCTCTATCAGCAGCAGAAATCCCGCTTGAAAAAGATGTACCGCGCCGACAGGCTGGCCACGCTCGACCAGCTCGCTGCAGGCGCAGCGCACGAGATCCGGAATCCCCTGACATCGATCCGCAGCACGATACAATATCTGCATAAAAGTTTGAAAGACACAAAGGAAGGGAAGCTGGTCGAGGAGCTGATCGGGGAGGTGGACCGGATCAACGGAATAATCCAGGGATTGCTGTCATTTTCCAGGCCTACCAAGCCGGAGATAAAACCAGTTAACCTGAAATTATTGCTCGACCAGACAATAACTCTGGTGGAAACCACTGCAAAAAAGAGAAAAGTTGACCTTCAGCTCTTCTTCAATGCCGGGCAGACAGACCTGAAAGCAGATCCTTCCCTATTGAAACAAGTGTTTCTGAATATCATTATGAACGCATTGGAGGCATCCGAGGAGAATGGGAAGCTCCGGATTCAGGTTGACCTGATTAAAAAAAGCGCACAGTTAAGCGCGGAAAACAAGCTCTTTTACTATATTACCTTCCAGGATTCGGGCCACGGCATTCCCAGGGCCGATCTCGACCACATTTTCGATCCGTTCTTTACCACGAAAAAAGATGGTACCGGCCTTGGATTGTCCATATCCTATGGTATAATCCAGCAGCATGACGGAGATATTGAAATTGAAAGCATTACCAAAGACCAGGCCCCCAGAGAGCATGGAACCAGAGTGGCAATTACCTTGCCGGTGGCAGCTAACTAGTGTTCTGACAACTTAGAAATACATAGTAATTTGCACACATAAAATGACTGAAAATGTCGAAGCTGCTAACAAAAGGCCATAGGCTGCAGGCTGTAGGAGTGCAAAATCAAATCTACAGAGCATAGTTTACAATCGATAACCTGGACAAAGACTGAAACCTTGGGGTTGCAGCCCTATAGTCTGTAGCCTAAATCCTTTTTCCTTATAGCCTATAAAACATGAATCGGTTGGACAAAAAAGACTCAAGCATTTAAATCAAACTTGTCACTGAACTAAACCTGTTATTTGAAAATACTGCCGGAGCTATTTTTTGGAGATAAAATGTCGCAAAAAATTCTAGTGGTGGATGACGAAAAAACGATTCGCAACATTTTAACCACACTGCTGACAGATGAGACATATACTGTCCTGGCCGCAGGCAGCGGGGAGGAGAGTATCGCTGTTGTTGATTCTTTTGAACCGGACTTGATTTTGATGGATCAGCGGATGCCGGGGGTGGACGGTATCGAGGCGCTGGTGCGGATCAAAGAAAAACGGCCCGAGGTGACAGTGATCATTCTCACTGCTCACGCCTCAATAGAACTGGCAGTGGAGGCGATAAAAAAGGGCGCTTACGACTATCTTTCGAAACCCTTTGACAACGAGGAGCTGCTGATCATCATCCGCCGCGCGCTGGAGCGCAACCGCCTGGCCGGGGAAATCACCCAGCTCAAGAAACAACTCCAGGATAAATACAGCTTTAAAAACATTATCGGTGTCAGCGCAAATATGCATCGAGTGTTCGAACAGATAGCCCGGGTTTGCGAGACCAATGCCACAGTGCTGGTCCAGGGGGAGAGCGGCACCGGGAAAGAGCTGGTCGCCCGGGCAATCCATTACAACAGCCGGCGCAAGGACAAGCCTTTTGTCACGATCAACTGTGGGGCGATTCCGGTATCCCTGATAGAGAGCGAGCTGTTCGGCTACGAGCGCGGCGCCTTTACCGGGGCGAGAGACCGGACTATCGGAAAGTTCGAGCAGGCCCACTGCGGCACATTCCTGCTGGATGAGATAGGCGAGCTTTCTCTGGAGGCCCAGGTCAAGCTTCTCCGGGTGCTGGATGAACAGAAAATCACCCGGCTGGGGGGGAGAGAACCCATTTTGATAGACGTGAGACTTATCGCCGCCACAAACAAAGACTTACAGGAAGAGGTGGACCAGGGGTCGTTCCGCCTGGACCTGTTCTACCGGCTTAATATAGTTACTATCAGGGTCCCCTCGCTTGTAGAGCGCAAGGAGGATATTCCCTTGCTGGTGGAGCATTTTATCCAGAAATACAATAGCAAGTTAGGTCTCAAAATCAAAGGCATATCAAGTGCGGCTATGGACTACCTGCAGAACTACAGTTGGCCCGGCAATGTCAGGGACCTGGAAAATGCAGTCCAGAGCGCTATGATCCACTCTCAAAGCGATGTTGTCAGTGTTGAAGATCTTCCTCTGCGTATTTACGGATACTCTGAGGTTTACGATAAAATGGACCTGGAAGCAGCCGGATTGGAAGAGTATGTCAAACGACTGACCACAAAAATCGAAAAAGATCTGATTAAGAAAACCATGACAAAATGCGGCAACAACCGCTCTCTGGCAGCAAAAGAGCTGCAAATCAGCCGCAAGACTTTATATAATAAGCTCAAGACTTTCAGGTTGCTCTGAAAGTCGTTTTAGACGATTTTTACCACAGCCATGGAGGAATGAACTAACCCGCAGCAGGCTGCGAGGTATCAAAAGGTTAGACCTGATTTATCTTATCCCCACCCCATGGACGAACACATTGGTTCGCCCTTACAATCACCTGGGGCGGGTTACCCCGAAGCAGAGCTTCGAGGAATTCTTTTTGATTAAAAGCCCCACAAGCCCTTCCTTTTTCTCCCTTCGCTGTAAGAGTCTGTTCCTCGATTATTTTTAAGCCTTTCCATGCAGCGCAGAGCATATCCTTTTGCATTACATAGACTTACAAGATCATCGCCCCAACTCCTTCCTAAGATTACCGGCATGAGATTTTGCCTGGCACCCCGGGTTTCCGGGGTTTCTACCGGTTCGATCTCAGCACCAGGTTCCCGGCCTCCGAGGATCTATACTGACCTTCAGGGTCCGGAACGAGCCGTTTCCCGATTCCCCTTACCCTGTCTGCCGGTTCGAGGCGGTATCCCTGTCCTCGAGGAAGTCCCACAATAAGCACTAACCCTCTCTCGGACACTTGCCGGGGAATGGTTATGCTGTCTTCTTGTGCAAAAACCACTGACCGGGTCGGTTTCCCCTGCGGCCCGGTCGGGATGATGAAATAGGGCCCATCCGGCACGACCAGCGTATAGGCCTGTTCTGCGGGGACACATTCCACCCTGTGCAGCCAGCCGGTATCCTCGCCCGGGGCCGGTGCATGGAGCAGGGCCGCAATTTGTATCCTGGAAGGCATCCGGCCGAGTATTGTCACACTGAGCGCGCGGTTGAGCGCCTTGCCTTCAGGGCTGCACAGGGTCTGGTGCTCGAAGTAATAGCGGTAGGAGGGGAACACCCGTCCGGTCAGCCAGGGACCGCTGTCATTGTCGTCTAATGGTACCGCAGCAATGGAGTTGTCCCTGGCAATCCACTGCACAGAGCGGGCATCGGTCTGAAGCAGCCACTCGTACCGGCGCAGGTAGTTGTCTCCTGCCCCATGGAGCCGGTCCATGATCAGGATGGTACGCGGTTTGAGAAAGATCAACGTCCGTGTAAACTCACCAAGTGTCACATCCGGAGGATAGGCCCTGGAGAGGTCCATAGCGGCCATGGCCCAGGAATCGCCTGACTCGAATGCGGTGATGTGTCCGGTATAGCCCGCATCGAAAAACTGGCCGTGCCCATTGACCATCACCGTGCTGTGAAACCTCCCGTCCCTGCCCCCGAATGCCGGGGGCGTGATCGGGAACCGTCCATCGGCCCAGAGGTAAAAGGCCCCGGCATTCTGGTGGGTGTGGGCCAGTCCATCCGGTAGCTTGCTGTTTCCCGCTTTCCAGGCGGCTGTCCCGGCCCTCCCCAGTAAGTGGCCTCCGGCGAAAGCCAGAACCGGGTCCTCGGGCTTCCATCCGGCGCGGAAGATGGCTGTGTCCCAGTTCTGATAGAGCATATCCGTGGGCAGGGTGTCCGGCGGAACGGGTTTGAGAGTCGGATCGTACCAGAGGAACTGCCAGGCCAGGCCGTGACGCTCACGGTCAGTTACCGGCACTGCCGTACCGTATGAGTAAGGGTTCTCCAGCGAGTTCAGGGGCGGCGCCGTGGAATCCACGGCAGCTTCCCGGAGGGCCAACCACTGGGCATGGCTATCGCGGTAGAGGGCGGCGAGACGCATGACTAGATGGGCGCTCACAGAGCCGAGAACCCCGTAGCGCCCGGATGGGAAGCTGTCTCCGAGATACATGTATCTGTCATCCGGCAGCCAGTGCATCAGGCGGGCGCGGGCTGTTGTGCGCATCCAGGGGTATTTGTAAAAATCAGGTCCCCCGGAGCGCTTGAGGGCCTCGAAAAACATCAGCGAGGGAGCCATCCCGTATACCCAGTCCGCCACCCCCTCGGGCCAGTAGCCCTGATCGCCCAGCAGCTCCATGGCCCGCTCAAGCTCCCGGGTGGAATACCCGACTATCGAATCAGCGCCCGGGTATTCGCCGGCCACACTCAGCGCGGCCACTCCCATGAAAGCCACAGGGATCCAGAAATCGTGATGGGTATAGATCCCGCCCCACCAGGAGTTCGATGCTCCATAGCGGGTTTCCTCGAGCACAGCGATAAGCTTGTCTTTTAACCGCTTCCTGAAATCCGGGGAAAGCCCTTTGTAAAAAAGATCGTACCCATGGGCCAGAGAGGCCGAGAAATGGCCCATCACAAATTCGCCGCTTCCATCGCTTTGCAAATCCAACAAGGCCTCGATCCAGCGCTTTCCAGTCTCCAGGTACCGGCTCTCCCCTGTCACCTGGTAGAGCACTCCATAGTTGGTAATGGCTGAGAAGCAAGCCTCGTGGTGTCTTTCCTGAAAATCGATGTCCGGAGGCGGGGCTTCCTGGAGATGAGTGTCTCCCCAGTGACTGAGGCGGGAGAACTGGACCGCTTTGATCCCTTTGGCCTGGCTGCGCAGAAGGGGCAGGTCGCTTTCCGAAAAGTAGAGCCTGGGGTGTTCCGCTGCCAGGGCTGCTGACGCGAAAGCGAAAAAGAGACATGCGGCTGTTCGAGCTATTTTACCGGATTCGATTAGCATAAGGACCTCCCCCTTTTTTTGCGAGTGAAAGGCCGCGCCGGAATTTGATAATTATTTTTTCCTTTGATCCCTTAAAAAAGAAATTCCGGTCGACAAACGGACATTCATATCCACGCTCTCATAAGAAGGGAGCTTATGGTTTAAAAAATTTCAAGGCGTATGTTTACGATGTCCGGGCGACCGGCCGGTCGCCCGGACAAGATCAACAAATCTCACATATTTGATAATTTCTTATATAACAAATAATTAGACATATTTTATCATGATTGTAATAACAATGAAATCGATATGAACAGACCAGGCTAAATAAAAGCTCAAAACGGGATCCTGACCTGGTGGGTGACACCCTCCAGGGTAACCTGCAAAAGGTTCCGCTCCCTGTGCAGGCAGATTTTCGGCTCTGACAGAACCCTGTCCCGGGTCCCGTCAACATAGGCCACGACAACTGTATTAGGCGGCACCGGCGAGTCGCTTTGCCAGAAAGGGAAAGCGCCTTTGCCGCTGAACAGATGGGCGTGGCTCCACCCTTTTCGCGGCTCGAGCTGCTCGGTTTTCAGCTTTCCTGCCGGGGAGTCAAGCATCTTGATAATGGAGCAGTATGGTCCGGCCTGGATCAAGAGGCTCTGCTCCTTGATTGTTTCGCCGGGTTTCCCGCCGTGGGGCACGCTGATTCCATAACCGCCGAGATATAAATACAGCGGCCGGGCGCTGTTATGCCAGAATACATGCACCTCGCCGTTTTCGCCGATCAGGGTATGGGTGGTCACCTGGCCGAAATCCTCGAGGTCCGGGTTCAGGTGCTCGACATTTATGTCCCAGGTACTGATACAGTGGTACGGGTCCACCTGGATAGGGCGCGGGTTGGTGCGGTAATGCCAGTTGCGGCCATCTGCTGACACGCCGGTCCTGCCGGCCCCCAGGTCCGGACCCTTGTCGCCCAGGGCGCACCAGCCGAGGTAGCTCGAATAGGAGTGTTGGAAATATTTGATCCCGCGCTGCCACTGACCCGCATGGCCTACCGGCTCACCCAGGATAAAGTTTCGCGCCTCGCCGTCCACAGGACTTACACGGAGCACCATCTCCGCTCCGGGCAGGGCAAGCCTTCCGCCTGCGCCATCAGCAGGCATGGGCTGCTCGACCTCTGTCCAAAAGGGATCGTTTCCCGGGACAGCCAGGCAAATCAGTCCCTGGACCGCCCAGTAGGGGGCGCCCCTGTCAATATAGCCCTCAGCCACCACCGAGTTGGGACCGTGGAATCCCGGCTCGAGCAACCCGTTCCCGCTCAAGGCCCCGTTTTCCCAGAAATATTTCAAGCACCCGGAGGCGATTCTCCTGGCCTCGCCTGGTGGCAGGGTATTCGCGCCGTTGAGCACGGCCCAGCCGAGCGCAGAGAGGCTAGCGAAGCGGTAGGTGAGAGAACGGCCCCAGGGGACCGGCCCGCCGTCGCGC
>DATKXY010000083.1:0-3017 GCA_035528795.1 archaeon | reverse complement strand
AAATGCCCGTCTTTCGGGCATTTGCGAATAGACCGGTAACGGCAAGAAAAAATCCCCTCTTGAGAGGGGTGCCCGCGAAGCGGGCGGGGTGTGTAAATCTCCTAATCATAGGGATGAAATATAACTTTATCATTTATAAGGACTTGCGAATTATTGAAAATAATTCGGCTTAGAAATATTACAACAACTTAGCGCTTATGGGGCATAGCATGCTATGCCCCTACTTGAAAGACCGAAAGCCTATTCCTTTCTACTGAATTTTGTGAATAATCCAGGATAGGTGGATTAATATTTTTTCTTATTCTTAATATATCCTTTGCAACCTCATCTTAAAGGAGGAGCCTTGGTCAAGAAGGTGAAACTGGAACCTCCGCGGGGCGGAGCGAAGATTACAGCTGATCCCAGAGGAGCGCTGGTCGTGCCTGACAATCCGATCATTCCCTTTATCGAGGGCGACGGAACGGGTCCCGATATCTGGGCCGCTTCAGTAAGGGTGTTCGATGCCGCCGTGGAAAAAGCTTACAGTGGGGAAAAAAAGGTTCACTGGCTTGAGATGTATGCCGGAGGAAAGTCTGACAAGCTTTTCGGCACCTGGCTTCCCCAGGAGACCCTGGAAGCTGTCCGGGAATACCTGGTGGCGATCAAAGGTCCGCTTACCACTCCGATAGGCGGCGGATACAGGAGCCTCAATGTCACCCTGCGCCAGGAGCTCGATCTTTACGCCTGTGTGCGCCCGGTTCGCTATTTCCAGGGGGTGCCAAGCCCGGTGAAAAATCCCGAGTGGGTGGACATGGTGATATTCAGGGAAAATACCGAGGATGTTTACGCAGGCATCGAGTGGCAGCAAGGAACCGGAGATTGCGCCAGGGTCATCCGGTTCCTCAAGGAGGAGATGGGAGTCGAGGTCCGTCCCGACTCCGGCATAGGCATCAAGCCGATCAGTATCACCGGAACCAAGCGCCTGGTGCGTAAAGCGATCCGCTACGCAATCGATCAGGGCCGGGACAGTGTCACCCTGGTGCATAAGGGCAATATCATGAAATACACTGAGGGCGCTTTCAGGGACTGGGGCTATGAGCTGGCCAGAGAGGAATTCTCGGACACCACGATTACCGAGAGCGAGCTGTGGGAGAAATACAACGGCCATGCTCCCGGCGGGAAAGTGGTAATCAAGGACCGCATCGCGGATGCCATGCTGCAGCAGATTCTTACCCGGCCGCGGGAGTACAGCGTGCTGGCCCTGCCCAACCTGAACGGGGACTATATGTCTGATGCCCTGGTGGCCCAGGTGGGAGGACTCGGTCTGGGCCCGGGGGCCAACATGGGAGATGTGATGGCGTTCTTTGAGGCTACTCATGGCACGGCTCCCAAATATGCCGGCCAGGATAAGGTTAACCCCGGCTCGCTGATCCTCTCCGGCTGCATGATGTTCGATTACCTGGGCTGGCAGGAGGCGAGCAGGCTGGTTGTCCAGGCCATGGAACGGACAATCGAGGCCAAAACAGTGACCTACGACCTGGAGCGCCTGATGGAGGGGGCAAAGCTCCTGAAATGCAGTGAGTTCGGCCAGGCGCTGATCGATAATATGGGTTGACAGGAAAAGAAATCGTACCGCTCGCGGGGTCAACGCCGGAGACCGGGAGAGGCTCCACCTCGATGTAAACCGGGTTCGGGCTTTGGTCGGGAATGCGGGTCAACAACCCAGGATGGTTTGTTGTAAAACATTCTGTGGAGGCTTCAGGGTCCCTCTGTCAGAACAGGTAAATGGAATGGCGCAGTACCGTTTGAGGGAGGTATTTTCAGGCCGTGTTTGTGGACAAGGCTATAATCAAGATCAAGGCTGGTGAAGGCGGCAAGGGTATGATTGCTTTCCGCAGGGAGAAATATAACAGCCGCGGCGGTCCCAGTGGAGGCCGCGGGGGTGATGGGGGGAGTATTTATTTTGAGGCCGATGAGGGTCTGGCCACTCTGATGGATTTCAAATACAAGACATTTTACGAGGCTCCCAGAGGCGCCCACGGCGGGGGCAACAACCGCACAGGCAGAAACGGTGAAGATGTGATAATCCGCGTGCCGCCCGGCACCTTGATCCTCGATGCTGAAACCGGGGAATTGATCGCTGACTTGACAGATCACCTCAGCCGGATTTTAGTTGCCAAAGGAGGCCGGGGTGGAAGAGGCAACGAGAGTTTCGCCACGGCCACCAGAAGAAGCCCCGACTTTGCCGAGGATGGCCGGCCAGGCCAGGAGATAACAGTGGAACTTGAGCTGAAGCTAATCGCCGATGTGGGCCTGGTGGGTTTTCCCAACGCCGGGAAATCGACCCTGTTAAGCCGTATCTCGGATGCCCATCCCAAGGTGGCCGACTACCCTTTTACCACTCTCACCCCCAACCTGGGCGTAGCCGTCAGCGGAGTGGACTCATACGTGGTGGCCGATATCCCTGGATTGATCGAAGGAGCGCATACTGGCAAGGGATTAGGCCTTGATTTCCTGCGCCATATTGAAAGAACGAAGATTCTTGTCTTCCTGCTCGATATCAGTTCACCGGACCCCCGGGGACAGTATGAGACATTGCGCAGTGAGCTGACCAGCTATTCGAAAGAGCTTGTTGAGAAGCCGCGCTGCGCAGTTTTCACCAAAATGGATCTGGTGCCCGGGGATACGGCTCTGCCTGTAGTGGATGATGATGCCCTTTTTTTGGTTACCGGAATCAGCGCAGTTACCGGACGCGGACTGGGCAAGTTGAAACGTGAGCTCGGGGCCAGGGTCGCCCGGGTCAGGTCTGCCAAAATTCCACAAGAAGAGCGGCTTTAAGCCGTTTGCCCAAGCCAGCCAGTTAAAAAGACGGGAGTTAAATGATCGAGCCCTCGGAAGCAACTTTGAGAGACATGCTTCGTCTGCTGCTGGTGCCTGAACTCGGCCCAGTCCGGTTGAACCGCTTGCTTAAAGCACTGGGCGGCCCAGAGGCAGTGCTCCGCGCCGACTTCGAGGAGCTCAGGCGGATCCCGGGGCTG
>DATKXY010000082.1:0-14728 GCA_035528795.1 archaeon | reverse complement strand
TGCCTTTGTGCCTTTGTGCCTCTGAGCCTGGAACACTTTATTTATCAGTCAGTTAGAAAATTGTGAGAGATAATCTCTCAGACTGAATGTGTAAGAATCTTATAATTACAAAATCAGTTCCCTTCCCCTTTCACCAGCAGTCCGGCAAGCTCCTTTTTGACCCACTGCGGCACCTCTTTCAGGTCGGCCCAGACATAGGGGGACCTGAACATATCCGGGGTAATTGTCGCAGTCACCATCTCGGTTTTGAAAAGCTCCGCACCGGCCAGTATCTCGCCCTGGGGACTCATTATAAAGCTGTCCCCGTAACCAACATCGTCCTTCTTGGCCGTAACCACGACATTCGAGCGCGCCACCACCATTTTCATCTGGCAGGCAAGCCCAACATGGCAGTTGCGCACCCATTTGCGGTGGTCATCCACAGTCTGAGGGCCGATAGAATTGTAATGGGGGGTGAACAGGATTTCCGCTCCCTTGAGCTTGGCCATCATGGCCAGGTGGGGAAAAGAGCTGTCGTGGCAAATGATCACCGCGAAACGGGTCCCGTGAGCGGAAAATACTGTCAGCTCTTTCCCAGGCAAAAAGCCGAGCTCATCCCTGTCGCCCTCGGTGAGCATAATCTTGTCGTACGTGCCCAGCAGGCGCCCCTGGTGAATTACCAGGATACTGTTGTAAAGCCCCTCCGCGGTAATTCTCGCCAGCCCCACCAGAATCACCATCTCGTGCCCTGAGCTTTCCCTGATAAAAGCCGTAAGCTCCGGATCATCCTCTTTCCGGGCTCCCTGGCGCACGAGTTCCGGAGTATCGTAGCCCGAGAGAAAAGTTTCCGGAAACACCACGAAATCGCTCCCGCGCTTGAGAGCCTCGTTGACTTCCCGGCGGACAGTCTCCAGGTTGGCGCTGAAATCTCCATTCTGCGAAGGCCCTTGGTAAACAGAGATCACTACCTCGTTATCCATGGCAGAAAGATTCAAAGAGGCAAACAAAAGAAAAGCAACCGCAGCCAGGCTTTTTCGCAGGACAAGACGGGTCAGGGAATTCATTTTGGTTCTCCTTTCTTTGGAATTTGAATGTGTCAGGACTCTGTAGATTTCGAAAACAAGCATCTCGCTGGTCGCCCCTGTTTTGATTATTGAAATTACATGAAAGACATTTGTTTTTCTCGTTCGATTTGAATTTTGGGGCTTTGCATTTTAATACCTTGTTTTCAGGACAGGCTGTATCATAGCCTCTGTCCCTCTGTGCCTTAGTGCCTTTGTGCCTCTGTGCCTTTGTCCCTCTGTGCCTTAGTGCCTCTGTGCCTCTTCACTTTAAGAATTCCCTGGCTTTTTCGATCCCCAGCCTGAGGGCAGTCTCAAAGTCTCTCCTGGCTAAGAGCGGATTCCCTGTATCAAGATAGCAGATCCCCCTTAAATAATAGGTCTTGCCGTTTTCAGGGCTCAGCTCCAGCGCCCTGGTGAAATCCTCGACAGCAAGCTGCGGTTTTCCCTGCTGCTGGAAGGCCTGCCCGCGGGTAATATAGTAGGTCTCATTGCCTGGATCAATGGACAGCGCCCTGGTGAAATTGCTGAAAGCTTGTTGGCTTTTTCCCAGGCTTAAGTTGATAACACCGAGGTACAAATAGGCGTTGGCATAATTCGGATCGAGCTCCAATGTTTTACTTAAGTCTTTTATTGCCATTTGATAGCGGCCCAGATCGTAATACGCCAGGCCCCTGTTGTAGTAAGCCTCAATGTGTTGGGGATTCAGCTCTATCGCCTTTTCATAGTCCCGGACAGCCAGTTCATGGTTGCCGGTCAATAAATAAATATTGCCCCGGTTGTTGTAAGCTTCCACATGGAGAATATCAATGGCTATTGTGCGGCTGAAATCCTCGAGAGCATGCCCGTACTCGCCTAAGTTGTTATAGGCCAGGCCCCGGTTATAATAATACAATGGGTCATCAGGGTTTATTTCTATTGCACGGCTGAAATCGCTGACCGCCTGCCCGTGCCTGCCGATTTTTTCACAAGCATTTCCCCGCAGGTAATAGGCCTCCGCTGTTTCGGGCGATAACCTGACAGCCGAATCAAGAACAGCAATTTCTTGCTCCCATTGCTCCGTTTTCTGGTAAAGATCGGCTACCTTCAGATGTAATCGAAACGATTCGTGGATAGCTTCTAATGCACGCTGGTAGTGATAGATGGCCTTTTCATAGTTATTTCTATCCCGGTAATAAATCGCGGCCTCTTCGTGTCCGCTGCTCTGCGCTATTTTGGATAATTTGAATTCCGGGGAAAAGAGATGCTCGTACCGTTGGACAGACCTTTTTTCATCCATGTTGACCAGGACCCAGGGCACTGTGTGCAGTAATCCGAGGCCCGCAATGACCACAGTTGAATACCGTAATAAAGCTCTGGATTCACCGGCCAACTCGATAAGCAGGAGCAGTCCGAGCAACATGGGCGGGATAAAGACATAGGCGAATACATCCCAGTCTCTTGGGAACCCGAGTTCCGGGTTGAAAAGGAAAAGGGCGATCAGCGGGAAAATACTGGCCAGCAGAAGAAAAATAAATACAGGCGCAGGCGGCTGCCTGTTCGATCTGAACAAAAGCAGGCAGAATGGGAAAAAAAATGGGGCAGCGAGCAGTACGAGATTGAACAGCGAGACCAGGTGATCCACACTGAACAGGCTGTAATTAAATGAGACCGAGTCGTTTTCAATTAAATGGATAAAGGGCGGCGTGGTTCCCTCAACCCGCATGAACAGCAGTCTGAAATCCAGTCCGATTAATTGGGCGAAAAAGACAACCAGCAGGACCGGCAGGATCAGGTTGGAAACTAATGTGCGGACCCTTCCGGCGCTCTCACGGGATTCCCACCAGCGGAAGCCAAGGTACAGCGCTGAGGGGGCCAGGGAGAGAGCGGTCAGGTGTAAGAGAATTAGCAGCCAGAAAATTGTCAGCGGTACGACCAGGCTGTCCTGACTTTTCAAAAGGCGGACTGAGCTGTATATATAGAATAGAAGCAGGGGGCTTAGAGGCGGATAGGTCTCCACATAGCCGAAAAAGAGCTGTATCAGCCCCAGGGTAATAATACCGAGGAAAATCAACACCCGCTCCTCGATTTGTTTTCCCAGCCGGCGGGACAGAATAAATAAAAAGAGGACGAAAAACATTCCGCTCGTGATACTCATAACCTGAAATGCATTGCGTACCGAAAACTCGAGAAAGTGGCTGGTGAATTTTTTCAGGAGGTCGGTCAACTGCAGAAAAAGCGGCGCATTGCTTATAAAGTGGCTGCCCTGCTCGAAACTTCGCAGCAGCAGATACCCGTCACCCAGCAAATGGGTCCGGCAGCGAAACAGCCCAAAGACCAGACCGGCCAGAACAATCATTCCAGGCAGAATCGAGTACCTTACAATCCGGCTGACAAAAATTACCGGAAGACTGTTTTTCAGGGTAACGAGGGCCGAGGAAACGAAAACTTCCGTTTTGGGGAACAGGATCAAGGTTCCGAGCACTGTCAGCAAAACCACCCAGCGGATCGGGAAATAGGCCCAGGAATCTACTCCCCACAGCATACCGGTGTTTGTAACAGCGGCAATAAAGTGCAGGGTGAGTAAAATAATTCCCCAGATGACCAGCAGAACTTTAAAGGTGGCGGGTTTTATCTCGATCATCTGTCAGCCTGGGCTCGAAGTGTTTTTTTTCTTGTGACAATACGCTTGTTCAGATAATCTTGACTGGTGCAGCTTGAAAAACATCAAAAGCTCGAGAATGTGCGCTTTCACGTTTACATGAAAATCCCCTCTTGAGAGGGGTGTCCGCGAAGCGGACGGGGTGTGTCCTCTTGATAGTCTTGCTTCGTTGTGTCCGCATACGGACATGAGAGTTTATGCAAGCCTGAGCTGGTATTTAATATGCCCTGTTCCGGGAATCATTTCCAATCTAATTGCGTATTAAGGTAAAAGGCAAGTACTAAGGCTTTCAGGGAATCTCTTAAACTATTTGTGGCATTGTTTTTGCTTAATTAATTTGAGCCTGGATTGTACAATTTTAGGTTATAGAAACTAACTTAATGAATGTAAGGGCGAGGTATGCCTCACCCTTAGTTCAATTTCAAAGAAATGAACCGTTCTTGCTTTACAGCCAGCCCCAGGCGGGCATCCTGTTTGCGCACCACCTTCCTGTGGATCTGTTTTGCACTTTTTGCAGGCTCTGGCGCAGGGTTTGCCGCTGCACCCCAGATAACCTCAAGAGTGCCGGACTTCGCCGCTTTTGAAGGGGAAGCCATTCAGATTATCATCAAGGCCATAGATCCGGACGGGGACTCGATATTTTACGTTCTGGACCGCGCTCCTGCCGGCGCCACTCTCACAGACAGCATTTTCAACTGGACTCCCCTTTATTACCAGGTGGGCATTGATAGCATCTTTTACAGCGTCAAGGACTATCCTTCCCTCAATACTGTTTCCGACACATTCCAGGTCATGATACTCGAGGTAGGCGCTGCAGGCTCCTTCACTGACGAGACCGGTACTTTAGCCCTGGGTGATATCGGGATTACCAATGCCCTGGCCTGGGCGGATTACAACAATGACAGTCTGACAGATGTTTTTGTGGCCAACGCCGGCAGCTCGGGTCAACTCTACCGGGGCACCACAGGAGCTTTCGTTCTCGAAAGTGGGTTTCCAGCCGCCTCAGGCGCATCAGATGCCGCCTCCGCTGCCTGGGACGATTACAACCATGACGGCAGGATCGACCTTTATGTAGTTAACTCAGGCCTTTTTGCAGGCGGTATCAACAGGCTTTACCGCAACGACACCTCCGGGACATTTGTCGACATTACCTCCAGCTCTGGCACTGGCAATGCGGAATTAGGCAAAAGCTGCTCCTGGATCGATTTCGACTGCGATGGGGACCCGGACATCTATGTGGTAAATTACGGCAAGCCGAACGAGCTCTACTCGAACAACGGCAATGGTACTTTCACAACCTTCGCCGACTCAGCCGGAGTGGCGGATGCCGGTGACGGGACGGCTGCAGCCTGGTGCGACTATAACCTGGATCGCAAGCCGGATCTGTACCTGGTGAACGAGAATGGAACCAACCGCCTGTTTAAAAATAACGGGGACTCGACTTTCACCGATATAACCGCTACAGCCGGAGTGGGGCATACGGGAAACGGGACGGCTGCCGCCTGGGGCGATTACGATGGGGATGGGGATTTTGACCTCTTTCTGGCCAACAAAGACAGCGTGCAGGTGCTTTTTTCCAACAACGGGAATGGTACTTTCACCCGGCTCCTCTCAACCTGCGGTCTGGCAATTCGCGGCAAGGCCCGCTCAGCAGTCTGGCTCGATTATAACCTGGATGGATATCTCGACCTGGCGCTCACTTTCTCGGACAGCACGAGCAAGCTCTTTCAGAATTTGAAAGACAGCACTTTTATTAATGTGGCCCCGTTGATCGGCATGGATGATTACGGCTATTGGACGAGCGTTACCTGGGCTGATCCTTTGAATCAAGGAGTGCCGGATCTGTATTTTGGCCGCCGCGATGGGGCCAATAAATACTGGCACGGCAGGCTTCAGGCGAATTACCTCAAGGTTCGGCTACACGGCGTGGTGAGCAGCCGTTTCGGCATCGGGGCGCAGGTGAAAGTCCACACCAGAGACAAGGCCCAGATGCGCTGGATCGACGGCGGTTCCGGCTCGATGAGCGAACCTGCGGCGCTTTTCGGGCTGGATACGGTGACCACTATCGACAGCCTGGTCGTGGTCTGGCCTTCAGGCCTGAGACGGGACACCGCCAACCTGGCTGTCAACAAGGTAATTACCTGGTTTGAGAGCGACAGTGTCTTCCCTCGCATAGATTCCACCTTGATCTTTTCGGACACCACTTTTCTCACCGGCCCTTACCCGATCGATACCTGGGTTTCGGACAACAATTCATTGACCGTAATCCTGGGTTACAGTACTAACCGGGGGAAGTCCTACAGCAAGCTCAAGATGACCGATCAGGGCAGCAGCCTCTTCCGCGGAAATATACCCGGCCAGGCATCCGGCACCCGGGTCTACTATTTTGTCGAGGCGATCGATGCAATCGGGCACAGGACCAAAAATCCTTACTACGCGCCTGATTCGTTTTTCAGTTTCAGCGTGGATGACTCGGTCCCTTATATCCAGAGCATCACTCTCCTGCCTGATACTAGCAGTGAACAGGGCCCGTACCCGGTAGGGGTGAAAGTATTTGACGACGACTCCCTGCGGAATGTCTACCTGGTGCGGACTGTCTACCAACATGGAATCGTGGTCGGGCTGGACAGCGCGGCCATGGATTTGGTAAGCATAGACAGTGTGGGGGCAGACAGCGGGGCCTTTACCTTCACTTCCCAGATTTCCGGTCAGGAAATTGGCACCAAGATCGATTATTACGCACGGGCGGTTGACCTGGCAGGTAATTTCAGACTCTACCCGTCGACATCTCCGGATTCCACATACTCTTTCCAGATTTCCAGTTTCAGCCAGAGAAATCTGACCGCATCTCGAATCAGCCGCCAGGGCATGGGGGTTGCAGTCTCTGATTATAACCTGGACGGCCATCCGGATGTGTTTCTCGCCAATCTCGACAGCACGGATTACCTCTTGCGGGGAGAGGGGGACAGCCTGTTCACGGATCTGAGCTCAACCGTTTTTGGCTCCACAAAAAGGGTGACCACAGCCGGCTACTGGGGCGATTACAACAACGACAGGTATCCTGACCTCTATATTGTCACTCTGGGAGCGAATGTGCTGTTGTCGAATGATAGGGACGGGACATTCACCGATATCACCGGATCGGCGGGAGTGGGCGATGCCGGAAAGAGCTGGTCCGCCGCCTGGGTTGACTACGACAGGGATGGTCTGCTCGACCTGTTTGTGGTAAATAATGACGGCACAGACCGTCTGTACCACAACATGGGAGATTCGACTTTTGTGGATACTGCGCTTGTGGCTGGGCTCTCCGGGGCAGCAGGAGGAGTGGACTGCTCATGGGCAGACTACGACAAAGATGGCGACCCGGATCTGTATGTGGTTTATTACGGCGCCAGCAACCGTCTCTACCGCAACGAGGGCAATGGCACATTCACCAATGTGACCAGCCAGGCCGGTGTGGCAGGCGGAATTAACAGCGTAAGCGCAGTCTGGTATGATTACAACAACGACTTTTTGTTAGATCTCTACCTGGTGGAGCAGCAAAATGACTTTCTTTTTCGCGCAAATTCCGGGGGCACCTTTACCCAGGTCGACCTCGGATCACTTGGTTTAGGCCTGCTGCCGGGTGGTTTCAGCGCCACCTGGGGCGATTTCGATAATGACAGCTATGTGGATCTTTTAAAAACCAGGGGTGAAATCGGAAGAGAGGATCTCAATATTTTCTACCACGGCCTGGCGGATGGAAAATTCGATAATATCACCTATGAATCAGGGATCATTCATTCCGGAGAATACCGGGGTGCGGCCTGGCTGGATTATAACGCAGACGGGAGGCTGGATTTAATTATCAATAACCACGCCGGGAAGGCGATGCTTTATCGCAACATCAGTCCATGGCTAGATAATCATTATCTACGGGTAAAACTCCTGGGTACCAGTAGCAACTCCATGGCCTTCGGGACGCGGGTGACCGTGTTTTTCGGCGGCAAGGCAAGGATGCAGCAACTGGGGTCCGGCACCTGCTTTACCAGTCAGAGCGAGCCGGTTCTGCATTTCGGTTTGGGCTCCAGTGCAGCAATAGACTCCATGGTCGTGAGCTGGCCTTCCGGGACAACCCAGACTGTGAGTGGACTTGCCGCTGACCGCTTAGTGCTCGTTACCGAAATAGACACCCTTTATCCCAGGATCGTCCACCTGGATACTATTCCCGAACAGTATTTAACCGGGATCGCGGCCCGTTTGACCTGTCGGATTATGGACGGGAATAATCTTACGGATGTGCGGGTGCGTTACAGTATCTCAGCCCAGGATACTTTCACCACCGCGGCAATGACCCGCGATTCGCTCTCGACTAACGGGCAGGGCGTTCTTTCATTTTGGCATTTCATTATGCCGTTATTGGAGAGCGGCTCAAGCAATTCCTGGAAAGTCGTGGCCACCAGCAGCCGCGGCGCAGCAGACAGCACCTCCCTGCTCGTGTATAAACTCAGTGTGGACAGCCTGCCGCCCGAGATCAGTTTTATCAGCGGACCGGACAGCATTCTCCCGGACACCAGCGGCCCCTATCGTTTTGTGGTGCGCCTTGTCGAACAGGCGGGATTAAGTAAGGCGAGTTTTATCCTCCAGGGCCAGAAACGAGCGGGGACCGCAGTTACCAGCCGTGTGGACACTACTTTCACCAGCCAGCCTCGTTCCCTGGACTGGCAAGTGATTGTAAAGAACTTAACTTTGCCTCTGGGTACGGTTTTTAGTTATCGTGCTACGGCAGAGGACATTTTAGGTCACCGGGACAGCCTGCTGCGCACAAATATAAAAGTGGGCCCGCGGCCGGGAAAATCAAGCCTGAGCTCGAGACCGGTCAGTGTGACCGACCTCCTGCGGCTTCTTTACCTTGTTCTGGAATCAATCAGCACACCGACTTTGCTCGATACTATGGGCCTTGACATGGACCGTAACAATGAATTCGATACAGAGGATCTGGTGATTTTGCTGGACTTATGGAAAAAGTCTTCTTCAGGCGCTTTGCTGTTGGCTGGAGCGGGTGACGAGTCCGGAACTGTCGAGGCCGGTTTGACTGAGGAGGGAGACGGGGTGGCCTTTTACCTTAAAAACCAGGTCACCATTCCTTACGGGTTGGTCGAGCTGGAAGTGGAGGGCTCGGATCCCCTGAGGATAGTTCCCGGGAGACGGCTTGAGGGCTTGCTGCACATGGAAGGGAGAACAAGGGCTGGAAAGCTGTGCCTCGTATTCCTGCCGCCGGATGATGAGCTTAAGGGTCTGACTCCGGGCGAAGGGTTCCTGTTTCAAGTCCCCGGCAGCTCTCTGGCCCGGCTCTCTGTAAGCCGGGTGTGCCTTGGCGCTGGCGAGGTGACTCTCTCTGAAAGTCAAATAGGCGCGAGCACCCTGTTGCCAAAGGCCCTGACCCTGGAACAAAATGTTCCCAACCCATTCAACCCATCCACCACGATCCGCTTCGGGCTTCCTGATAACGCCCATGGCGGTCTTTATCAGGTAAGGCTTGACATCTACAATTTACGGGGAGCCCTGGTCAGAAATCTCCTCAATGAGCCTCTGGGTCCTGGTTACCATAGCATCTACTGGGAGGGTACCGGCCGGTCAGGCAGAACACTGCCCAGCGGCGTTTATTTCTACCGTCTCAGGACAGGGAACCAGTCACTTACCCGCAAATTGATTCTGCTGAAATAGCAGGACCCCGTGCTGTGGCCCGGGCGTAAACCTCGGGTTCCGGGTTTGATATATGGCGCGAGTGGACCTGATAAGTAAATCCGGTGTTTCCGGTTTCAAGGACCAGGACCCGGTCATCCGCGAAAAATATTGAATAATCCGCAAAATTGTAAGATTTTCCGACTCAATTATCCAGTGCCGATAGCGTAGGGAAGCTCAATTAAAAAACAGGTTTTGCCAAAACTTGTTTTTTTCATGTTTTTGTGCTAAAGTAAACTGAAGATTTTTCGTCGGTAAAACGCATAGATTATCACGCCAATCCTGGTCAGGCCTCCATGGCAAGGGGTAATTATGAAATTCTCCTCGGAGCGGGGGGGTTCAGGCCTTTTGTACGAGGAGGGCTTTTTTTCTAATTCAAAAAGGGAGGCTTACGAGTGCCTAGTTTAAAATCTCCTTTTATCAAGAAGAAAGTCGTTTGCCCGGTATGCGACTCTCAGGTCGAAAATCGCTTCATCATGCCCAAGAGTTTTGTAGAGAAAGATGTCGAAAGCGACCGTCATCCAGGCGCATACAAGTGGCTGGATGAAGAATTTCAAACTTATCATCCTCCGTTTTACCATTTTTGGCATTGCACAACCTGCAAGTATACGGCAACACAACGGGATTTTTTAAAGCCCACCCAGGAGTCAAACAACAACTTCACTCTGCTGAAGAAATACTACCATCAGTTACAGCCTTCGCAAAAGCAGATCGTACAGTTGTTGGGCAGTGATATAAATTATGACAATATGAATTTCAACATGGCAATGAACCTTCACCTTCTGGCTATCTTCATCCAGGAAATTGTCCCCGGGGATGCGCAAGACACCTCGAAGCTCGGCAGTTACTATCTGCGCACAGGCTGGCTGATCAGGGAGCAGACCGCTAAGGGAGACCCTAATGGCCTTCTTGCAGGGTACAAAAATTTCCTGGAAAAATTATCCAAGCTCTGGGCCGAGGTTCCAGTGTCAGAGCCTGAATGTCTGGTAAAGGCGGCGGGTTATTACGAGAAAGCCTATCAGGGCCATCCGCGCTACTCAGACATAGTGACAGCGAGTGACTTGATGCTTCTGATTGCCGATATCTACTTGCGTGCCGGGGATGACAAGAGAGCCATGCAAAGCTTGAACACCGTAATGCAGACCGGACAGAAATTCAGGGCCAAGCAGGGGGAGCTCATCCGCCGGGAAAAGGAAGCCGGGAAATTGACCATGGCGCGCAAAGCGCAGATCGACGCCCAAAGCAGCAGGGTCAATGTTCTCATGGAAAGAGCCGGCGACATGCGCCAGGAGATTATCAAGAAAAAAATCACCGAGCAGGAACCAAAAGCCCGCGCAGTGGTCGAACAACTGACTGCTCAGGGGCTTGATGACGAGGCTATTCGCGGAAAACTCAAGGAGCTGAATTTCGAACCCGGCCTGATTCTCAAACTGCTCGGCGAACCGAAGCGCAAAAAGTTTCTCGGCCTGTTCTAAAGGTGCGTGAGGGTTTAGTTCAAGTGAAGGTCTTTGTCAGACGATAATAATTATAGTATATTAACAGTAGGCAAAGACCGCCTTTAAGTCGAGAGCGGTTAGAATGCCCGGCTTCTGATAAAAGAAGCCGGCCGTCGAATTTTCACATTTTCGAGCTGATACCCAAGGGACAATGAATGACAAAATAAAAATGATTGTTCTCGGGTTAGGGGCCGTAGTGGGCAGTTTTGTGCTCTTTATGTTAATTTTCTGGTTTGTCCTCCAATCCAGAACAGGTTCCGCTGCCGGGGAGTCGGCCGGGCAAACCGCAGAGGGAGCCGTTGCAGCCGAGACCGGCCCGGAAGCGCAAGTTTCCAGTCGCAGCAAGCGCGTGCCCGGTGGAGAGGTTCTCTCCAACGCCGATGTGCTCGGCGAAGATATCCCCCTCGAACCGAAAGTCGAGGGATACGGCTGGGCCAAATGGGGGATGAATATCGATGAGGTGAAAGGGCTCCTGCAACAGGACGGAGTTAAAGCGGTTGAAGAATACGCTCCCGAAAATTCCGATTTCGCCTCTGTCGCAGTCCTTAATCCGGATCAGGAGCGATTCAAGGTCGAGTACCAATTTTACAATAAAAACCTGTTCCATGTAGAGGTCTATTACTCGGATTATTATAAGACCAGCTCTTTTAATGCGTTTATGGCGCCACTGATGGGGAAATACGGCCGGCCGTACGAGCAGTCCGCTACTGTGGATGAGCTTGGTAAAATAATCCTGCACGCCAAATGGGATACCGAGGACAGCCTGATTGAGCTTGTTTCGTACCCCAATGGACACTATGCCCTGTTTATCAGCAGCCAGACCACCCTGATCCAGCTTATGGATTTACGGAAAACCCAGGAAAGGCTGAACTTATAACCCCCGCCCAATCGACCGCAAATTAAAAGGAGCTGATTCGGGACAAATTTTATCTATCCCGCTGTTGCGGGGAAATGCCAGCAGAACTGAATGGTCCGGTATTTGCAAAGATAATAGTAATAGATTGATTCGAAAAAAAGGATGAAAAACTTCCTGTCCCAAGGTCATTCGGCAGATAAAGGGCTTTGAAGAGGAAGATCGGGGTTTGCCGGAATAAGCATGTCGGAGCTCAAAGTCCAAAAAAACATTTTTTACTGTAATGGAAAATATTTCAGCCAAGAAAAAAAATTCCGCTCAAGGCCAGAGAAGACCTTATATCGGTATTTTTTGGGAGTGTTGCAAGGTCTACAGCCGGATTTATCTCAATAAAAACGAGACTGCTTATGTAGGCTGGTGTCCCCGCTGCTCAAAGAGAGTGCAGCTTAATGTCAGCCCCGCCGGTTCGAAATCCCGCTTTTTTAATGTAGGTTAGTGCTATAGTTTGAAAGTTCTGAGACGTATTTTGTTCATGGGTCACGAATCCGTTGAGGTAACCAAGCGGCCACACTCTGGTTGGTACTATTCTCGCTCTTACCACTTGCAAAGTTCTCTTTCGGGCATAAAGAATTAATTCTATGCCCCATAGTACAACCAATCTTCTATTTCATCCTTACTCTTACGTTCATAGTCCTCAAGGTCCAGAAACCATCGTGAGGGATTCTGCATGATTTATTCCCGTACACGGTTGAGTTCACTTTCATTTCTGAATACGTGTCCGCAATAACCGCGTCGCCGAAATGGCGCGCCGGCAGTTCCCCGGATCTGGTTTATACGGTGGGCGTAAAATGTCTTGAACGCCCGGGCTATTTCTGGCAATCCAGGTGTAGGGGCGGGTTTCAAACCCGCCCTCGCCGCTTTTATTTTTGGCTGGCATACCAGGTGAAAACCTTCCTTATTCCCCCGGCGATATTTTCCACCTCCTGCTCTGCGTAGAACTCGCTCATCGAGATGATAATCATCTCCCCGACCACCCTTTCGGCAACCGGACACAGTCCCCGCGGATATAAGCCTGACGGGAAATCATTCGTTCCGGGCGCCAGGGGCGGCAATTTGAAAAAAGCTTTGGATCGGTCAGTGAAGCAGTCGTAAAGGTAAACCGGCTGTCCGCCGCAGTAGCCGGTCCATGCAGGAAGCCCCTCTGCAGCGAGGGCCCGGGTGATCTCGGCTGTGGAGCTCCGCACCCTCTCCCTGTCCGCGCGGATTACAAAATACCACCAGCTGTGGCTGAACCCTTCCGGCTCGACCGGCAGCAGCAGCCCGGGAACATCGGCCAGGGTCACAAGCAGCCTCCGGGCGATTTCACGGCGGCGCCCGATAATGGAGCCCAGTTTTTTAAGCTGCTCCCGGCCTACCGCGGCCTGCAGCTCGGTCATCCGGTAGTTCATGGCGAAGACCTCGGGATTGCGGACCTCTTTCTGGCGGTCATATGCCTTGTCCACAAAAAGCCGCATCCTGCGGGCCAGCTCACTGTCGGCTGTAATCGCCACTCCGCCGTCCCCGGTCGAGATATGCTTGTAGCCGTTCAGGCTGAAACAGCCGACCTGGCCGAAAGTGCCGACAGGTCGGCCTTTGTACCGGGCCAGCCAGCTCTGGGCGCAGTCTTCCACTACAGAGGCTCCATGGCCCCGGGCCAGCTCGCAGATAGCCTCTATCTCGCATGACAGCCCGGCCAGGTGCACCACCAGGATGGCTTTGGTCCTCCCGGTGAGAGCCATCCCGACTGATTCAGGGGTCATATTATACGTCCTGTGATCTAGATCCGCGAAAACAGGACGGGCTCCCTGGGCCACAATGCCGATTATCGATCCAATATCCGTGATCGGGCTGGTAATCACCTCATCCTGCCAGCCTGTACCCACCGCGGCGAGCGCGGTGTGGATTGCCGCTGTGCCGCTTGAGGCGGCCACTGCGTAAGGGCTGTCGAAAAACCTGGCTGTCTCAAGCTCGAAAAGGTCCGCTTCCGTTCCGAATGTACGGCACAGGGCGCCCGAATGGACTACCCGCAGCAGGGCGTCTTTTTCTGCGTTGTCGAAACGAAGCGGCCTGTGCCGGGTCGGGTCGATCCGCTGAGCGCAAACAGGCTCTCCACCATGCAAGGCGAGCTTTCTCATCACTGGTCCTCTTTGTTAAAGCAAGCTTCGGGAAACTCCAGGGATTGGAGCTTTTCTAAAGATTTTACGTTTCTTGCCGAAAAATAAATAAGTACTGTTTCCAAAAAAAGGGAAAAATATGTAACTTGGGAAGTCTGTAAAAATACAATAAAATCTTTTCAGGGAGGAAAGGATGGCCGAGGTACTCAACACACTCATGGACAGAGTGTCTTTCAAAGCCCCCCAGACAATGAGCGGTCCGAACGTCCATCGTCTGAAAACAGAGATCATGGATTTTTTAAAGGAGGACCCGAAAGTTGTAGTTATCGATTTCAGTGGGGTAGACTACATCGATTTGCACGGCCTGATTCTTTTTAAGGACCTCTGCGAAATAATCAAGGTTTGCGGCGGCCAAACTTATGCTTACCGTCTGAACCAGGATGTGCGGAACCTGCTGGCAGAGGTCGACATGCTGGCTGAACCCGGCAGAGAACAGTTGGTAGAGCAGGCGTTAATCGGAGTCTAGCTTAAAAAGGCTTATCCATTTTGAAAGAGGACAGAACGCGAGTATCTGGCGGTCTGTCCTCTTTTTTTGGGGGGGGGGGAGTACAGGAAGCCTGTCCACACCAACTGATTAACTGGTTCGATCATAGCATAAAGAAACGGCTCGATCTTGGACTTTGAAAAAAGATGTCGCCCGGATTCTTCAAGTCAACAAAGATACAATCTGCAACTGGAAGAACAATCACAAAAGCCCGGAGCTTGTTTACCTGCCGAAAATTATCGATTTACTCGGTTATGCGCCTTATTTTGGCCCCTGC
>DATKXY010000081.1:0-18026 GCA_035528795.1 archaeon | reverse complement strand
CTTTGCGCAGGCTTCCTGCGCGTAGGCGAGCTTGGCGAAGCGGAGTAAAGGACTTAAATGCCAGGATTAACTTTTGTTTCTTTTTGTTTAAAAAGAAATGGTTTTGCTTCTTTTGCCACCAAAAGAAGAATAAAATTACCTTTACGGACAGATGTAAACAATTTTATTACCTGAGTAGTAATTTCTATCGGGGTATGTCTCAAAAATTAAAATACTCAAATCCGAGGCCACCATGCCAGGTACCTTAAAAGTATTCAAGCCGGGTGATGTGGTTTTTACAGAAGGCAGCCAGGGCCAGACCTCTTACTATATCCAGAAAGGGGCGGTTGAGGTAAGCCGGATCGCGGGCGGCAAAAAAACAGTGATTGAAAAACTATCCGCAGGCCAGAGTTTCGGGGAGTACGCACTTCTGAGGGAGAATAACAGCACCCGCAGCGCCACAGTGACAGTGCTCGACGATACCGTTCTGGTCGAGATCAGCAAGTCCTCCCTGGAAGAGATACTCGATGGTGTCCCGGATTTCGTGCTCTCGGTGATCAAGAGCCTGGTCACCAAACTGCTCAGCGCACAGGAGAGCCATGACTGTCTGCGGCAGCAACTTCAGGAATTTCACCTCGATCGGCTGACAGAAATCCTTAAAGACAAGGAAGACTCATTGTTGCAAAAATTCCCTGCCCGGCTGGAGAAGTATTCCCAGAAAGAGCGCCGGGAGATGGTCGCTTACCTGGACAGTCTGGTAACGGCCTGCCGGGAAAAATATAATATCCCGGTAGAGGATTAGTTATTGTGCGAGATAGCTCTTTCCCGTGAAAATTTTTATGGATCGACACTTAACCTTCAGACAGTATATGGCTCCACCCGAAGCTGTCCGGTTTTGTCTGGATTTACGACTACCCCCTGACCTTTACCTTCTTGTACGATTAGAAGCTCTTCCCCTTGAAGAACTATTCCAATCGCCTTATATTGACCTTACAATATTCGCACGGGAATATCACGAGACTTTTTACGCTTCGCTGTTCCGACTGCCACCTCAAAAATCGAAGGAGATGCTGCTATGGCCAGGCTCACATATTTCGGACATGCGGCTTTTCTGATCGACACCGGAAGGCACAAGGTGCTGATCGATCCCTTTATCTCCGGCAACCCGAAGGCGGAAGTGAATCCCGATGAAATTGTCTGCGACGCCATACTTCTGACCCACGGCCATGGAGACCATATCGGCGACACTATCCCGATCGCCCGGCGCTGCGGAGCCCTGGTGGTGACCACCTACGAGCTGGCGGGCTACCTCGACAGCCAGGATGTCAAGACCCATCCCATGCATATCGGCGGCTACCGCAAGTTCGATTTCGGCGCGGTAAAGCTCACTCCTGCTTTCCACGGGGGAGCTGTCGAGGGTGCGAATATCTGCTGCACGCCCTGCGGCTTCCTGTTTTTCACTGACGGGCTGTGCCTGTTCCATCCCGGAGACACAAGCCTCACTCTCGAGTTCGAGCTGATCGGCCGGATGTACGATCTAGATCTGGCCATGCTGCCGATCGGGGACAACTTTACCATGGGCCCGGAAGATGCGCTCGAGGCTGTGCGGATGCTCAAGCCCAAGCGGGTCGTGCCCATGCATTTCGATACCTGGGACCTGATCGCCCAGGATGCGAGGTCTTTCAAAGACAAGGTGGAAAGCGAAACAATCTCGCAGGTAGTGATTATCGATCCAGGCCAGACAATCGACATTTAGCCTGGAACTTCACTCGTATCCAGGATGGGAAGACAATCCAAGATGGCGGAAAAAACGATATTCGATCTCAGCGTACCGGGCCGCAAAGGGATAAGCCTGCCCGATCTCGATGTTCCCAGTCGGGCCGTGGAAGACATGCTGCCCGACTGGGCACTGAGGAAAAAGCCTGCCGAGCTGCCAGAGGTCGGGGAACTCGATGTGGTGCGCCATTTCGTGCGGCTCTCGACACTTAATTACCATGTCGATAAAGGGCTTTACCCGCTCGGCTCCTGCACCATGAAATACAACCCGAAGGTCAACGAGGCTGCAGCGCGAACCCCACGTTTCGCCAGGCTGCACCCCCACGCTCCGGACAGCGCGGTACAGGGGGCTTTGCGGCTGATGTACGAGCTGGCGGGCTGTCTTGCTGAAATCTCCGGCATGGCCCGGGTATCTCTTCAGCCCTCAGCAGGAGCGCAGGGGGAGTTGGCGGGAATGCTCATGATTCGTGCATACCACACAGCTAACGGCGCCCCCCGCACCAGGGTAATCATCCCGGACAGCGCCCACGGGACCAACCCGGCGAGTGTCGCTATTGCCGGCTACCAGCCCGTGGTGCTCAGCTCAGGCAGGGATGGCCTCCTGGATATCGGGGCCCTGGAAAAGCTGGTGGACCAGGATGTGGCCGCGATGATGGTCACCAATCCCAATACGCTCGGCCTTTTCGAAAAGAACTTGAAGACCGCCGCCGGAATACTGCACGAACATGGGGCTTTGCTTTACATGGACGGCGCAAATCTCAACGCGCTCCTGGGCAGAGCCCGGCCCGGCGACCTGGGAGTGGATGTCCTGCATTTCAACCTGCATAAGACTTTCAGCACCCCCCACGGGGGCGGCGGCCCGGGCGCAGGACCTGTAGGGGTAACCTCCAGCCTGGAACCGTTCCTGCCGCTGCCGGTACTCATGAAAGACCCAAGCGGCCGCTTTTACTGGGACCAGGAGCGGCCCCGGACAATCGGCAGGCTCCACGGGGAAATGGGGAATTTCGGCGTGATGCTGCGGGCTTATGTCTATATCCGCATGCACGGAGCGCAAGGGCTTAGAGAGGTCGCTAATATGGCTGTCCTGAACGCCAATTATGTGAAAAAGCGGCTCGAAAAGAGCTACGAGCTGCCTTACCCCGGAGCCTGCCTTCATGAGTGCGTGTTCAGCGGGAACCGCCAGAAAGCCCTGGGAGTGAGGACTCTGGATATTGCCAAGCGGCTCCTGGACTACGGCTTCCACGCCCCGACAATCTATTTTCCGCTGATTGTGCAGGAAGCCCTGATGATCGAGCCGACCGAGACCGAGAACAAGGAGACCCTGGATGCGTTCTGCGAGGCCATGCTCGCGATTGCCCGCGAGGCTGAAGAAAACCCGCAAGCCTTGACCGCAGCGCCGACTACGACCCCTGTGGGCCGGCTCAATGAAGGCAAAGCAGCGCGCGAGCTCAATGTCTGCTGCTCTTTCAGTATCCCGAACCCAGCCGGATAGAACCCGGACAGGGACTAAAACCGGTAAGCATATAATCGGGGCTTTGCCCTGACACCTGCCAGGGCCTCAGGAAATGAGCCTGGCCGAATAAATAAAAAATTTGCGAGATGAAATCCCATTCTGAATGGCGGTTTATAAACAGCGGTCCCTGCACTGCAGCCTTTAATATGGCGCTGGATGAAATTTTTCTTCGCCGGGCGCAAAGAGACAACTTGCCGCCGGTCTTGCGCGTTTACTCATGGATAGAGCCCTCGGTATCAATCGGTTACAATCAGAAAGCGGAGCGGGAACTCGATCTCGAGCTCTGCCGCAAGCTCGGAGTCCGGGTTGTGCGCCGCCCGACAGGAGGAAGGTCGGTTTATCACGCCAGGGAGTTGACTTACAGTGTGGCCGGCCCCGGGAACACCGAGTGGCTGGGCCGCACGACAGGAGAAAGCTGCAGGCTCATAGCGCGCGGGATCCTGCGCTCCCTGGCTCTCCTCGGTGTGGAGCCGGACCTGGCCAGAAATCCGGTTAAACAGGGCCGAAACAGTTCACCAAAACTTGCTAATCCCTGCTTTACCAGCGTTTCCCGGTACGAGATCTCATGCAACGGGAGAAAGCTCGTGGGGAGCGCCCAGAGAAGGCTCTCCGGCGGCAGAGCGCTCCTTCAGCAGGGCTCGCTGCTTCTCCATAACACTCAAGGCCGCCTGGTTGAGCTTATGACGGGCAGCCGGAGCGCTGAGGAACGGAGCCGGCTGGCTGAGGATATCGAGCAGCAGGCTGCAGGCCTGGCAGAGATTTTAGGCCGGCCGGTGGACTTTGCCGAGGCGGCGGATGCTTTCCGCCGGGGTTTCGGAGAAGCGTTCGGGTGTTCTCTTGTCCCTGGTGAGCCGACAGATGAGGAAACTGAGCTGGCCCGGAGGCTCGAAGAAGAGCGTTATAATTCCCGGATGTGGCTGCTTGGGAAAAAGAAAGAACCATATAAATAATACCTTTCAAATTCAAAATTATTACAGATGGTGATTGAACAATGATCCCTTACATTAAAAGAGTCGCTATAAGGAATTATAAAAGCATGGGACATATTTTGTTACCTCTTGATCATTTTACAGTATTTGTTGGCCCTAACGGAGCTGGTAAGAGTAACTTTATCGATGCCCTGGCATTTATACAGCAGTGTCTTTCTGAATCAGTTGAAATGGCTATAAAAAGCAGAGGTGGTATAAGAGCGGTAAGAAGACGCTCTGCAGGACATCCAACACATATTTTTATATTGTTAGAATTGATTTTAGACAATGAACTGACATCCTACTATTCATTTCAAATTGCAGCAAAGGCGCAAGAAAAATTCAAGATTGTAAATGAGTACTGTATTATCTCTCAACAAGAAAAAGTTCGCGGTATTTTTAGAGTCAAAGAAGGAGAATTCACAAGAGAAATTCCCGGTATTAGAGTTAAAATTTCTCCAGATCGGCTGGCTCTCTATGCAGCTTCAGCAACTGATGAATTCAGGCCGGTATATGATTTTCTAACCTCGATGCGTTTTTACTCGATCGCTCCTAACAGACTCCGGGAGCTGCAGGAGCCTGATGCCGGTGAATACTTAAAACGCGATGGAAGCAACGCTGCCGCTGTTTTAAAAAGTATTGAAGAAAAAGATAAAACAGCCTTCGACAGAATATGCCGTCTTCTAGGCAAAGTGGCTGGGGGGCTCAAAAAAGTCGAATACCGGTCCTTAGGCCAAAAAGAAACGCTGCTGTTCAGGCAGGATGTGGGGACAAAAGCGCCCTGGAAGTTCGATGCCTTGAACATGTCTGACGGCACATTGCGTGTTCTGGGATTACTTCTGTCCGCTTACCAACCTGGAAACCATTCCGTGATCGCCATTGAGGAGCCGGAATCGACAGTAAACCCGGCGATAGCCGAAATAGTATTCCAGGTTCTTAAAGAAGCTTCCAGCTCCAGACAAGTTTTAATAACCACTCACAGCCCGGACATTCTGGATCAAAAGGAATTGTCTGATGAGCAAATAAGAGTGGTCACTATGGATAGAGGCCGGACATTGATTTCTCCGGTTTCAGAAGCCAGCCGTCAGGCGATCCGGGAAAAATTATACACTCCTGGAGAGCTTCTTAGAATCGATGAGCTGACCCCGGCATTAGATGATTCTGAATAGAAAAGATATTTAGACCATATTAATCCTAAACAAAAGAATCAAATGGCTGTTTTCATTATACCTCTAGTTGAAGGCCCTTCGGAAGTGGAATCAGTGCCTGTATTATTCAGGCGGATAATCTCAGGGCTTGAAGCATATCAGGTTAAAGTTGCAAAGCCTTTTCGCGTTAAAAGAAATCGTGTGGTCAAGGAAGGTGAAATAGAACGGGCGGTTAGACAAGCTATCAGAACTCGTAATAATCCGGGGGGCATTTTTATTCTTCTAGATGCAGATGACGACTGTCCCAAAGAACTCAGTGCCGCTTTATGGGCAAGATGTAAAAATGAGACCACCTTGCCAGTTTCGGTTATTTTAGCCAAAAAAGAATTTGAGAGTTGGTTATTAGGGGCAAAAGAGTCTCTTCGGGGTATGAGAGGTATCAAACCGGATGCTGTATCACCGACGAATCCTGAGAATATTCGTGGGGCTAAGGAGCTGATTTCGAATAATATGGAAGCCCTTGGTTATCTTGAGGTTGACGACCAGCCTGCATTCGCCGAAAAGATGGATTTAAGCTTAGCTCAGAAAAGATGCCCTTCTTTTGATAAATTTTTAAGAGAAACAAAAAAAATGATCCTGGAATTGGAGAACCTTTCTGGATAACTTTTTGAAAAACTTTATCGTCAATATCAGGGCTAAAGAAAAATGCCGCTATTTATCTATCCTTCCATTCTCAACGCTGACCACAATAACATGCAGCGTGAGTTCGACCGGGTAGTAGAGGGTGGCGCGGACGGCATCCATCTCGATATCATGGACGGCCATTTCGTGAACCCCATAACATTCGATATCACTACAATCGAGCGCTACACAGACATGTGCGCTCTCCCTTTTGACGCCCACCTGATGATTGTGGAGCCGGAAAAACATGTCGACAAATACATATCCGCTGGCGCAGACTCGATTACTTTCCACCTTGAAGCAGCAAAAGATGCGGAATCGCTGATCCACTACCTGCACTCTAAAATGGTCAAAGCCGGGATCACGATCAATCCGGACACCCCGGTCCAGCCTGTAATCGATCTGGCCCACCTTGTGGATCTGGTGCTTTTCATGAGTGTTCACCCCGGCTACGGGGGCCAGGAATTTATCCCCGAGGTACTGGACAAAGTGCGCGCTCTAAAACGGTATTGTCTGGAAAACGGCCTGGACCCCATGATTCAGATCGACGGGGGGATCAACCCACAGACCGCCCCGCGCGCCGTGGCGGCTGGAGTGAACAATCTGGTGGCCGGAACTTTCATCTTTCACAGCAGAGACTACGGGGAAACTATCAGAAATTTGCGGGAGGCCTGCGCACGGGCTGTCCCGGATTACTGAAGCCTAAAGCACAAAGGCCAAAGGAAAGGAAAATCCAGTGGGTGGAAAAGCCAAAAGAGTCTCCGGCGAGAGGGTTTTCGAGGGTCAGCTCCTGGCAGTAGATGTGGATCAGGTAATCGAGCCGGAAACAGATTCACCCGCACGGCGCGAAGTGGTGCGTCATCAGGGCGCAGCCGCAGTGGTTCCTTGCCTGCCGGGGGCGAAAATCATCCTGGTGCGCCAGTACCGCTACCCTCCGGACACCTACCTCTGGGAGATTCCCGCAGGCATCCTCGAGCCGGGAGAGAAGCCGGAAGAGTGCGCGGAACGGGAATTGCGTGAAGAGACAGGCTACAATCTCGGACTGCTCAAGCCCCTGGCCTGGCTCCACAGTTCGCCGGGCTTTTCTGATGAGGTAATCCATCTCTTCCGGGCCGACAATATCAAACCGGGAACAGCCAGACCTGACCCGGAAGAGCGTTTAGAAGTCAAAGCTTTCGATCTGCTCGAAGCTGTGGACATGATCTCGGAAGGCCGGATTACCGATTCCAAGACTATCGCCGGGATCCTTCTGGTCGCCCGCAATATCGCCACAGCGAGCGGGATCTAAGCCTGATAATTGGAAATAAACTTTAAATCTCCACCCCTCCCCGGCAAATAGAGGAGTGTGTCTGAAATCATTTTCACTAAGCAAATTCGGGACAAAAAATGACAGAGCTTATCGAACAGTACTTAAGGCTGGGACTGGTCCATTTCATGGCCTTCCCGGAAACGGTACAGGATGAAAGCCTGCTCTTGCCGACACTCGAGATAGTAGCGCGCGATCCAGCCTTCCGCGCCGTGGAACTGAAAGCATTGGAGAATGAGGCTCTTCTCGAGCCGGTCCGCAAGCTTCTCACCTCAGCCGGGCTCGGCGTGGTGCTTGCCGCACAACCTGCGATCCTCGGGCAGCAGCTCGATCCGGGCTCCCCGAAAAAAGCGGTGCGGAAGCGGACTTTCCAGGTATTGAAAAGACATGTGAATCAGGCCCTGGCGCTGGGAGCCGAGGCTGTAGCCATGCTCTCAGGGCCGGACCCTAAGGGCGGGAGGCGGAAAAGAGCGGATGCGCTGCTTCAGACCGCCGAGCTTATCTCCCAAGTCTGCGATTACAGCCAATCCCGGAATGGCCCGCCGATAGTGCTCGAAATTTTCGACCGCAATATAGATAAAAAGGCCCTGGTCGGGCCAGCCGAGACTGCGGTTCATCTGTGCGAGATGGTTTACGCCCGGGGATTCCAGAATTTCGGGGTTCTGGTGGACTTAAGCCACCTGCCGCTTCTGGGCGAATCACCTATCGAAGCCCTCGAGCCGGTCCAGGATTACATTCTGGCTGCTCACCTGGGCAATGCAGTCACCCGGAAAGGACATCCCCTTTATGGAGACCAGCACCCCGGGTTCGGCACCCCGGAGGGCGTGAACAAGGTGCCACAGGTGCGGGACTTTATCAACGCCCTCAAGAATATCGGCTTCCTGAGGCGCAAAAGTCCGCCCATGGTAAGCTTTGAGGTGAAACCGGCACCCGGAGAAAAGAGCGAATGGGTTATCGCCTGCGCCAAAAGAGTGCTCATGCGCGCCTGGGCCATGGCCTGAACCCGCCTTTGATCTCACAGGATCGAAAGTCATGAAAGACAAGGTACTGGTTACCCGCAAGATTCCCGGCCCGGCCCTGGACAGCCTGCGCCTGGAGTTCGAGGTCGTTGTCAACCCTCACGACCGGGATCTGAGCTATGAGGAGCTCTCATGCCTGGCCTCCGGCTGCGCGGGTGTATTGAGCATGCTGAGCGACCGGATCGACGATCCATTTATGGAGCGCAACCCCTCCCTGAAAGTCATTTCCAATTATGCAGTGGGCTACAACAATATCGATCTAAGGGCAGCGAAAAAGCGCGGTATAGTGGTCACTAATACTCCGGGCGTGCTTACCGAAACAACCGCGGACCTGGCCTGGGCGCTCATTCTGGCTGTGGGCCGCAGGATTTGGGAAGCCGACCGCTACACCAGGGAAGGGCATTTCAGCGGCTGGGCGCCGGAACTTTTCCTGGGCCAGGACATTTTCGGCAAGACTCTCGGAGTGGTGGGCATGGGCCGGATCGGCACTGCGGTTGCCCGCAGGGCCGCGGGTTTCAACATGAAAATTATTTACTGCAGCCGCTCCAGGAAACCGGAGGTCGAAAAAGAACTCGGCGCAATTTATAAAACACTCGAGACCCTGATCCCGGAAGCGGATTTTATCACCCTGCACACTCCCTTGCTCCCGGAGACCCGCCACCTGATCGACAAGCGGCTGCTCGCTCTCATGAAGCCCACAGCTTTCCTGATCAACACAGCTCGGGGACCGATTGTGGATGAAAACGCCCTGGTGGAGGCCCTGCGCTCCGGGAAAATCGCTGGAGCGGGACTGGATGTTTACGAGAAGGAACCGGAACTTCACCCGGAACTTGCAAGATTACCCAATACTGTGCTTCTGCCCCATATCGGCAGCGCATCCACGGTGACCCGGGCCCACATGGCGCAGATTGCCGCAGACAACCTGGCCGCTGTGCTGCGAGGGGCCAGTCCGCCGCATCCGGTGAAATTGCCCGACTGAGGGTTTTTTTGACTTCCCGGTACTCTCCGGGGTGCCAGGCGATCCGAACCGTCAGCGATAAAGTCTCAGGTTCGACTGTTTCTCAGACTAATCTTAAGGACTCAAGCCATGAAAACATACCCCGACTGCATACCCTGTTTTATCCGCCAGTCAATCGATGCCGCCCGGCTGGTCTCGGATGACCCGGATTTCCACGAAAAGATCTTGCGCCGGGCTTTAAAGATGGCTGCGGAAATAGACTATTCCCTGCCTCCTCCGGCCATGGGCCGCAACCTGCACCGTCACTTGCGCGAATTAAGTGCTGTCTCAGACCCCTACCGCGAAGCAAAGGTGCGCTCCAATCAGTATGTGCTCGGCATTCTGCCGGAGCTGAAAAAACATTTGGCCCAGGCCCGCGACCCCTTCGAGACAGCGCTGCGCCTGGCAATGGCCGGCAATGTGATCGATTTCGGGGTCAAAGCGACTCTCACCGAGAGCGAAATCCAAGGCACTATCCACCAGGCCCTCACAGCCCATCTGGACCACCAGGAAACTGCCGAGCTTTTCAAACAGGCTCTCAGAGACTCGGGCGCTATTCTATATATCGGGGACAACGCCGGGGAGATTGTCTTTGACCGACTTTTTATCGAAACGATGCAGGAAATGTTCGGGCCGCTGGATTTGACCTTCGTGGTGCGAGGAGCCCCGATACTCAACGACGCCACTCTGGAGGATGCAATCCAGGCGGGAATCGATAAGGTGGTCACCAGGGTGATCACCAATGGCGACGATGCTCCAGGCTGTCTGCTCGAGGACTGCTCGGAGGAGTTCCACCGGCACCTCGCAAAATCGGATGTCGTGATCGCCAAGGGCCAGGGCAACTTTGAAACCCTGAGCGAGATCCCGAACGAGATCTACTTTCTACTGAAAGCCAAATGCCAGGTGATCGCCTCGGATATCGGCGCAAAGCAGGGCGATCTCCTGTTTGTGCGCAAACCACCCGGTTCCAAGGGAACATAAAATTCACCCACCGGCGAATGCTCCCGGAGATGACCGGTACCCTGGGTTTGCAGGGCATTTTGCTAAGCGTGCCTTCGGGCTAATATTCTACAAGGCGGATGCAAGACCAATCAAATATCTTTTTATTTTACTTTACGGCAAATCCTAGCCAAAGATATTTGAAATTTTCAGGTATTTCTTAGATAAAACAGGTCATTCGCAAAATTTAAACTTTCAGGCACAAAGTGGCAAAGGCACAAAGGAGCAAAGAGGCAAAATTACAGAGGGATAAAAGGGCAAAGGTTATGATAAAGCCTATCATACAATAATTTTTTAAAACTGTCAGGTCTTCAAATTCAAATCGAGCGAGAAAAACCAGGCACAAAGTTATTGTCACTGTTTATTATGAAATTATCAGGTTAAACGCCAAAAACAGTCGTTCGATTTTCGCCTTTCTTCGTGGATTTTCAAGTTCTCTATGCCCCTTTGTTCCTTTGTGCCTCTGAACCTGGAACACTTTATTTATCAGTCAGTTAGAAAATTGTGAGAGATAATCTCTCAGAGTGACATTTGTAAAAATCCTAACATTTAAACATACCTCTAATCTCAGCCAGGAGCGCTCTATGAGCCGGTATCAAGGTCGCCGTGGCTTTTTCAAAAGCCTTCTCTGTTCCTCAGCCCTTGTCGGGATACTGCCCCAGTATTCAAAGGCGCAAGGCGGTAAAAATACGGTGCGGCCCGTGGATGGGCATTACGACATCATTGTCTCGGGCGGCGGACCGGGAGGAGTGTGCGCAGCGGTTGCGGCCGCCAGGGCCGGAAAGAAAGTGCTGCTTATCGAGCAATACGGTTTTCTGGGGGGTATGGCCACAGCCGGACTTGTGGAGCCTTTCATGCCCTTTGCCACCGGGGGCACGCAGGTCAACTCCGGCCTGTTCGAGGAAGTCCGCCGGGCGCTTATCAAAAACAAGGGCTACGGCTCCGGGTTTCATCAGTCCGCCACGGACTCGGAAGTCCTGAAGATGGTCGAGCTCGATCTCTGCCTGGATGCCGGGGTGGAGATCCTTTTCCACTCGTTCATTTTCGGCGCCACGGTACGCAGGAAAAGAGTGACCGAGGTGCGGCTGGCCAACAAGGCCGGTGAGATGCGGTTCTCGGCCGATCTGTTCGTAGACTCTACCGGGGATGGAGACCTGGCCTGCTTTGCCGGGGCGGACTGGGAGCTGGGGCGCGAGCAGGACGGTTTCACCCAGCCATCCACCCTGTTTTTCAAAATGTCCGGTGTCGATACGAAAAAGCTCGCTAAAGCTGTCGATTCCGGAAAAGACACCCGCTCTTTCAAAAACCTGACCGAAAAGGCCCGGGCCGCTGGCGAATTCCCGAGCCCCCGTGAAGACACTCTCTGGTTCGATACCCCGCACGACGGCACGATCGCTTTTAACACCACCCGCCTGGTCAAGTTCGATGCCACCAACCCCTACCACCTCACCCGGATGGAAATCGAGGGCCTGCATCAGGTGAGAGGAGTCGGGGCTTTCGCCAGCAAGTACCTGCCGGGATTCGAAAAGGCCTATATTAGCCAGGTAGCGGCCAATGTGGGCGTGCGGGAGTCGAGAAGGGTGGTCTGCGACCATCAGGTCACCAAGGAGGACCTGCTCGAGTGCAGGGAGTTCGAGGATACTGTGGCCAGGGGCTGCTACCCGATCGATATCCATAATCCCACCGGGGGCGGCACTACGATTATCGAGATCGAAGAGGGCAAGTCCTACAGCATTCCCTACCGCTCCATGGTGGTAAAAGGTCTCGATAACCTGATCATGGGCTGCAGGGCTATCTGGGGCACGCACGAGGCCCACTCCGCCTACAGGGTGCAGCCCATTGTGATGAGTATCGGCCATGCAGCCGGGGCTGCCGCAGCACTGGCCCACAGCTCTGGTTTCGATTTCAGGAAAGTGGATACCGGCGTATTACGCTCGAAGCTGAAAGCCCAGGGCGCGTATATTTAGCTTTCTCGACGATCATTCCCTGTTTCTAAAAAATTTCAGAACTGATGCATAAAACGCACATGTTTTGAAAATTTAAAGAGGGTGCGATGTCCGGAAAAATAAAAGTCATGGCTTACGCCATTAAAGAGCTCGAATACGGCAACTTTTATGAGGCTTTCGAAGGCTGGACTTTCCGGGATTTCAAGAGCGATGAGCGGGCCCTGCAAGACTGGATCGCCTTTACCACTGTGATGTACTGCCCCGTCGACCGGCTCGTGCACTGCGGCCTGACCCATTTCGGCAATGACCTGCTCCATGTTTTCGATCCGGTCACTAAAAAATTCCGCTCCATGAATTATGGCCGGGTAGCCGAGCCGTACGAGGTGAAAATCCATCGCAGCCTGGTGCTTGCGGATGACGGTTATATTTACGGCGCCACAGCCTTACTTCACGATATCGACGAATCAAACCGCGCTCCCGGAGGCAGGATATTCCGTTACCGGCCGGGAGGTAAAGGAAAGATCGAGGTTCTCGCTGTGCCTGTGCCCCAGGCCTATATCCAGTCTCTGGCCCTTGACCGCGAAAGAAAAATCCTCTACGGGTTCACTTTCATGCCGGAACACATGTTCCGCTACGATCTAGACACCGGCAAATCTACTGACCTGGGGCTTATCGGCAGCTGCCTGTTTATCGGCCAGGCCCACAGGCCGGTTATTGACGATAACGGCTGGGTCTGGGGAACCTGGGGGAGTTACTACAGCGAAGGCAGTCTTCCCACCGAGGGACACCGGGTGAATTTCCTGCGCTACCATCCGGATGCGGGAAAGATCGAATATTTACAGTACGGCCTGGAAGGTGAGGGAGTAAGCTCCACAGAGATGATCGATGAGGCTGTGAACGGAGGTGATGGTTATCTGTATTTCGGGAGCCGCTCGGGAGTTCTCTACAGACTGAATCCTCGCACAAGGACTCCTGATTGCCTGGGCAAGCCGAACCTCTATCTCGAGCGCCTGGGCGGGATAGTGGTCGCCAAAGATGGCCCGCTCTACCTGACTGCCGGAGACAAGGACAGCGCGCGCATATTCCGTTATCACAGGAACCGTGGAGAGTTCGAGGACCTTGGTCCGATATATGACCCGGAGCGTGGCGTGAGTGCAGAGAAAATCCACTGCCTGACCATGGATGAAGAGCGGGGAACCTTTTACGGCGGCGAAATAGACAATCTGCGGCGCTCGAGCTACCTCTGGGAGATCGAGCTCAAAAAATAGGGGGGAACCTTGGGTAAAGATGATTTTTTCCCTGATATAATCAGGAATCTGCCGGAAGCGGACATCCCGGTCCAAGGACTGCATGCGTATCTGTTTCAAGGGGAGAATCAACAGATAATCTTCATGGCTTTTGACAAGGATGCCGAAATTCCCGAACATTCTCATGCAGCGCAATGGGGCGCCGTACTGGATGGGCAAATCGAATTCACTATCGCCGGCAAGAAATCCCTGTTCAGAAAAGGTGATTCATATTTTATACCGAAGGGTGTCAGGCACAGCGCAAAAATAAAGAGCGGTTACAAGGATATCACCCTGTTCGACCAGAAAGGCAGGTACAGCGCAAAGCAAGCTTAAAATTACAATCCTTAGCATTAAAACGACCAAGCAATGCGAGGGCCTGACCACCCTGAATAATAGCTGAATGGATCAGTCTCCCAGTGATTTTGCCCCTTCATAAATAGCCTACCCTCGCGCTAAACCCTGTTTTTCTCTATCCACATTCCTTATACACAATATCCTGGCTTTTCTGACACAAGCCTGCAAAATCGAAAACGGCGATAGCCGGGTCCCCCACGTTAGTTCCTGCTGCTATTTTGAGTCAATTCTAACTCTGGTAATCCAAGACAGTATTTTTTTCGAAGAATACAGCCACGGATTTGTCCTGAAAGACGAGCAGGTCCAGAAGCTTGTTAACCGATTTCTTTTTAAAAACAACTCCGATTTTGATTATCAGATTCCTGGAAACAGTGTGAAAAAAATCAACGGACTAAAGAAAAAAACCGATTCTTCCGGACTTCCTTTTTGGGAGGTGATTACGGCAAGCTGAAACATCAGGCTTGGACAATTTTCCGATTTCAGCATTTGACCGGTATTATTCCCAAGTCAGGTATCAGGGGCGTTCTCCCTGAGCCCGGGGGTGGCGGGCGCATGAAATGCGCACCGTTGCGCTGGGAGCGCAACGGTCTGTGCGACTTCAGTCGCACAGCCGCCACCCCCTCGCTGCGCTGGCTGAGAAAATACCGGTCTATAACAGCCCCCCTCAGGCCTGCCTATGTATTTTGCCAGAAAAATCTGATCCCGGCTGAGATCTATAACAGTGTCTGCGAAATAACGACCGCTTATTTTCTGCTTTTGCAGTCCGTTGTTTCATCGACTGGCATAAACGCTGTATACCCCGGGTACCTGGCCTTTCGCTCACTTTCTCTCAAACTGTTCGAGATAGATAAACGCTCCCAGGATGGTGAGGGCAAAAAGGAGCCTGGGCGGAGCCTCCCTTGCCAGGCGCGCGTTATCGGCGAGGAGGCTCTGAAGGTAGTGCGCTTTTTCAGTCGGCAGACCGGCGGTCTCATTCAACAGGCCAATCAGCGCCTCGGGCGGCGTATCTTTAGCTGCTGCCAGTGCATCGAGGGCGCGTTTGACGAGGAGTTCTCCGCGGCTTGAGATTTTCCCGCTGGCAGCCTGCAGTTTTGTTTCCACCTCGTCATTGAGTGCGTCCACTCCCTGCTGGGGATCGCGGTTATAGAGGGTCATGAGCCTGAAATTCTCCTCGGACCAGCCTGAAAGGGCAAACACAGTGTGCATTATTTCATCGTGCTCTGAGGGCAGCATGCGTGGATCGAGTTTTTTGAACAGCAGAGGGATGTTGCTCCTGTCGCCAGTATGGAAGATGGCCCGGGCTCCGTGGATCACCAGCCGCGGGTTGTAGGTATGCTGGAAGATCTCGTATATCCTGCCGAAAGACTCTCTGTCTCCAAGCTCCGCTAAAGCCACCATGGCCTTGCCTTGCAGGAAAAAATCATTGCTGTAGAGACCCTCCCGAAGTACGGGCATCCCTTCCTCTACATGATGAGCGCCGAGGATTTCCGCTGCGAGAAACGCAGTAGTAAATTCACCGGTTTTTACTTCCTGAATCAGCCGCCGGGCGGCCTCAGGCCCGAAATCGATCTTGTCCAGGGCTTCGAGAGCAGTTGTCCTGATAGTAAAAAGCGGGCTGTCCAGGTATTCGAGAAGGGTCTTTTCACTAACCTCGCTGCGCAGGCTGGCGAGCCTGTCCAGCAATTGGCGGGCCTTACCCAGTTCCGGGATCTCGGAAAGCCGCTGCACGGAGAGAAGTGTCCGCCATTCGCGCACGCTGAACATCATCCCGAGCACGCTCCTGATATGTCTCTCGGCAAGCGGCTTAAGGCGTAAAGCCATCACAAGCGCCACGAATTGCGCAACGAGCACGAACAGGAAATAAGTGCGGTAAATTTCGATTCTTTGCAGGCCGAAATTGCGAATCGCCTCCAGCAAGCCGCCTCCGAGAAAAGTTCCGATAAAGCCTGCGGCCATTCCCTGGAGCACTGTGATCAACAAATACAGGTTGAGCAGGCTTTCCTGGCGGACCGTGTTGAGGAAGTAATGGGAAAGGGTTATCTGCACGCTGACCATGCAAAAACCGACCAGATAAAATAGGGCGCCAGTATAAATGTAATTGATTTCCCCTGGCGAGATGGCCCAGAGCAGGCTGAGAATACCAAGCCCCAACAGGTTGATTATCATCACCGGCCGTGGACCCGAGCGGTCCACGAGAAGGGAGTCGAGATAAGAGGCAGTGACAAGGCCCAGAGTCTGAAGCACAACAAAAACGACCGCGCCCTGGTCGGAAATTAAATAGCCGTTTTTAACAGCCAGCACCTGGAAAGGCGCAAGCAACTGGATTGCCGAGACCGCAGCCACCCAGGCTACGAGTAAAAGCTGTAGTCTGCGCTCCCTGTAGACCAGTGAAAGAGCGCTCAGCATGGGTTCGCGGCTTGAATTACTCGGGCCCTCGGACTCCGGCACGCGCCATAAAAATATCGAAGCCGCCACTCCGAAAAGAGAACCTGCGCCCACTACGACCTGGAAATGGAAAAAAGCAGGATTTCCTTTCAGCCAGAAGCTGACCGCCACGAGCATACTGAGCATGGCCACATAGCCAAAAAAGAAAAGGCGGCTGATAAAGCGCCCGCGGTCTTGTTCGCTGGTCACATCGTTGATCAGGACATTGTCCGCCGAGATTCCCATGCTGCGTAAAGAAAAAAATACGAAACTCACTCCCAGGAGCCAGAACAGGCCCAGGTTATGTGAGTAGTTGCTCCAGATCCAGGGGGCGAAAATAAAAAGACCGCCTGCCAGGTTGCGCAGGAGCCAGCACAGGCTGTAAGTCTTGGCCGCACCCCATCGGGAAACCATGATCTTACCCAGCAGTACAAACACTGCTGTCAGGTAGATATAACTGGCCAACAGGCCCACATGAAAATCATTGGCTCCGAGCTTCAAGGCAAAAAGCACCAGGACGCTTTCTGCAAGAGCAGAATAGGAAAGCGCATTGATGGTCGCAAAGTAAAGAAAGCCTTTTTGCGCCTTTCTTTTCTGCGCCAGGGTCAGGCGCTGTGGGAAAACTCCGGCTGTCATGTTGTCCCCGAACAAGGACCTTTTTTCAAATAATTTTCATTTCTTTCTAAAAGGAACAATAAGATACTAATCCAGGTGAATGCTTGTCAAATTTTAGTCTGCTTTCAGCCCGCTAGAATTTTAACAGCGGCCGGCCTGAGAGAACTTTCATTGAATCATACCTGCTCAAATCTTTAGCGCCGTTGACTTATCCCCCTTATCTGGTTAAATTTCCAGACCTGATATTGAATTGCATCGATTTTTTAATTCCAAGGAGAAATAAACGATGGCGGTTAAAGATCAGGGCTCCGTGATGGATAAGCTTGTCAGCCTCTGCAAGCGGCGCGGATTTATCTTTCAGAGCAGCGAGATTTACGGGGGGCTTAACTCGTGCTGGGATTACGGGCCGCTGGGCACCGAGCTGAAACGCAATATCAAGGAGTTCTGGTGGCACTGGATGACATTCGAAAGGGACGATATCGAGGGGCTCGACTCCTCGATCCTGATGCACCCCAAAGTCTGGGTGGCAAGCGGCCATGTGGATGGTTTCACCGATCCCCTTGTGGATTGCAAAAACTGCAAGCAGCGTTTCCGCGCTGATGAAATCCAGGGGCACAAGTGCCCTGCCTGCGGCATGGAAACTCTCACCGAGCCCCGGCAGTTCAACCTGATGTTCAAAACCCACATGGGACCGGTGGAGAACGAGAGCTCTCTGGTCTACCTGCGGCCTGAAACAGCCCAGGGCATCTATGTGAACTTTCTCAACGTGCAGACCGCCCTGCGCCGCAAGATCCCATTCGGCATAGCCCAGATCGGCAAGGCTTTCCGCAATGAAATCACCCCAGGCAACTTCATTTTCCGCACCCGGGAATTCGAACAGATGGAAATGCAGTATTTTGTCCGGCCCGGAACCGATGAAGAATGGTTCCTCAAGTGGAAAGAAGACCGGTTGCAGTACTACCTGGCCCTGGGCCTTAACAGGGACAAGCTGCGCTTTCACGAGCACGGCCCC